>CAZSBS010000279.1:0-6136 GCA_964605095.1 uncultured Planctomycetaceae bacterium | reverse complement strand
TCGTCGATGCGGACCTTGCCCAGCCCGGGGATTTTCTGAAGGCTGCCCGGCCTGACCATACGCCGCCGCCAGTAGCGAAGCGTGGTGGTTTTCCCGCCTGAACGTATCGCCTCGAAGAACACCTTCTTCATCAGGAGCATCGCCATGACCTCTGTTGTAACCGCTGCATCTGCTGGCTCTGTTGGTAAAAAGCCAGGCTGGTCGGTTGTCGTCAACGCCCGCATTTACCGCCCGATCCCCGCGTCGAGCGATGCGGGCGCCGTCGCGGCCATGTTCGGCCTGTCGGGCTGTCAGGAAGAGACGTTGTACGACCAGTTTCCCCTCGAGATCAAGCCCGGGATGATAGTTGTCGTAATCGGGCCGTCGGGTGCTGGCAAGAGCGTGCTGCTGCGTGAGGTCGCCCGGCAGATTCGCGGCGCCGGCCGGCTTGCGGCGGAGCAGTTGGCGTCGTGCGACTCACCGGCTGTCGACGTGCTCGAAGGCGGACCCCTGGCCGGCAAACTGGAGATGCTCTCGCGCTGCGGCCTGGCCGAGGCGAGGGCACTGGTCACGCCCGCCCGCTTTCTTTCCGGTGGCCAGCATGCGAGGCTGGCGCTGGCGCGCGTGCTTCACGCGGCCCGGCTGTCGGGCCAAGCCGAACTCGTTATCGCCGACGAGTTCTGCTCGGCTCTGGACATCCACACGGCGCGCGGCCTGTGCCGGCGCATGCGAAGGCTGGTGACGGGCAGCAAGCTGGCGATCCTGGCCGCGACGCCCCGGCCGGAACTCGTGCCGGACCTCCAGCCGGACCTGGTGATCCTCAAGCCGCTGGGCGCACCGGCCCGCCTGATGGACGCTCCGCGCCGGGCTCGCCCGGACGAAGTGCGGCGCTGGCCGATTGGCCGCGGCACGATCCGCGACTACCACGAGCTGGCGGGCTTCCACTACCTGGCCGGGCCGCCGGCGTGCCACAAGCGGGTCTACGTCGTCCGCCGCCCGCAAACCCGGCGGTATCGCCGCTGGCGCGACCTGGCCAGTGCGGACCTCGCGGCCGTGCTTGTGGTCTCGCCGCCGCTGCTGACCGTTCGCGGGCGCAACATCGCCACGGCGGGGCGATACTTGCGGGCCGACCGCCGCGAGGCGACCCGCCGGCTCAACCGCGAGATGGAGTGCATCTCGCGCGTGATCGTCCACCCGACATATCGCGGCAGCGGCCTGGCCGAGCGGCTTGTACGCCACGCGCTGGCCACCGCCCAGACGCCTTTTGTCGAGGCCCTTGCGGCGATGGGGCGGGTGCATCCGTTCTTCGAGAAGGCCGGCATGAGCCCGACGTTCCTCGAGCCCGACTCCGTCAGGCGGCGCACCGCCCGACAGTACGTCTACTACCTCGCCGAAGTGGGCAAATAGGGCGATGGCGGAGGGGGGGAGAAGTGAAGAGTCCAGCCCTCTAACCCGCCTCGTTGCGGATAAACTCCGTCGCGTAGCCGGCGTCACCTACGCCAACGAGATATGCCAAGACCAACTTCGTGTTGACTTCAATGGCCGTTCAGGTCCATGTGTTGCCGTACCCGAACGCACCGCGCATTGGCTCGGGCACGTTCTCTTGTCTCTGTTTAGCTTTCTCACAACGCATTTATCGTGCACACAGAAAAGCAGGAGTCAAGACTTGACAAAAGGTTTTTCGTGTGTACAATGGGGTGATGTCGAAACGAGGACGGCCGCGTAAGAATGAGAAATGGCGAAAATGCGAACGCCTTGATCTGCGAGTTGATGCCGACGAAAAGAAGGCGTTCAAGTATGCTGCGGACCTGGCGAATCAGGGACTATCTGTGTGGATTCGCATCCAGTTGCATAAGGCCGCAGGACAGTTGCCGAGTGAAAACGTGCATTCGACTAAAGATGTGAGCGAAACGTCCGATAAAGGGAATGTGGGCATAAACCATGACAGAACCAACGGTTAAGCCGAGCATAATCGCCCTTGTCATCTGCGATGATATTTACCAAGAGCACTCGACTGGAAAGACGGCCCTTGTCGGCCTTTTTAGCAATTTGCAGACATTTGGGAAATGCCCCATCGTCCACCCAAAGATGGCTGTCTTTGTGTCGGTTACGGGCTTGCGCCCGTCCTCATCTGCCAAATTGGAGATCATACACGCGGAGAATGATACACCCGTAGTCGTGGCAGAAGGCAAGTTTCCGGACACAGTTGACCCACTTGCCATTGCCGATATGTGTTTTGTTCTAGTGAATGTGGCGTTCCCAACTCCAGGAACGTATTATGTTCGTTTCTGGAGCAACACGCATTTACTCGTAATGCGACCATTTGAAGTAATTGAGATGCAACCACCAACGGGAGAGGAACAGAAATGACCAAAGGAGAAGTGATTCAGATCCCGCCCAGAATGGTGCTAAGTTCAATGACTTTCTGCCCAATTCCGCCTACGGTCGTTGTTTTCCCATCTGAGGCAAACACGATTGACCAAATGAACGTTGTTGAAGTCTCTGGCACATTGGATTTCTGGAACGACGAAGCCGAGGATATTTACAAGCGGGACGATGGCCAATCATTATAAATACGGCGACGTGTTATTAGTGGCTTATCCGTTTACCGACCAAAGTGCGGCAAAGCAGCGCCCCGTTTTGGTGGTTTCCCACCCAAGATTCAACCAAGGGCAAGATATTGTTGTTGTGCCGCTTAGCTCGCGCGTGGATGCAGGCGACCCTTTCGGGTTTCCAATCTATGAAACCGATGCCTTTTTCCTAAATACAGGGCTTCGGGTTTCGTCGTCCGTGAAGTGGTCTAAGCCAATGACGATCAGTAGCGTTGTAGTCAGGCGAAGGCTCGGAGTTGTTCCCGTCGAAACCATGCGGCAACTGGCGGAGAAACTCCAAGGGTTGTTTATTCCGCCAACAACTACTGACTGAACCCCCCGCCCTATTCGGATTTCCTGCTCCGTGGCGATTCCCCGTGTACTCGACATCCCGGCACTGGCCGCACGTTTGCCAAAATTGCCGGTTTTCACCGGCCCGGCGGCGGTGTAAACTCTTAGCCATGAGCGAGACGGGCGAGTTGAATGTTTTCCTCAACGGGCGGATCGTGCCCCAAGGCCAGGCGGGCGTCAGCGTGTCCGACGCGGGCTTTCTTCACGGCGCGTCGGTCTACACCACGGCCCTGGCGCATAATGGCGTGGTGTTCCGGCTGGACAGGCACCTCTGCCGGCTGTTCGACACGGTCCAGATGCTCGGCATACGCACCGACGCGACGCCGGAAGCCCTGGCCGCCACGACGGCGAAGCTTCTGGCCGCCAACTCGCTGACCGAGGCCCGCGTGCGGATCACGCTCACGCCGGGCAGCGTAAACGGTGGCGAGCCGACGACGCTCATTACGGCCTCGCCTTTGCCGGCCTACCCGCCGCAGTGGTACGAAAAGGGGATTGGCGTGGTGATTTCCTCGCTGCGGCAGGGGTCGGGTCCGCCCGTTTACGGCTGCAAGACCGGCTGCTATCTGCCGCGGATCCTCGCTCGCCAGGAGGCGGCGACAAAGGGCGCCGATGAGGCCCTGTGGTTCACCGAGGACAACCGCTTGGCCGAGGCATGCACGTGCAATGTCTTCATCGTTCTGGCCGGCGAGGTTCTCACCCCGCCGACGCGAACGCCGGTGCTGCCCGGCATTGTCCGCGATGCGGTGCTGGAGCTCTGCCGGAGCATGGACGTGCCATGCTCGGACAATCGCTCGCTGACCATCCGCGAACTGCTGGATGCGCAGGAGGTGTTCCTGACCAGTTCGTGCGCCGGCATTCGCCCGGTGGTTCAGATCGAGCGGCACGTGGTCGCCGGCGCAAGGCCGGGACCCGTAACGCGATGGGTCATGCAGGCCTACCGCGAACTGCTGGACCGCGAGTGCGGCCTCTCTGGTGAAGGAGCCCCGTTATGAAAGTAGCCGACGTGGTCCGCGTGCTGGAAACGCTTGCCCCCAAAGCCCTGGCTGAGGAGTGGGACAACGTCGGCCTGCTCGTCGGCGATAGCCAGCGGCGAGTGACGAAACTGCTGGTCTGCATGGACGCAACCGAACCTGTGCTGGCTGAGGCCCTCAAGGCCGGGGCGCAGATGATCCTCGCCCACCATCCGGTGATCTTCAAGAGCATCGCCCGCGTGACGGCTGAGGATTCGCCCGTGGTCCACGAGGCCATCCGCCGCGGCATCGCGATATACGCCGCCCACACGAATCTCGACAACGCCGCGGGCGGGACCAACGACGTCCTGGCCGACGCGATGGGCCTGGGCGACCGCCGCGCCATCATGCCGCTTGTTCGCCGCGACCTCTGCAAGCTGGCCGTATTCACGCCGCCGGAGGATGTCTCCCGTGTCGCCGACGCCGCGTTCGACGCCGGCGCCGGGCTAATCGGCAACTACAGCCGCTGCGCCTTCCTTGCCCACGGGCTTGGATCGTTCTGCCCGCGGGCGGGCGCGCATCCCACCGTGGGCCGGACCGGGCGACAAGAGGTGGTCGAGGAGCTCAGGCTGGAGGTCGTATGCCCGCGCTGCAAGGCCCCGGCCGTGTGCGAGGCCATCGCGGCCGCCCACAGCTACGAGACTCCCGCCATCGACGTTTACCCGCTGGAGGATTTCCCGCCTGGCTGCGGCGGCGGGCGGGTCGGAACGTTGGCGCGGCCGATGACCGTGCGGTCGATCGTTGCCCGGCTGAAGAAGGCCACCGGCGCGCCGCACGTTCAGGTCGCATCCCCGGCCGGCCTTGGGCCCCCGAGGGCGGCGGGCAAGACGGACGGGCACGGCAGGCTCGTGCGATGTGCGGCGGTCTTTACCGGCGCCGGCGGTTCGGCCTGGTCGGCGGCGGCCGCGGCGGGCGCCACGCTCTACGTCACCGGCGAGATGGGCTATCACGACGCTCTGGAGGCGGTTGCCGGCGGGC
The DNA here is from genome assembly GCA_964605095.1 of uncultured Planctomycetaceae bacterium. Classification (GTDB taxonomy): domain Bacteria; phylum Planctomycetota; class Phycisphaerae; order SM23-33; family SM23-33; genus JAUWQU01. The sequence continues at coordinate 1,227 of CAZSBS010000279.1, read as the reverse complement.
TTACCGTGCTGTGCCTGGGCCACGGACACTCCGAGCGGCCAGGCATTCGCGATTTGGCCCGACGGGCGGCCGAGATGCTCGGCAAGCTCAAGGTGATAGACTCTGCCCGCGACCGCGACCCGTACGTGACGGCGTGAGAAGCGTGAGAAGTGGAGTGCAAAGGAGCAATAAATGGCCGAGCAGCCCGGCGTGCAGCCCAATCGCAGTCCGCTTTATGAGCACCATGTCAGTGCCGGCGCGCGCATGGTCGTGCGCGACGGCTGGGAGGTGCCCGCCGACTACGGCCAGCCCGCCGAAGAGTGCCTCCAGCTCCACACCCGCGCCGCGGTAATGGACCTTACCTGCGATGGGCGAATCCGCGTTCGCGGCGACGGGGCACTGAACATGCTCGAACGCCTCTGCACCGCCGACGTGGCCAGGCAGGAAGACAACACCGCCATCCGCTCGCTGCTGCTGAACCCGCAAGGTGGCGTCATCGACATGGTGACGGTCATGCGCCTTGACGGCTGGTGGGTGCTGACGTGCAGCCCCTGCCGTCGCCAGGCCGTGCTGGAACACCTCCAGGCCCATGCCGGGCAATACGACGCCAAGGTCGACGACCAGACCCTCAAGACAGCCACCCTGGCCATCGTCGGCCCGATGGGCGCGGAGATCCTCGACCGCTTCCTGCCGGACAAGGCCTCCGGCATGGCCGACGGGGCGGTGAAGGTCGGCTCGATGCTGATCGCCAACTACATCGCCGCCCGCACCGGCGCGACCGACCTGTGGTCGCTGGAGGTGACCCTGCCGAACATGCTGGCTGGCCAGGCGTGGAAGTTCATCACCGCCAAGGCTGGCCCAAATGCCCTCCCGCCGGCGGGGATGGATGCCCGCGAGGTCCTGCGAATAGAGGCCCTCGCATCCGCGAAGCAGGCCCAGGAAGAAACAGATTATCCGCAGATTAACGCAGATTAACGCAGATAAGAGAGGTGTCTTATATCTGCGTTTATCTGCGGGAAAAACTCTCATTTTTCTGCTTTTGGTCATTGACAACACCGGCCAGCAGTGGTAGTATACAGCAATGCTAGGAGGTCATGGATCGGCGACAAGAGAGCGGTTCTGCGAGGTGAGAGGCTTTTGTTCGGGTCTTCCTTTCCTCGGGCCGGCTTGACCAGTGCAGTTCTAGCTATTTTATAAGTAGGTGTTTTGTTCCGCGTCGCGTGCGGTTTTCCCGCGTTGGGAAACCCC
>CAZSBS010000278.1:0-6150 GCA_964605095.1 uncultured Planctomycetaceae bacterium | reverse complement strand
ATGGACTTATCCCCACCGCATGCGAAGTGTCCGGTTCCGCTGTTTGTCTTTCCGGGTTCCAGGTTCCCTGTTCCAGGTTCCGCCTTTTTCTTTTCCCGGCTACCGGCTACTGACCACCACTACAGCGCCTTGGCCGCCGCGGCGAAGCCCGCTTTGGCGGCCTGGCACGTCAGGGCCATGTCCTCGTCGCTGTGGGCGATCGACACGAACATCGCCTCGTACTGGCTGGGTGCCAGGTACACGCCGGCATTGAGCATCGCGTGGAAATAAGCCTTGTACGCCTCGGTGTTGCTGGCTGTCGCGGAGGCGAAGTCGCGCACCGGGCCGGGCGTGAAGAAGCAGCAGAGCATGCTTGCGACCCGCGTGAAGAAGACCTTCCCGCCGAGGCCGGCCGCTTCGGCGGCGTCGGCCAGGCCGGCGGCGAGTGCGGCGCTCCTGGACTCCAGTTGCTCATAGAAGCCCTCGGCCCGCAGTTCGGTGAGCGTTTCCAGCCCGGCTGCCATCGCGGCCGGGTTGCCAGACAGCGTCCCTGCCTGGTATACAGGGCCCTCGGGGGCCAGGTGGCTCATGAGTTCGGCGCTGCCGCCGAACGCCCCGACCGGCATGCCGCCTCCGACGATCTTGCCCAGCACCGTAAGGTCCGGGCGCACGCCGTAAAGCTTCTGGGCGCCGCCCAAGGCGACACGGAAGCCCGTCATCACCTCGTCGAAGATCAGCAACGCACCCTCGGTGGCGCAAAGCTCCCGCAGGCCCGCCAGAAAGCCATCCTCCGGCGGCACGACGCCCATGTTCCCAGCAACCGGCTCGACAATCACGGCCGCGATCTGCCCCTTGTTCAGCCTGAAGGCCTCGCGGACGCTTTCAAGATCGTTGTACGATGCCAGGAGTGTGTCAGCCGTGGCGCCAGGCGGCACGCCGGGGCTGCTGGGCATGCCCAGCGTAAGGGCGCCGCTGCCGGCCGAGACTAACAGTGCGTCGGCGTGGCCGTGGTAGCAGCCGATGAACTTGACGATCTTGTTTCGCCCCGTCGCCCCGCGCGCCAGGCGGATGGCGCTCATGGCGGCCTCGGTGCCGCTGGAGACGAAGCGGACTTTCTCGATCGACTCGACCGCCGCGACGATGGCCTCGGCAAGGCGCGTCTCGAACTCCGTCGGCGCGCCGTAGCTTGTCCCGCGGTGAATGGCCTTGCAAATCGCCGTCGCCACCTCCTCCGGCGCGTGGCCAAGGATGGCTGGACCGTAACTGCCCACGTAATCCACGTACTCGTTGCCGTCGATGTCCGTTATCCGCGAGCCCTTGGCCCGTTCGATGACCACCGGCGTGCCTCCCACGGCCGCGAAGGCCCGCACCGGCGAGTTCACCCCGCCGACAAGCACCTTCGAGCCGCGACGAAACGCCGCCCGCGACTTCGCCGTACGATCACTCTGATTCGTCTCTGACAATTTCCTGCTCCAATAACCGGTTCCAACAACCCCAATCCGACCAATCCCAAGCATTGTCCGTCGCCCCCGCGGCCCCATGCAAGCCTTTTCCATCACACGTGGTTGCTTCGTCCCGACGGGACTCGCAAACCGCCGCATCCGGCACACGATGGATTGTTCCCAACTGAAAAGCCTGGTCTTTCCCCCCGGCGCCTGCCGCGGTAGAGTGTGGGGCCTGTGAACCTGTAAAGGAGACACATTCGATGGCAGAGTTGGAGCGGATTCCGCGTAGCGAGCATCCTCGCCCGCAGTTCTATCGCGAGGATTGGGTGAATCTCAACGGCACGTGGACGTTCGCCCTGGACGCGGGCAAGTCCGGGCTCAGCCGCAAGCTGCAAGAGTCCCGCGGCCTGGACGGGCGCATCGTCGTGCCGTTCTGCCCGGAGAGCGTGCTGTCCGGCGTCGCCCACGTGGACTTCATCGAGTGCATGTGGTATCAGCGGATGATCGCCGTCCCGGCCGGGTGGAACAGGCGGCGGGTGCTGTTGCACTTCGGTGCGGTGGACTACGAGTGCGAGGTCTTCGTCGACGGCAATCGTGCGGGCCGGCATCGCGGCGGGTCGTCGTCGTTCACGATGGACATCACCCCGCTGGTTAAGCCGGGCTCGTCGCACAGCCTGGTCGTACACGTGCGCGACGAGCAGCGCTCCGGCCGGCAGACGTGCGGCAAGCAGTGCTCGGACTACTACTCGCGCGGGTGCAGCTACACGCGGACGACGGGCATCTGGCAGACGGTCTGGATGGAGGCGGCCTCGCCGCAAGGCCTGAGCGACTGCCGGATCACGCCGGACCTCGACGGCGGGCGGTTCATCGTCGAGCCGCGTTTTCTCTCGGCCGGCAGGGGGCTCACTTTCCGCGTGGCCGTAAGCGACGGCGCGAGCGTGGTCGCCTCGGCCGAGGTCCCCGCGACCAACGGGTGCGCGTGTGATGTCCGGCTAAGCAACCCGCAAAGCTGGTCGCCCGCTTCGCCTTTCCTGTACGAGTTGACACTCCAGGTTCTCGATGCCGCCGGCGCCGTCGTCGACAGCGTCCGCAGCTATGCGGGGCTTCGCAAGGTGCATGTCGAGGGCGACCGAATCCTGCTGAACAACGAGCCGATCCACCTCCGGCTGGTGCTGGACCAGGGCTTCTACCCGGATGGAATATGGACTGCCCCCGGCGACGACGCCCTGCGGCGGGACATTGAGTTGTCGATGGCGGCGGGCTTCAACGGCGCCAGGCTGCACCAGAAGGTCTTCGAGGAACGCTTCCATTATTGGGCGGACAAGCTTGGATACCTGACCTGGGGCGAGTCGGCGAGCTGGGGCATGGCGATGTGGCAGCCGGCCTCGGACGAGGCGCGGGCCCAGAGCGCCTGGAACTTCCTGAGCGAGTGGCGCGAGGTGATCCAGCGCGACCGCAACCACCCGTCGATCATCGCGTGGACGCCGTTCAACGAGAGCCGCGGCAACGCCGGCACCCCGCAGCACGCCCGGCTGCACCTGGACGCCTACGACCTGACCCGCGCGCTGGACCCGACACGCCCGGTCAACGACTCCAGCGGGTATATCCACTATCGCACGGACCTGTACACGGTGCACAACTACGAGCAGGACCCGGCCAAGCTGGTCGAGGCCCTGACGCCGGCGGCTGAGAAGGGCGTTTTCAGAAACTTCCCGGAGTTCGACGCGCCCTACGAGGGCCAGCCGTACCTCGTCGACGAGTTCGGCGGGATCAAGTGGATTCCCGAGGGCCGGCGGCCCCACAGCAAGACCTCATGGGGCTACGGGCAGGAGCCCAAGACCATCGAGGAGTTCTACAGCCGCCTGGAAGGCATGGTCCGCGGCATGGCGAGCCTGGGGCACATGACGGGCTGGTGCTACACGCAGCTTACCGACGTGGAGCAGGAGCAGAACGGAATCTACAACTACGACCGCACGCCCAAGTTCGACATGGCCCGCATAGCGAAGATCTTCCGCGGGGAAGGGGAGTAAAAAAAGCGGAACCAGGAATCTGGAACCAGGAACCCGGAACAGCCCAAGAGACGGAACCCGGAACATGGAACATGGAACAGCCCAAGAAGGTTCTTGTTCTTCGGGTTCCCGGTTTCCGCCGTTTGCTTTTCCCGGCTACCGACCCACCATTTCCATGGCCATTCTGGCCCAGTCCCAGAGGCGTTTGGGTTCGCCCCGGGTGGTGTGGATGTCCTTGAGGATTATCTCCAGATGCAGGCCGCGGGTCTTCTCCAGCAGTTCCGCCAGGTCGCGCCGGGCCAGGTCCGGGTGCCACGAGTTTGACGCCAGCACGGCCGGGTTCGGCTTGGCTGAGTAGATGAAGTCCTGCCCGATGGCCGCTGCCCCTTGTTCGATGTTGACGAACGGGCTCATGGAAATCCGCCGCAGGCGCGGAATGCGGCGGAGGATGTCCACCTTGTGGTGCAGCGGCTCGCAGCAGCCGTAGCAGTTCAGGCCGAACCGATCGAGGATTCGCATCTCGTCCTTCAGCGCGAACTCCCAGTGCATCTCCGGCGAGACGCAGGAGAATATCTGCGGCGTCGAGTTGCCCCACATGTCGATCATGCGGACGTGTTTGCCGTCGAAGTCCGGCTGGGGCAATTCGTCGCTGTAGCCCAGCCCGCCGGAGCCAACGCGGTAGTTGGCGTTGTTGAGGCTCAGCAGCCCCATCCGCTCGTACTGCTCGAAGCGGTCGATCATGACGTCCACCATCCGGGCGATGGACATGCGGACCAGCTCCGGGCGGTCGATCATGTCCGTGTACAACTCCTGGATGCCGTACCACTGGATCAGCGTGTCCCACGGGGCGAACCACGTGGTGGTCATGCCGACCTGTCGCACCTCCACCAGGTCGCCCAGCACGCTGTCGAGCAGCTCGGCGTTGCGGTCGCCGGCGGCGCGGTCGCACGTCACAACGGTGGGGCGTATCTTCGCCACGTCCGACTCGCTTCGGATGATCGGAATGTAGTCGATCGCGTTCTTGGCGATGTCGGACTTCGTGTGCTCGGCCTGTGTCTCCATGCCGAAGCCGGTGTCGGTAATGACCAGCGGGCTGGGGATCCAGCCATCGACGATCATGTCAACCGGCAGATGCCGCCAATGGTACAGCCAGTGGCGCATTCTCCTTTCAGCCTCGCGCAGGACGGGGTCGGCGATGGTCAACTGGGCCTCCTCGCCCATCTCCTCCCAGCACACCTCGTTTATCCACACCATAGGCCGGACGGGCTCGAGCCGGTTGAGCCGCCGCCACATGTCGGCCTTCTCCTTGTGGACCGGCAGCGCCGCGATCTCGGCAACCTCGCCCGCCAAACGGCGAAGCGTGTCTTTATCCTTGGGAGAAATCGACATCCTTATTCTCCTTCGTCCATTGTCCTTTCGCCCTGGCGGGGCGATGGGTTGTAGCCACGGGTGAAGCGACGGCCTTGGGCGTCGCGGAACCCGTGGAAAAGTTTCACATTACATTCTTACCCCGGAGGGGTAAAGGAGTCTCACTGCATGGCGCCGGTGGCTTAATCCGTTGCACTTCCTCCGCCCCGTCCGGGGCGGGCGCGTGAAGAAATCATCCCCCACGGGTTTCGCTGCGCTCCACCCGTGGCTACAACCCTCCGCCCCATCAGGGGCGGATCATTTTCATTTCACCACGATGTTCACCATCTTGCCCGGCACGACGATCTGCTTTACCACCTGCTTGCCTTGAACCATTTCAGCTATGCGTTCATTGGCCAGGGCTGCCTGGAGTATCTCATCCTGGCTTGCAGCGACCGGCACGGTGATGCGGGCGCGGACCTTTCCGTTCACCTGTACGGGCAGCTCGATCGTGTCCTCGACCAGCATGGCCTCATCGCATTTCGGCCAGGGCTCGTAAGACAATGATCCATCGTGTCCAAGTTGCTGCCAGAGCTCCTCGGCGATGTGCGGCGCCAGCGGCGCCAGCAGCAGCACGAACCGCTCAAATTGCGATTTCGAGATAACGCCTGAGACCCATTCCCGCTGGGATATCCAGTCGCGTTCCTTGTAAACCACATTCCAAAACTCCATCATCGCCGCGATTGCGGTGTTGAACTTCATCGCCACGATGTCGTCACCCACCTTCTTGATGAGCTTGTGGAGTAGTTTCTCAATCTGAGGCCGTGCCTTGTCCTCGCTCACAATGTGTAAGTTCTGCTTTTCCGAAGTCAAGTCCATCGGCTCTATCATCCGCCATACGCGGTTGAGGAAGCGATACACGCCGGGCACATCCTGGGTGTTCCACGGCTTGGAGGCGTCCAGCGGGCCCATGAACATCTCGTACAGCCGGAACGTGTCGGCCCCGTACTTCTCGATCACTTCGTCGGGCGTAACCACGTTGCGAAGGCTCTTGGACATTTTCTCGACGCTGACGGCGAGCTTCTCGCCGGTTGTCTTGAGCACCGGTGCCTCGCCGGTCAGGTCAACCTGGTCGTGCGGCCAGGACACATCCCGGCTGTCTCGGTAGGTGAAGCTGAGGATCATGCCCTGGTTGAAGAGCTTGGCGAACGGCTCGGGTGTGGAGACGCAGCCGAGGTCGTAGAGCACCTTGTGCCAGAACCGCGCGTAGAGCAGGTGCAGCACGGCGTGCTCGGCCCCGCCGACGTAGAGGTCCACGCCGCCGATGTCATTGTCCGGGCTGGGGGCCATCCAGTACTTCTCGACGTGGC
>CAZSBS010000277.1:0-6164 GCA_964605095.1 uncultured Planctomycetaceae bacterium | reverse complement strand
GGGAAACCCCTCACGGGGTCACTACAAACGGGCCTGCTCGATATTCACGATTCTCTCTCTCCCCCCCGTAGCGGAGGCATTACGCCTTGAACTATTTGAAGGAAAGCTCGCTTCGCTTGACCTTGAGCGTGTGGATTTTCTCGTCGTTGATGTTGATCACGTCATAAGTCAACTCCGGGTCCGCCGCCGTCGCGTCGAAAGTCAGCAGGCCGAAAGAGCACTTGGCGTTGTAGCCGAAAATCGCGCTCTTTATCAGCCCGTGGGTGTGGACGTTTGTGAGCTTCGAGCTGCTGGCCTCGTAAAGCGGATAGGCGCCTGGGCGGTCGTTCTTGTATGCGTCGGAGCGGTGGCGGTCGGCGGAGATCAGAAACACGCCCTCGATGCGGTTGTCCTGTATGAACGAGAATATCTCATCCCGCTCCCGCGGGAAGCCGTCCCAGGTGTCCAGGCTGCCGCCCTTGGTGCCCGGCGACCACGGCACGGATGAGGCCAGCACCGTGAACGTAGCGCCGGACGCCTTGGACGCCTTGAGCGTATCGAAGAGCCACTTCTTCTGGGCCGGGCCTATCATGGTCGGCGAGGGCAGCTTGGGGCTGGTGCGGTAGTAGCGGCAGTCGAGCATGATGAAATGCACGCCGTCGATGGTGAAGTCGTACCACACGCCCGGCTGCTTGGGCCCGCCGCCGTAGGACGGGTTGACGAAGTTCTCCTTGAAGACGTTCCAGACGGGGATCTTCCACGGCAGGTCGTCGATGCCCGGCGAGCCGATGCAGTCGTTGACGCCGAAGTCGTGATCGTCCCAGATGGCGAACATCGGCGTGCAGGAAACGAATCGCCGGTACTCGGGGCGGCTCTGCCGGCGGTAGTAGCAGTATCGCTGGGTCTCCGGGCTCTCGGGCTGGTCGATGTAGACGTTGTCGCCCATGGCCAGGAACGCCAGCGGGCGGTGCTTTCCGAGCGTGTCCCACATCCGCTCGTACGGGGGGGTGTAGCCGGCCCCGCCGCCGAAGACGACCTGGAACCAGGACTTCGAGCCCGGCGCGGGGAATGTGCGGAAGGTTGGGGCCGGGGCGATCCTCACCGGCGGCTTGTTGCCGACAATGATATTGTATTTGTACGTCGTGTCAGGCGTGAGGCTGGTCAGTTCGGCCACGGCGGTGAAGTCTGTCGACGCCAGGGTCTTGACCACTGGGGATGCGACGGCGCTTCGCTTGGAGTTTGCGTTGGCGATGACCTGCACGGTCGTCTCGCTCGCGGTGCGTACCCATACTCTCACGCTTGTGTCGGTCATGGCGCCCAGCACGGGTCCGTGGACGAGTTCGACGGGGTGCTCGGCCGCGAAGTCGCGGAAGGCCTTCGTCCCGGTAAGCGGGGCCAGGAGGTTTCTCGGCCCGGCGTGGAACCGCCCGACGGGCAGCCCGCCGGCGATGGCCTGTTTGACGTATTCCATGGCCTTGTCGGGCTGCTTGAGTGTCGAGTAGGCGACAGCCAGGCAGTAGAGCGATTCGAGGTCGCCGGGCGCCTCGGCGAGGTAGTCGTTGGCGCCCTTGATGGCGGCGTCGACTTTGCCGTTGGCGATGTTGGTTATGAAAGCCTTGGCGATTCCCTTATAAGGCCTGATCGGGTCGTCCTCCTGGCCCTGCTTTGCCGCGCCGGCCTTGGCGGCCTTGGCATTGCCGGCCGTGGCCAGGATGTATGTCCCAGCCGATGCCGCGACGACCAGGATTGTGGAGACAAAGCAAGTTGCAAGGACATATCGCTTGGACATATGATTGTTTCTCCTCAATGATTTACGGACCCGCCGCCGCGCCCTGTTTGACGGCGGGAGTCTTCGTTGCTTCCGGGTATCGCGCGCCTCTTCGGCAGGGCTTGCCGGCCTTGTAGAGGTCGATTCGCTTGTCGATTCGTCCGGCCTGGCCAACGTCGCCTTTCTGCATCGCCAGGAGGCGGGCCTTATGGGCCGTCATGACCGCCAAGCCGAACTGCCCGGCCTCGGCCTGTGCGGCGGCCAGGGCGTCCACGATGTCCGGCTCCTTCCAACCTGTCAGTTCGCATGCCTTCCTGGCGAGATTCAGGGCCTCATCGGCATTGCGGAGCTTGTCGTCGTCTGCCGTGGCGAGCACCCAGGCACACTCGGCCATTGGCGCCGCCCAGTCGGGCCTCAGCCGCAGCGCCTGGCGGAAGTGCGAGACGGCCTCCGGGTCGGCCCCGCGGCGGACCAGTTGTGTGGCCAGGTTGTAGTGTCTCAGCGCCGTCGGCTCCAGTTGCACGGCCGCGGCGAAGTGGATGATCGCGTCGTCCAGCTTGCCCGTCTTAGCCAGGGCGACGGCCAGGTTGTTGTGCGCGTCGGGCAGGTTGGGCTGGGCCTCCAGCAGCTTCTTGTACTCTTCGATCGCCTCGGGCAGTCTGCTCGCGGCAAGCAGTGCGAATGCCAGGCACTGCCGCGTGACGAAGTCGCCGGGATTGAGGTCCACGGCCCGGCCAAACTCCGCGATCGCCCGGTCGGGCCGGTTGAGCTTCACAAGGGCGGCGCCAAGGTCGCGGTGGGCCTCGGCCAGGCGGTCGTCGATGGCGATTGCCCGCTCGAACCTTTCGGCCGCGTCGGCATATCGTCCGGTTTTGAGCAGCGCCCCACCGAGCGCCAACTGCGCCGCGGCGACGTTAGGGGCCATCTCTGCCGCTCTGGCGAAATGCTTCATTGCCTCGTCGGACTTCTGGCGGGCACCGAGCAACTGGCCGAGGTCCAGGTGCAGGGCGTAGTCCTCCCGCGTCGCCAGGGCCTTGTCGTAGTAGTCGATGGCCTCGTCGAGCTTGCCCTGGTGCGTCAGCAGCCTTGCCAGGTTGCGAAGCGACCCGACGTGGTCGGGGTTCTTGCTCAGCACGTCCTGGAACTGCCTGATCGCGCCGGCAGGGTCGTTCTTCCTGGCCAGCGTTATGCCCAGGTTCGCGCGAGCGTCGGCGTGGTCGGCGTTGGCGCGGAGGACGTCTCGGAAGCAGTCGCCCGCCTCGTCCAGGCGATCCTGCCACAACAGCGACGCGCCTAGGTTGTTCAGGGCTTCGAGGTCCCGCGGCAGAATCGCCAGGGCCGCGCGGAAATGCGAGCTCGCCTCGGGCAGCTTGCCCTGCTGCATGAGCGTCACGCCGAGTTCCTTCTCGTATTCCGCGTTGCCGGGCATCCGCTCGAGCAACTCGGTCCATTCCCTGGCCGCGGCGGGTGAGTCGCCCAGGCCGTAAAGGCACGTCGCGTAGTTCGCCCGCAGCATAATGTCGTCCGGCCTGGCGGCCAGGGCCTTGAGGTACTCACCGAGTATCGCCGGTCGGATTTCCGGCAGCGTGAACATCCGCAGGCGCTCGACCTCGGCTCGCTGGGCTGCCAGGCGCGAGGCGGCGTCGAACTGGTTGGTGAACGGCGCGGCGGACATCTGCGCCGAGAGGAGTTCGGCTATGCGGTAGCGGTCCCACCCCGTCCAGGCAAGGCGTTGTGCAAGGTGTTTCTCGTCGAGCCCGCCCGCCGGCGCGGTGGATGTCTTCGGCTCGTCGGCGGCTCCGAGCCTGTCGGCCAGCAGACGCTGGACCTCCGGCATCACCGCCGCCGCCAGCCTGCAATTGCCGGCAAATGTGAAGTGAACGTGGTCCAGCAGCAGCGCCGAGCCGGGCAACCCGTCGCGGCTGAGCCCGTCGTCGGCAAGGACCTTCTCGAAGTCCACGAAGCCGTCGTAGAGCTTGCCCGCCTGGCGGAGCACGTCGTTGGTTTTCGTGTCGGCCCGGACCCTCAGCGCGTCGAGGTCGCGCGAGCGGATGAGGTGCTCGCGGGCCTTATCCGCCTTCCCGGCCGCAAGGCAGCACTGGCCCATCCAGTACTCCAGGTTTGCCGAGTCGGCGTCGATTTTCGCGGCCTGGCTGAATTGCCCCATCGCGGCTGGGCAATCCCCAGCCGACGCCTTGGCGCGCCCGGCGGCGCAGAACTCGTCGAAGCGTGCGCGGTCGGCGTCGCTCAATCCTGGCCGGCGGGATGAGATGAACGGTGGGCAGTCGCGCAGGTTCGACGCGACGGTGCAGACGATGGCCTTTGCCCCGGCCCGGGCGGCGTCGTCGCGGATGGCGGCGAGGTTGACGGCGAAGTTTTCGCACGTCGCGGCGAGGCGCGGGTCGTCGGCCAGCACGCCGGCGCTGGCAAAGCTCTCCATACCCTTCCACACCTGAGAGCCCCGGCTGGAAAGGGCGGCGAATATCCGCCCGGCCAACTGCCCGGTGCGGGTGGACTTGAGCCACAGACTAGCCCGGATAATGCGAACACTCGGCGCGTAACCGCCAAAGACGTCCGACGGGCCGTAGGGCCCGACCACTTCGTTGTTGCCCATGTACACGACGAACAGGTCCGGCTGTAGCCCGGCCGCCTCGTCGGCGATCACGCGGGAGACGTGCGAGTTCATACCCTCCATGGCGGTGACGATCACATCGAACTTCCGGGCCGGGTATCGCTCGGCGAGCATGACCTCGAGAACGCGCCCGAAACTGTAAGCCGCGTCCGGCGAGCCCATGGCGGCCGAGCCGCCGAAAATGAATATCCGCACGTGGTTGGCGGGCTTTGTGGCAGCCAGTCGGATCGGCAGCGGCGCCTTGGCGCCCGTCTGCGGGTAGAACCGCCAGGCGAATCGCTGGTTGGTCTCCAGCTCGCCCGCTCGGGGGCCTGTGGATCCGGCGGCGCCGGCGGCGGGGATGGCTGGGATAAAGTACCGCGTGTCGTATCCGAACCCCGCCGTGTGAAGCATCAGCTCTAGCAGCACGAAAAACGCCGCCGGGATGGCCGTCGCCGCGATCAGCCGAAACAGCCAGACGCGCCTGCGGGACGGCCGGGGGCGCGAGGCCCCGCCCGGGCGCGCGCCGGGGGCTTTGCCCACGGGCGAAGTTTCCCTGTCGGGCTTATCTACCTGTGTTTGGGCCGCTTTTGATTTCATCGGGCGACAATCCCTCTTGAATACCCAAGCCGCGGCACCGTGTCGGTGCGGGCAAAGGAACATTATAACGGAACAGATATCCGCTTGCATGCGTCAGCACAACTTCTTGACCGCGTCGATGACTTGCCGCGTGGTAATGTCGTCCATCGTATTGCCGGACAGGCATGTGACGCTGCTGCCCAGCGGGGCGAAGCCTGCGGGGCTTGTCGGGCCGAACAGAACGACCGTGGGGGCCCCGACGGCCGCGGCGAGATGGGCTGCGCCGGAGTCGTTGCCAACCAGCGCCGCCGCGCCTGCCAAAACGCCGGCAAGCAGAGTCAGCGGGGCATTGGCCAGCACGGCGGCTTTGCCTCTCAGCAGCGATATTCGCTCGCGGGGCCAGCGTTCCATCTCGACGGGACCCAGGGCGAACACCACGGCCATCCCCGATGTGCCAAGCGACGTGGCCAGGTCGAGGAACCGCTGGATCGCCCAGCACTTCTCCGGCGAACCCGCGCCGGGATGGATCACTACGTATCGCCCGCCGGCATCCACGCCCATCGCCTTCAAGGCGGTGCTCGCCTCGGCCAGCCATGCCTGGGGTATGGTCCATGGCGCGGGCTCCATTCTCCCTGCCAGGCCGAGCTGTCGGCGCCACAGGTCCGTGAGATGGCCGGGGAAACCAAGCGGCGGACGGATCGGCAGGGCCGTCAATTCCCCAGCCCCGCACATCCGCATCAGCCGGCGTGCCGGCAGGGAGTCCGCCTCGACGAAGCAAGTGATGATCCGCCCGCACTGGCCGAGCATGGCCGGCAAGCGGCATTGGTCGAGCGGCGTGTCGGAGAAAAGCTCGTGCATCGGCAGGTAGTCGAATTCCACCGCCGCGTCGACCACGCCCGCGCCCGCCAGCAGCCGGGCCTTAGACCCGCCGGCGACCAGGGTGATGTGCGGAGGCCGCACTGATTGCGGATTGTCCCGGCGGCGCGCCGGGACGGATTGCGGATTTCCAAGGGCGGGAGCTTGCACGTTGCCGGTTAACTGCTGCTTTATGGATGCCAACACGTGCCCGAACAGTATCACATCCCCCAGCGCGCCGGGATGAATAGCCAGGATTGACATATCGGGTTCAGTCATGTGAAAAACAGGCCTTAGTGCCCCGCCCCGGAAGTTGGGGGGGGCGAAATCTGCGGTGCCATGCTTCCGCGGCTGTTTGCGGAAGCATGTTCC
>CAZSBS010000276.1:0-6167 GCA_964605095.1 uncultured Planctomycetaceae bacterium | reverse complement strand
GCCGTTGATCCCGTCAATCTTGAGGAACATGTCGTAGCTCATCGCGATTCTCCTTCTTTCTGCTGGACCCTTGGTTAGCTTGCCTTTCGTTGCCCTTGCCACTTCACACAACAGTAGCTCATGCACGGATCGTGCCGCAAGCGTGCCAGCCACGACCGTATGCCGGCCATGGGCGAATGTAAGTCTCATGCTGAAAGCGTGTTAAAAAATGGGCGATAATGCCGGTTACTTGGCGGCACCGCCTCGGGCAAATCGGCCCGGCCTTGAAAGTGGGCACTCTGTACCCACTTTGGGGCCGGTGATGCGAAGTTTCCCGCGCCGCGGCGGAGGGTTTTCCTGGCACTTTTTCCGTGAAGGCCGGGAACATTCCCGGCGGCGGGGTTATATAAGAGGTAGCGGGTTTACCGAGGAACCGGACTGTGGACATGGCGCCCGGCCGGGCGTAGGATTGGGTTTGGGGGGGATCTGCGGCCTGCGGGGCGGGTCCGGCTTGTTGGGCGGACAATCGCCGTACGCCCCAAATTTGGCTTGCGAGGCCCAGTCGCGATGCCGGGTAACGGCCGGCCGGACAGTCGCCAAAGCAGCTTGCGCGAAGTGAAACATGATGATCCAGAAATGCCGTGACGTTGAGTTTCTGTTGGCGGCGGTTCTATTGGCCGCCCTGGCTGGCTGTACGCCATCACAGTACGCCAGGCAGGCCGACCGCGACGCCCTCCGCACGGTCCAGCAGGGCAACCAGCGAGCCATGGGCAGGCCCGAGGCGTTCGGCGTGGCCTACAACCCTTACAAACCGCAGGCCAGGGATCCCAACGACCCCAACGCGACGATCGTCGTCGGCGGCAAGTCAATCGCGATGGACGGCAACTCATTGCAGAAGCTCTCGCTTGACGAATGCCTCCGGATCGCCTCGCGCAACAGCCGGCCCTTCCAACTCCAGAAGGAATCGCTATACAGCGCCGCCCTGGCCCTGTCCACCAGCCGGCGCGGGTGGGATTTTCCCCTGCCTGCCGGCGAGATCACGGGTGACGCCTCGCGGACGGTGGTCAACCACGGCGGCGAGACCAACGCCGGCAGCGCCGGCCTGGCCGGAACACTGACCCAGCAGTTCGTAAACGGCGGGATAATGACACTGGGCCTCGGAGTGGACCTGGCCAGCGACCTGATGGGCTGGAAGTCCACCAGCGTCGGCTCGCTTGTCAGCGCGAACTTCACCCAGCCTCTGCTTGCCGGCGCGTGGCGGGGCCTGGCATACGAGAACCAGTACCGTCTGGAAAGAGACTTCCTGCTGACCGTGCTGGAGTACGAGCGGTTCACGCAGGAGTTCGCGGTGGGCATCGTGCGCCAGTATTACACCGTCGTGCAGCAGCGCGACCAGCTCGAGAACGAGCGTGAGAACATCGTTCGCCTGGAGGAAACCTTCAATCTCACCAGAACCCTGGTGCAAGGCGGGCTCAGTTCGCAGGTCGAGCTTGACCAAGCCGACCAGAACATGATGAACGCCCGCGTGCGGCTCATGCAGGATGAGCAACAGTACAGCAACTCTCTCGACACCTTCAAGATCACGCTTGGCCTGCCGATAAATGCCCGGATGGAGTTGGACTATCCCGACGTGCTGAAGGAACTCAACCGCGCCGGCCCACTGCCGGTGCCGGTTGGCGAGGCGGAGGCATTCGAGGTGGCCATGAGGTCGCGTTCGGACGTGCTCCGCCAGGCCGCGACCGTACGCGACACGGACCGCGATGTCGAGATCGCCGCCGACGCCTTCCTGCCGACGCTCAACGTGACGCTCGGAATCAGCGCCGCCAACACCGGGCCGCGGGACGCCGCGAAGATCCGCTTCGACCAGCACACGCGATTCGCATCCGGCACGTTCCAGTACGACCTCGACCAGACCAACAACCGCGACGCCTACCGCAACACCATGCTGGCACGCGATCAGGCGTTGCGAAACTGGGATGAGTTTGTCGATACGCTTCGGCTGGACATCCGCCGGTCGTACCGGTCGCTGATGCTGTCCAAGCAGACGTACGAGCTTCGACTGCGCAACGTGGAAATCGCCAAACGTCGGCGGAAGCTGGCTGTCTTGCAGCAGAAGGAGGGCCAGGCCTCGACTCGCGACGTGCTGGACGCGGAAGACTCCCTGCGCCAGGTCCAGAACGATGTCACCAGCGCCCTGGTCAGCTACACAACGACGAGATTGCAGTTCATGACGACCCTCGGGCTGCTGGTCGTCGACGAGAAGGGAATGCTCCATGAGCGGGAAAAGCCATTTGAATATGACCGCATCCGCCAGCGGTACCAATACTTATCCGGCCCCGCTGGCGCCGCCCGATAGGCTCATGCCGCCTGTCGATGCCCCGGCGTCCGGCGTCAAGGCGCGCCGGAAGCTGCGAGTGTGGGTCGCGGCCGCGATGCTTGGCTGCCTGGCCGTCGCGGGCGCATGGGTCCTGCTAAGCCCCGCCGGCGGCGCCGCGGGCGCCACCGACCTCGGCCCGAGCGTGACTGTCACGCGGGGGCCGCTGGTCTACTCGGTCACAGAGAGCGGCGAGGTCGAGGCTGAGAGAAGGAAAGTCATCGGCAACGAGCTTCGCTATCCCGCCATCATCAAGTCGGTCGTGCTCGAGGGCACAGCCGTCAAGGAAGGCGACACGATAATCGAGTTCGAGTGCAAGGAACTCATCGACGACATCGAGAAGGGCAAGATCACCGTAACCGCGGCCGAGAACACCTACACTCAGATGCGCGAGAACCTTTCGCTCAAGCAGAAGGAGGTTGACGCCGCGGTCCGCACGGCCGGGCAGGCGCTGGTCAACGCCGATGGCGACCTCAAAAAGTACATCGAGATCGAAGGGCCGACCAAGCTCGACGACGCCAACTCGGCCATCGCCACCGCCCAGCAGGACCTCCTGCTGGCCCAGGCCAAGCTCGACTTCAAGCTAAAGGTCAACGCCGATGAGGAGCTCAAGAGCCCATTCAGCAAGAACGACATCGAGGCCGAGAAGCTCAGTGTACGCAAGCTCGACCTGGCGGAGAAGAAGGCCGAGAACACCCGCCTGATGCTGATTAAGTACGACCATCCGCGGCAGATACAGACGTTCCAGACTGCCCTCGAGAACGCCAAGCTGGCCCTGCTCAGGGCTCAACTGGAATCGCGCAGCGGAATCCTCAAGGCCGAGGCGGACCTGGCTGCGGCCAAGGCCACGTTCGAGATGCAGGACCGCCAACTCAAGGAACAACTCGAAGATGTCGGCAAGATGGTAATCAAGGCCGACAAGGAAGGCCTGGTCGTCTACGACATAGGCTCCAGCAGGTGGTACTCCAGCGACGTCCGCGTCGAGGTCGGCGCCAAGATCAACCCGCGCCAGCAACTCATGATAATCCCCGACCTCACGACGCTTCAGATCAGGACGAAGGTCTACGAGGCGATCATCGACGACGTGCATCCAGGCCTTCCGGCCCACGTGAAACTTGAAAACAAGCCCGACCAGACCTTCTCCGGAAAGCTCGTGCGAGTCGGAGTCCTGCCGGACAGCCAGAACCGCTGGCTTAATCCCGGCGTGAAGGTCTTCTCCGTCATCGTCAAGCTCGACCAGGACATCGAAGGCCTGCGCCCCGGAATGAGCAGCGAGGTCGAGATCGAGCTGGCAAAGCTCGACAACGTCCTGTCCGTGCCCATCGCGTCGGTCTACAGCGAGCAGGACAAGACCTTCTGCTATCGCGTCGGCGACGGCGGCAGCTACGAACGAGCGGCCGTGCAGCTCGGCCGGATGAACAACACATACGTCCAGATCCTCTCCGGCCTCCAGGCGGGCGACCGCGTCCTGCTGACCCCGCCGAGCGGCGAGCAGGTCGGCATGGGCAAGCCCAAGGCCAAGGAAGGGGACGATGAGGCCAAGGACATGCCGCCCGGAATGTCCAAGGGCGAGGCGAAGGCGCCCCGAAACGAGCCCGACGACGGCAAGAGCGGCGCCAAGGCCCCGAAGGACGGACGCCAACAGGCGCCGTCGGGCGCCGGAAAGTCGCCGGGCGGCAAGGACGCCGGAAAGAACGCCGGCCAGCGCGGCGATGCCGGCGGCAGATAGCCCTCGCCGCAGTCATAGCGCCGGAAAGGAACTTGCTTACGTGAACGACATCGTCCACCTGGAAGACCTCTGGAAGATATACCGCCTGGCCACGACCACCGTGCCGGCCTTGCGGTCGATCAGCCTGAGCATCCGGCAGGGCGAGTACGTCGCCATCATGGGCAAGAGCGGCTCAGGCAAGAGCACGATGTTGAACATACTAGGCTGCCTGGACCGGCCGACGCACGGCAGGTACTGGATCGGCGGGCGGGACGTTTCGTCGCTTTCCGACAACGAGCTCAGCGACGTTCGGAACCGCAGCATCGGCTTCGTGTTTCAGAGCTTCAACCTCGTCCAGCAGTTGACAATCCTGGAGAACATCGAGGTTCCCCTGTTCTACCAGGGCGTGCCGCGCAGGGTCCGCCGTGAGCGCAGCAGACACCTGGCCGAGATACTGGGCCTTGGCGACCGCTCCAGCCACCGCCCGCGGGAGCTTTCCGGCGGCCAGCAGCAGCGGGTGGCCATCGCGCGGGCCCTGGCGAACGATCCGCTGATAATACTGGCCGACGAGCCGACCGGGAACCTCGACAGCTCCACCACGGGCGAGATACTCGCGCTGTTCGGCGAGCTTAACGCCAACGGCAAGACCATCATCATCGTCACCCACGAGGACGACGTGGCCGCCCAGGCCGGGCGGGTGATCGTCCTGGCGGACGGGCTGGTAAGGTCCGACACGATCAACGAACCGGCGGGCCGGCGAAAATGAAAGCCATCCACAAGGTCAACGACATCCTCCGCCTCGGGCTGCACAGCCTGTGGGTCCACGCGATGCGGTCGGCGCTGACGGCTCTGGGAATCATCATCGCCGTCTGCAGCGTCATCGTCATGATGGCCATCAACGAGGGCACGAGCAAGGAGGCCCAGAGGGCACTGCGCGCCTTGGGCAGCGACAACATCATCATCGAATCCGTCAAGCCGCCGAACGCCAGCAACCAGACCGGCGACGACCACGCCGCCTTCAACTACGGCCTGACAAACCTCGACGTCGAGCGGATGCGAGGGTGCATCCCCGGCATTGTCCGCTGCTCGATAACCCATCGGACGCAGCAGTACGCCCACATGCTCAACGCCACCCTGCCGGTGACGGTTATCGCCACCGAGCCGGTCTTCGCCGACATAGCCCGCATAAAGCCGATCGCCGGCAGGTTCATCACCAACGTCGACCTGCTTCGCCGCAAGCCCTACTGCGTGATGACCAAAGACCTGGCCCGCCGGCTGTTTGCCTACCGCGACCCCCTGGGCCAGACCATCCGCCTCGGCGACGAGCCATTCGTCGTCATCGGCCTGCTTGAGGAAATGCCCGTCGCCCTCGGCGGACAGGGCGAAAGCGCCGGCAACGTGGTCGTCATCCCACAGTCGGTCGATACCAGGCGATTCGGGGAATACACCATTACCCGCTCCCAGGGCAGCCGGAGCTTCGAAAAAGTCGAGGTAAGCCAGATCATCCTCCAGATGGCCGACGAACGGGCGGTCCTCGACGGCGCCGAAATCGCCCGCAGCCTGCTCCTCCGCGACCACGACCAGCAGGACTACCGCATAACCGTACCCCGCGAACTCATCGAGCAGAAGCAGCGCCAGCAGCGCCTCTGGAACATCATGTTCCTGTCCATCGCCTCGATCTCGCTGGTCGTCGGCGGCATCGGAATCATGAACATCATGCTCGCCAGCGTCACCGAGAGGACCAGGGAGATCGGCATCCGCCGCGCGCTTGGCGCCAAACGCCGCGACATCGTCGTCCAGTTCCTCGTCGAGGCCGTCGCGCTCACCACGGCCGGGGGTGTCCTCGGAATCGGCATCGGCGTCATGCTGCCGCAACTGCTCGAGTACATCAACAGCGAGATAAAGACCGAGATCGTGCCCACCCTGCTGATGCTGCCGCTGAGCATGGCTGTCGGCGTGGGCCTGATCGCCGGACTCTACCCCGCCATCCGAGCCGCCGCCCTGGACCCCATAACGGCACTAAGGCACGAATAGGAAAGAGGCTTCAGACCTCAGGGCGTGTTGCCCAATTGTTAATTTACACAGTTTTCCACTTGGCATCCCGTG
>CAZSBS010000275.1:0-6193 GCA_964605095.1 uncultured Planctomycetaceae bacterium | reverse complement strand
GGCGTTGGCGTACGCGCCGGTGTGAAGTTCGATTGCCTGGCATCCGGTGGCGGCGGCGGCGGCGACCTGCTCGGCCGTCGGGTCGATGAACGCGCTTACCACCATGCCGGCCTGGGTGAGGCGCCTGGCGACCTCGGCGATCCGCTCGCCGTGCGCCAGAACGTCCAGGCCTCCCTCGGTGGTGATCTCCTGCCGGTTCTCGGGCACCAGCGTGGCCTGGTCGGGCACCAGGCGCAGTGCTATTTCCACTATCTCATCATCGAGCGACATCTCCATGTTCAGCTTGCACGTTACGGTCCGCTTGAGCAGTTCGGCGTCGCGGTCCTGGATGTGCCGGCGATCCTTCCGCAGGTGGAAGGTGATGCAGGAGGCCCCGCCGAGTTGTGCCTCGGCCGCGGCCCAGACGGGGTCCGGCTCGACCGTACGGCGGGCCTGGCGGACCGTTGCGACGTGATCTATGTTGACGCCTAATTGGGCCATGTCGATTGCTCTCCAACGGCCGGCGGATCGCCGGCTAAGTTCACTTTTGTTCGTTATCCGATCCCGTCGCCTGCCCGGCGGCGATGAATCGCCGCGTATGCCGGTGCGTCGCTTCTTGGCAAAGAGGGCTTGACTATGCATTGTCACGCACAGCCGCCCGGCGGTCAAGGTGGTAGACGGTAGCCGGTAGCCGGTAGCCGGGAAAAGAAAATGCCGGAACAAGGAAACCCAGGAACGCCTGGTTCGCATCCCGATGTATGCTCGCTTCAGCGAGCACAGCGGCAACCATGTTACTTCGCCCTTGTCGGTTGCTGAAGCCGACAGCCGTTTGTGCAATGTGCTACTGCGGCGGCTCACTCAGCCAATGGCCGAACATGCTGCGCAGCCGAGGATCGTTCCGTATGATCGTTGACGCCGCGTCCCTTTGGCGTACAAACAAGGCGTGTACGTCCGGGAATTGTTCACTCGCCGCCCCGTCAGTGTAGGTGTCAATTACGAACAGAGCTCGCATGGCCTCCGTATCGCCGCCATAGGAGGCCTCCTCAAGGGTTTTCATGTCGCTCCAGAATTGCTCGGTGTCCTTTACCAGGTCCCATGGGATCGAGGCCGGAGGATGGGAGTACTTCTCGACCAGGGACTTTATGGCGGGGCTGCTCTTCGGAGGCGATGATGTCTGGTTCTGGCACGAGCACAAGCCGAGCGATATCAGGACCGGCAGCATTCTCAGAGTCGTGTGCATTTGCGTTCCTTCGCGCTAAGCACAGCCAAGTGCTGTGTCCCGGTTCCGCCGTCTGCTTTTCCCGGCTACCGGCTACTGGCTACCTTCTTTTGCCAGCAGTTGCTTTGCCTCGGCGGCCGAGGGTGTGGAAGCGAACTTGGTCACGATTTCCTCGAGCAGTTCGCGTGCGCGGGCTTTCATGACGGCGTCGTTGCTGGCAAGGCAGAGCTTGGCCATTTGGAGCTTGTCTGCCGCCTGGGCCTCGGCGAGCCGCTGCTCTATTGGCGCTTGCTGGGTTCCGGCCGATGGGGTCGCGGGCTGGTTGGGCACGAGGTATGACGACGCGGGTTTGGCGGTCTTTTGGCCGGTGGAGGCGGGCTTGGCGACCGTCGCGTCCGGCGTCGCCACGCCGTCAACTGCCGGCGGGAGCCAGCCGAAGTTGTCCGGCATGTCCTCGGCCAGTTTCTTGGCCTCGCGAGCGAGCCTGGTGGCCTGGTCGCGCTTGGATAGGGCCTCCTTCTTCGCCTTGTCCACCTCGTTGTGGATCTTCCTGCCCGCGTCTTCCTGCTGCCGGAGGTTCTTATTGATGTCGTTAATTCGGCGCTGGATGCTGTCGCGCTGCGGTTGGTTGTTTTGCTGCGGGTTGTAGCCGCCCCTGCGGGAGTTGTTGTTGTTGTTGTTGTTGTTGGAATTAAGCCGGTTGAGATCTTGCTGGGCGTCCCGAAGCCGCTGGACCTCCTTGTCGTAGGTCTGCCCGGCGCTCTTGAGCTGGTCGGCGAATTTCTTGTACTCTGCCTCGGCCATCTTGGCTACCGCCTCGGCCAGGCTGGCCTGCTTGTCCTTGTCGGCCTTGACGTCGGCGAGCTTCTTGAAGGCCTCCTTGGCTCGCTTGTAGGCGGCGGCGAATTCCTTGCTGGCCGAGCGAAGGCCCTTCATGGTCCGGGCGACTTCGGCATCCACGTTGCCGCGTTTGCCGGCCTCGTACCACGCCACGAGCTGCGCGGCGTTCTGGCAGATCGGCTCGTTCTTCGGCTCGAACTCCACCGCCCTCACGGCGGGCGTCAGGGCCGCAAGGTACTGGGCCTTCTTGGCCTGCATGTAGGCCAGCGTTCCCCACGCCAAACCGGACTTCGGATCGATCACCGACAGTTCCCCGGCCGAGAACAGCGCGATGTCGGGCCGTCCCAACTGGAGCATCTTGCGGAGATACGCCAACTGAAGCTTCGAACTGCGACGGTTCATCGTGCAGCCCTTGGCGTACGCGTTTGCCGCGGCGTCGGGAGTAGTGGCGGAGTCTATCGACTGGACGCACTTTGTAAGTCCGTCCACCTCCAGGCCGGCAAGGCCGCCGGCCGCGGGCTGCGCTATCGCGCATACCGGCAAAGCCAACACCGCAAGTGCCGCCATCCTGGCCGCGATACGACGGGTTATCTTCATGGCCGCGCTCCTTACTGAACCGCCGGCAAGATTGCCGGCCCTGTTTGTATAACGACGTTATCGTCCGGCAATTGCAATATGCCCCATTGTTTCGGCCGTCCGCGATGGTCGGCGAGTTACAATAGACACTGCAGGTGGCGGCCCCGTCGTGGCGATGAATGTACATTATCCTTTTTCGCGAGTTCTTCACGAAAGAGCCTACAAAGAGAATGATACCAGATGGAAGCTGAGACTGACATACCGGAGTTCTGCGGGTTCTCCTGTCCGCACGCCGACTTTCCTCCGGCCGACAGCGCCGGCATCTGCCGGACTATGGCGGCGGTGTACTGCAAGAAACTTGGCAGGCTGGTCGACAAGAACACCCCGTGCCGGTATCGCGGGGGGAGAAAAACGGAACCTGGAACCGGTAAAAGCAAAAGCGGAACCGGCAAAAGCGGAAATGGTTCAGACCACAGGCACCAGGCTCCGCGCGGGCGTGGGACCGAAGTCACCTGAAGCCTTCCCTTGTAGCTTCTCCCCCTGAAGCCCGCAGCCTGAAGTCTATTCAGATTATTAGTGCGCAAAAAAATGGGCGTGACGGTGCTTGCTCAAGGCATCGTCATCGCCCTTCGCCTGGCAATGGTCCCCTCGAGAGGCTTTTTGCGACGAAACTCCGATGGAGGAGGGCTCGGAGATTTCCAGCAGGCGCTCAGCCCCGCTGGTCCGTCACTGGCGTCCCAATGACCACTACCTCGAAGGGTTTCTCAGCGTCCCCAAGCTGTCCAGAGAAGGACATTAAAGCGGGTGCTCAGATCCGCTTTGCCCAGTCGCGCCAAGTTGAAACCCTCCGCAGTGAGGCTCATCGTGCTTGCCGGATCGCGGGGCCAGAAACATCCCACGAAGCAAGCGCCTCATATTCACGTTGGTTACGGCTTTGTTGCCTCGTTTTGTTCACCCGCGCCCGCGAGCAGTTTGCGGATGCGGCAGAAGGCGTGCGACAAGATGGCCGACCATTCGGCATCCCGGACCGGGCGCGTCACGTACATTGCGCCGTTTTCCCGGGCGGCCATCTCATAATCTCCGCAACCGGTGTTGCCGACCACGGAGATCGGGCATCCCGGCCAGCGGTTGCGCAGCCAGACGAGCGTCCGTCTGAGCACCGCGGTCGAGTCGTCCGTCGCCAGAATCACCAGTGCCACCGGCCCGGCAGGGGCGTTGAGCGCCAGATCCTCCGCCTTCAGATACGTCACGAGGCAACCCATATTCAGTTCTGATAGGCATCGTCCAACTTGGACGGCCTCTTGCATGTCGGAGCAAGCCATTACAGCACATACACTCCGACCAGTGGTCGGCCTAATCGCCGACCCATGTTGCTCCCTCATATTCAATGTCAGGCTCCTCTCCGGATCTCTATTAAGGCAACCGTTGTGCCGCTCGCAGTTGTTTTTTGCTGATAAACTTCAAGACTTTGTACTGTAAGGCCTTACGGTCTTGGTTTTTCATGCCGTATTCACGCCTCAGTGCATCGCGCGCCGCAGATTGCCGCAGTAACTGTCGCAAGATGCGACTGAGCGCCGCGGGATGCGACAGCATCGAAATTTGCGGCGCACGAAACCCCCGCCACGCTACCCGGCTATATCGGTCCAAGGGAACGGTGTACGTGAGTGCTTCATCGGCAAGGTGGTGCATCCGGCAATTGTGGCGGGGGGGGGGGGAACTTGTCCGGGCTTTTGAACCCATGACAATTGACAGTCTGTTCGACGCACTACACTAATTACAGGACTGCGTCCAGGCCCATCAAGCGGATCTTGCGGATCAGCGTGCTGCGGTGAATGTTCAGCAGCTTGGCTGCCTCGGTGCGGTTGTAGCCCGTCATCTCGAGGGCGAACTGTATGGCTCGTCGCTCGGCCTGGGCCAGCGAGCAGGCCACGGGCACGGTTGTCTGGTCAAAGGGCATTCGGCTGGGAGCGGTGTGTACAGGCTGACCGGCGGAGGCGTAGCCGTCGTTCCAGGTTCCCAGGGTCGGTGGCATGGGCGGCAGGTTCGCCGCGTAGAGGCGCTCGATGTAGCCGCAAAGCTCGCGGATGTTGCCAGGCCATGGGTAGGCCACCAGCATGTCCCGCAGTCGCCGGGAAAGATCGCGACACGGGCGGCGGTACTGGCTTGCAAAATAGCCGAGGTAGTGGTCGATCAGAGGCTCAATGTCATCCGGGCGGGTGCGGAGCGGCGGAATCTCGATGCGAACGATATTGAGCCTGTGGTACAGGTCGCTTCGGAACATGCCATCCTGAACATGCTTGGCCAGGCTGTGGTTTGTCGACGCCACGAACCGCACGTCAACAGGCACTGGCCTGGCTGCGCCTACTGGGATGACCTCCCGCTCCTGAAGCAGCCGCAGCAGCTTTGGCTGAAGGTGCAGCGGCATGTCGCCGACCTCGTCGAGCAGCAGCGTGCCGGCCTGGGCCGCACGGACAACGCCAAGTGTGTCGACGGCTGCGCCGGTGAACGCGCCCTTGAGGTGGCCGTAGAACTGGCTCTCGAAGAGGGTCTCGCTTATCGAGGCGCAGTTGACGGGAATGAACGGCGCGGAATGGCGCTGGCTGCGCAGATGGATCCGCCGCGCCAGAAGCTCCTTGCCCGTTCCAGATTCGCCTTCCAGCAGGACGACGCAATCATTCGTCGCCACAGAGTCCACAATACGGAGGACTTGCTGGAAAAGACGGCTGGGGCCAATGAGTTTCAGAACCCGCGGATCCTCGTCTTGCAGGGATAAGCCCACAAGACTTGACCATTTGTTTCCTCCATCTTCCATACTCGAGCGTGCCTGAGCGAGGGCTTGCCGAGCCTCACGTTCTTCCGAAAGATGCTGACCAATATGACTGAGCACTCCACGTGATACGGCAAGTTGAGCGGCTCGCCGCACCTCCGGTATTCCCTTATACCAGACTTTGCGATTTTTGCAAGTACAAAACCTGAACATGAGCAGGATTTTCACCCAGAAAATCTCATATTGGCCGACCGGCATAGTTTGTCGGACAATCCGTTGCGACTGTAACATTTCCGCCGGCAAAGCCGGTTGAAATACCGTAAAGTGCGGCAGTCGCCCCCAGGGGGGGGGAGTCCGTGAGTTCGGTCTGAAAGGATTACGCAAACTGGGCGATTTTGCTCGCCTGTCGGCTGGGGCAGGAAATCCCGCTTGCCAAACAAGGTCCAGGGCTTTTACCGCGGGCCTTTTTCATAAGACATTGTAAATGCGAGTGTTATTGGCGTAGCTTCGCCGGAGGCAGCGGTATGGGCCTAATCGGCGGGGGGATTGACGGTTTTCGCCAAGCGTGGTACGATTTGAATGCAGGCCGGGCAACTCGATGTCGCACCGGCCGGCGGCTTGATAAGCTTTTTTGACAGTCTTGCCGCTTTTTGCCGGAAGAACCAGCCAAGCCAGGGAAGGCAGGCTTTCGCAACAAGGCGCCCCGCGTGGCTGGAGGGAAGCGGCCCGCGGCGGCGGTCGAAAGTCAGGGTCATGAAGCAGTGCCTGCCAATCCCGCTTTTTGCCGGCAAGCGGCCACGACACGCGGCGGC
>CAZSBS010000274.1:0-6235 GCA_964605095.1 uncultured Planctomycetaceae bacterium | reverse complement strand
CCTCCCGCAGGGACCGTGGGTCTGCGTGAACGAGTTTGTTTCTATTTGGAGCAATAGATGATCAACGTGCGCCGCCTAATTGTCATCGCCTTTTGCCTTGCCGTCGCCCTGCCCGCATGGGCCCAGAACGCCAAGCCCAAGGGCAAGAACCTCGTGGAAGTGACCGTTACCGGCGCCGGGGTCAGCGAGGAAGACGCCCTTCGCGACGCCATGCGAAAGGCCATCGAGAGCGGCGCCGGCACGTTCATCAGTTCGCAGTCCCAGACGAAGGACTTTGCGCTCGTCCGCGACACGGTTCTGGCGAGGGCGGCCGGGTTCGTTCAGAGCAAGCAGATAATCTCCAAGAACACCCTGCCGGACGGCACGTGGGAAGTCAAGATCACCGCGACCGTCAGCGTGCAGGGAATCGAGGACACCTGGGGCGCCGTGACCACACTGCTTCAGCAGATGGGCAGGCCCAAGATAATGGTCTTCATCCGCGAGAAGATCGCCGAGAAGGTCCAGGACGACTCAACCCTCCAGACCCGCATTGAGAACATCCTTCTCAAGAGCGGATTCCTGCTGGTCGACAAGAACCAGCTCAAGGAGATCGACCTCAAGGACCTCGCCGCCGCCGCCGCCGAGGACAGCCCCGCGAAGGTCCAGGCCATCGCCAAGCGATTCGGCGCGCAGATATTCATCACCGGCGTGGCAAACTGCACCGCCGGCCCCAGGAGCACCGTCGGCGGCGTGCTGCTCTTCCCCTATCAGGCCGAGGCAAACGTCCGGACGTTCAGATCCGACACGGCCCAGATGCTCTCCAGCATTCCCGGCCCGCCGACGCGCGGCGTGGACCGCGTGTGGCGCTCAGCCGCGCAAAAGGCGCTCGATGCCCAGGCCCGGACCATCGCCCCGCGAGTCCTGACGGACATCCTGACTTTCTGGCAGGAAGCCCTGGCCGGACGAGGCGAGGTGCAACTGCACATCGAGGGCGCAACCTTCATGCAGTACACGGCCCTGAAGAAAAAGCTCAAGGAAATCAAGCAGATCAAGGACCTCAATGCCAAGTTCGCCAACCAGATCGTCGAGTGCTCGCTCCAGTCCGACGTGAACGCCGAAACCCTGGCTGAGAAGATCGCCGAGGCGCTCACCGAGCTGGAAATAACCGACGTTTCCCAGAACGTGATCAAGGCCCAGTTCAAGAAGTAGCCGCGCGGCCTTCGGCCGCGAATGTTCGATGTTCAATGTCAAATGTTCAATGCCGGCGAATGTTATGAGCACTGATGGCCGCTCGCTTGGCGACTGCGCCGGCGGCTGGAGGCACACGTGATGACAACACAACCGATGAGACCCACGTTGGCAGCGGCCCTTTCGGCCGCGGCTATGGTTATGCTGGCGGCCGCGACTCCGCTCCTGGCCGCACCCGAAACGCCCGTCGACTATTGGGTGACCGCGACCGGCAAGGCCGCGGGCGCCGATGACAAGGCCAGGGACGAGGCCATCGCCCAGGCCCTTCGCACCGCCGTCGAGGAGGCATGCGGCGTCTTCCTGACCGCCCAGGCCAAGACCGACGACTACAAGGCCGTCTACGACAAGGTCATCGCCAACGCCGTCGGATACGTCCGCGAGCACAAGGTGGACAAGGTCACCGTCGAGCAGGGCGTAACCGTCGCCAAGGTCCGCGCGCGGGTCTCGACGCGGAAATTCGAGGAGGACTGGGCCTCCATCGCCCATACCGTCCACCAGGAGAACAATCCGCGCGTGGTCGTGGCGATCGTCGAGGCCGTGCATGAGGCCGCCGGCGCGCCCAGCTACGAGGTCAAGGAGAACGGCAAGGTCTCCACCATCGTCGAGAGCTTCTTCCTGTCCAAGGGGATCACCCTGGTGGACGCCAACACGGCCGCCAAGGCCCAGAAGCGCGACATCCTTCTGGCCGCCATCAAGGACGATGTCGACGCCGTCGCCTCGCTCGGCGCGCGATTCAAGGCCGACGTGGTGGTGGTCGGCAAGGCCGTCTCCAAGTTCGGCAAGGAGCTCAAGATTGCCGGGCAGACCATGTATCAATACACCGCCAGCCTGAACGTCCGGGTAGTCCAGTCCGATTCGGCCCGCGTGCTGGCGGTGGAGTCCTTCGGGCCGATCACCGTCAATACAATGCAGCGCGGCGGGGAGGACAAGGCCCTGGACAAGCTGGCAACCGACTGCGCGCCCAAGCTGCTGGCGGCTGTGATAGAGGCCTGGCGAAAGCGGGCCAACGTGTCGAAAACCATCGAACTGAGCATCACGGGCATGGACTTCAGCCTCTGGAAGACCTTCAAGGAAGAGGCCTCCAAGATCCGCGGCGTCCAAGCCATCCGCCTCCGCGAGATAACTCAGAACGTCGCCAACATAGACATCGAGTACCGCTACGACAACGAAGGACTCGCCGACAGGCTCACCGAGTTCAAGACCGTCAAGCTCAAGGTGACCGAGATCACCTCCAACCGCCTGCGGCTAAAGGCCGAGTAAGGTGCGGCGGTAATCCACCGGCCAGTCCAGGTCAGTCAGGATGGCAGGTCGGGTGCGGGCAGTTCAAGGACGTCGTCGGCGCGGGCGGCGAGCAGTCCGAGAAGGCTCGCGCCGGCGGTGATCGAACTGTCGGATAATAGGGCAATGTGCCGATGGATATAATCATTCATCATCGGCACCTATGTGCCCGTGCGGCGGCGGGCATTGGGCCGGCGAGCCGTCTTGGAGAGCTGCCCATGGCGGAGCGGGCGTTTGATCGGCCGGAAAACCACGTCGAGGCCGTTCTGGAGATTGACGGCAAGCAGTACCGTTGCGAGGTCGTCCAACTCAGCTTCAACGGCGCGCTGCTGCGGACGGATGCGCCGGTCGCGCGCGGCGACACGGTGGAGTTGGACTTCGACATGATTGCCGGAGAGCAGGACCTATGGGTTCACCTCGGCGGGCAGGTGATTGCGAGGGAGGAGCGGCTGGTGGGCGTGGAATTCTGGGAGATGGACCTCGACAGCCTCGGCGCCCTTCGGCAGATAATCTCCGCTCGCGGCCCGGACGCCGACGTGGTCAGCGACGAGCGCCGGACCTTCACCGGCCGGCGCATCCGTCACGGCCGCGATGGCCGGCTTGAGTATTGATTGTCCGCTACGGCTTGGCCTTGTCCTTGCCCTTTCCCAACTGGTCCAGAGTGTCGAAGATGCCGCGAATGAGCATGTCCTCGGGATTCTGCGGCGCTTTCTGCGTGGCTGGGCCGGGGCGGTCCGGCTCGCCGGGCGCGGGTGTCGGCGCGGGCTGCTTCGGATGGTTGGGCTGCGGGGCCGGCGCGGGTCCGCTGGGCTTCTTGCCCTTGAGCAGGCCATCGAAAAGCCCCCCCGCTTCCTTGCCGATCATCTTCTCGGCCGCCTTCTTCAGCAGTGGCTGAATGTCCACCTTCGCCATGTCCAGGTTGGGCTTCTCGCGAGTGCCGAGGATAGGCAAGTCGATCCTCACCCCGTCAAGCAGCTTGGCGTACTGCTCGGCCGAGCCACCTACGCCGAGCTTCTTGAGCAGTTCGGCGCGGACGGGCACCGAGACCACCATGTCGATGCTGTCGTCGAACCGCACCACGCCGCGGAAGCGAAGGTCGAATGAGCCGCCGAACGTCATCGTGAAGTTGTCGTACCGCAGCGCCCCGTCGCGAATGACGAAGTCAATCCCTCCGACCTGCACGAGCTGCTTTCCGCCTAGCCCGCCGAGCTTCAGCAACTCCGCCATCATCCCGTCCGGCTCGAACTGCAACTGGCTGAGGTCCACGTGTCCGCTGCCGCGGCCTCGTTTCTTGAGAGCTTCGCCAAGCGGCACGTCGATGTCCTGCGTGACCAGCGTGATCCGGCCCTGAAGCGAGAGCAGCTTGCCGAAGATCGGATTGAGCCGGCTGAGGACCTTCTGCCCGACCTCGCGATTGATCTGGAGGTTGTCCAGCACGACGAGCTTGCCGGGCATTTGCAACTGCGGCTGGGGTTTGGACATGTCCACCGTCGCGGCCAGGTTCACCTTGCCGCCGGGGGCCTGTATCTGCGTATTTGGCACCACTATCCGCCCGTCCTTGAACGTAATCGGCACGTTCGCGTCGCCCAGGTCGAAGCCCAGGATCCGGGCCGTCTTCCAGCCGAGGCCCGCCCTGGCTTGCACGTCGCGGTATACCGGCAGGAGCGTGGGCCTTGCGGCAGGGCCAGTCAGAACGAAGTCGCTGGCCAGCGGGCCGGTTATCGCTATGTCGGCCGTCGAGGGAGCAAGCTCGTGCGCGACGCCCATGATTTTGTCCCACTGGCCCCTGTAGTGCCCGCGAATGTCCAGCAGCCTGTCCGTGCTGAACTTGCTGACCGTCCCGGAGGCCGTCACGTCGAGCATGTCGCTGTTAATCGAGGCAGCCAGTATGCGGATGTCCTGCTTGTCCGGGTCGATGCGGATGTCCTGCTTGAACGTCAGTGGCTGGACTTTGACCGCATCCTTGCCGCTGCCCGCCTGGAAGCTGGTTATCTCCCCGCCGCCGGTTAAGGCGATCTCGGCCCCGTTCTTCTCGGCCTTGCCGGAATACGAAAGTTGCCCGGCCAGTTCGAGAGGCTTGGAGTTGGGATCGGCAAAGGCGTTGGCGACCGTGGCGACGCGAGCGAGGTCGGCGGAGACGTCCAGATTGCCGCCCAGGGCCAACTCTTTGCCGGTCCGCACTTCCAGGCCGGCAATCGTCAGCGTCGCGGCGTCGCTGGTGAACTTGATGTTCCGCGCGGCGATCAGCACCTTGGACCCAAGCGCCGTCAGCCCGGCCACGACGATCTGAATATCCTTCTCGCTGATGGGCTTGTTGTCTATGCGGAACTGGCGCACGGTGAGGGCGCCGTCGGCGGCGATTGCGTCGGCGGATGACTTCCGCGAGGCATGGACCTGCCCGGTGAGCATCCCGGCCAGGGAGGCCGGCTTCTTTACACCCATCGCGGCGGCCTTGGCCCATAGCCCGGCCAGGTCCGCGCGCTGGACGACGGCGTTGGCGTCGAGGGCGCCGGTAGCGGTGTCCATCGAGGCCCGGCCTGTAATCGACAGAGAATCATCGACGCTCAGCGCGAACGTCTCGGCCGTGACCTTCACGTCCTTGCCCGCCTTGTGCGTGAGGTAGCCGTTGCCGGACAGCGACGCGGTCTGCACGGTCAGCGGCGGCTGGTTCCCATCGGCCAGGGACAGGCCGCCGGCCTTTGCGTCGAGGCTGTAGTTCAGCCGCTCATCGCCCGCCATGGCGACTTTCATTTCGCCGTCCAGTTTGCCGGCCAGCGCGAGTTGCTTCAGGTCTACGATCTGGCCGATTTCCTCGCGTGCCGCGGCCAGGTCGGCGTCGTAGCGGGCGTGGAAGTGCTTCGGCGTGCCGTTTCCATCGAGGGAGGCGAAGGCGCTCTTAAGCTCCAGCCGGCGCACATCCAGGCCGGACTTCTCGACGATGGTCGAATCGAGGTCGGCGGTGATGGGCTTGAGAGTGATGGCGTGCTGCCGGCCGTCAGGTTGCGTCTGAATGGCGGTAACACCGTCCAGGCTTGCGGTGAGTGTGACGGCCGGGGCCTTGCCGCCGTGAACCTTCAGGCTCGTCAGCTTCGCCGTGCCGGCGGTTACGGCCACATCCTTCCTCACCTGAAGCAGCGAGGGTACGGCGTTGGCCAGCGCGGCCAGGCTTATCTGGGCGTTGGCGTCGAGCGTCATCTCGGGCAGGGGTGGCATGTCGCCGGTCAGCAGGGCCGAGATAAGCTCCTGGGCTGTCAGTTCCGGCATAGGCCCGCTCTGGTATCGGTACGTCCCGTCGAATCGGCCCAGATCGCCCGCCAGGCCTATCTCGCCGGTGACGTCCTTATCCTTCAGGGCCGCGGTGGCCTGCAAGATGAAGCTCACCGGCTTGACCTTGGCGGCGTAGCCCTCGCCGGCCTTGAGGCCCGTCAGCGACACATCGAATCGGCCGTCGGGCTTGCCCCGGTCCAGCTTGACGTAGGCGTTGGCGTCCAGCGTGCCTGCCAGGCCCTTGCCCGGCATGGCGAAGCTGCCCAGCGGCGCAAGGTCGATCGGCTTGTCCGTCCAGACCTTCATGGTCCCGCTCATGCCGCCCGGCCGGAACTTGCCGTTCTCCACCAGCCCGGCCAGGTTGTACGTGGCCCTCAGCACCCCGCCGCCGGGCAGACGTACGCTGAAACTGCCGGAGAGGTGGTCCAGCGTCTGCATGTCCCACTGCGAGTCCGCGCTCACC
>CAZSBS010000273.1:0-6296 GCA_964605095.1 uncultured Planctomycetaceae bacterium | reverse complement strand
ACCCTCGTGGCTTCGCCCTGAAGTTCTATACCGAAGAGGGCAACTACGACATGACCGGCAACAACACGCCGGTCTTCTTCATCCGCGACCCGCTGAAGTTCCCGGACTTCATCCACACCCAGAAGCGCAACCCGGCCACCAACGCTCCCGACCCGGACATGTTCTGGGATTTCTTGTCATTAACGCCGGAGTCGCTCCACCAGGTGACAATTCTTTTCTCCGACCGCGGCACCCCTCGCAGCTTCCGCAACATGAACGGTTACTCCAGCCACACCTTCAAGTGGTACAACGCCAAGGGCGAGGTCTACTGGGTGCAGTACCACTTCAAGACCGAGCAGGGAATCCAGAACCTCACGCGTGAGGAGGCGACGCGCCTCGCCGGCGAGGACCCCAACCACGCCACGAACGACCTGTACGCCGCCATCGAGAAGGGAAAGTTTCCCGCTTGGCGCGTTTGCGTGCAGATCATGCCGGCCAAGGACGCCGCCAAGTACCGATGGAACATCTGCGACATAACGAAGGTCTGGCCGCACAAGGACTACCCGCTTATCGAGATCGGGCGGATGACGCTCAACCGCAACCCAGCCAACTACTTCGCCGAGGTCGAGCAGTCGGCCTTCAACCCAGGCAGTTTTGTGCCCGGGATCGGGTCCTCGCCGGACAAGATGCTCCAGGCGCGGGTTATCTCATACCACGACGCTCACCTGTACCGCCTAGGGCCCAACTACCAACTCCTGCCCATCAACGCCCCCAAGGCCTGCAAGGCCGCCAACTATCAGCGGGACGGCTACATGCGCCTGGACGAAAACGGCGGCGGTGGGCCGAACTACTGGCCAAACTCCATGGGCGGGCCTGAGCCAGACCCGACCGTGGCTGAGCCGCCCATCGACCTTGAAGGCCAGGCCGCGCGGCATCCGCAAGAAGTGACCGACGAAGACTTCTTCCAGCCCGGTGAGCTTTACCGCCGAGTCATGACCGATATGGACCGCGAGCATCTGGTCGGCAACATCGTCGCTCACCTGGGCAACGCCCAAAAGCGCATCCAGTTCCGCCAGACTGCCCTGTTCTTCAAGGCCGACCCTGACTATGGCCGGCGGGTCGCCAAGGGCCTGAAGCTGGACGTCAAGCAGGTCGAGAAGCTCTCCGCCATGTCGCAGGAAGAGCGGGTCAAGGCGACCAGTAAATAGACGGGCGGCACAGAGTCCCTGATTAAAGACTGGACGAGACGTTGGAACAGACATTCGGACGGCGTCTGGACGGGCTTCCTCATCCTGACGGCCGTGCTGATGACCGTCAACTTCCAGACCGTAGGCGGGCTGATGATCTACAGCCTTATCACCAATCCCGCTGCGGCGGCGTTCCAACTGGTCAAAGGCAGTGGCCGGGCGATGGCCGTGGCCGTGACCATCGGCGCCGCCAGCGGCCTGGGTGGATTCCTGCTCTCCGCCGTCACCGATTTGCCAAGCGGGGCTGTGATCGTTCTGGTATCCTCCGCGTTCGTTCTGATGGCTGCCATACTGAGACGGTTTGCCGATGCTAAACAGCCGCCTGCGTGTTTAACCCTGATCCAGAAACGTCCACGCCACAAACGAGAAGATTGCTGATGCTGCCCGAAAGACTCGACCGAATCCTGAAGACATCCCTGGATGGCCACGGCCCTTCCAAGGAGGACTGCATCTACCTGCTTGATCTGCCCTCTGAGTCGCTGGGGGCGTCGATGCTGATGGCCACGGCGGATGCGGTTTCGCGTAGGAGGTTCGGCAATAGCGCCATTCTCCTGGGCCAGATCGGAATCGACACGGCCGCCTGCCCGGGCAACTGCCGCTTCTGCGTCTTCGGCAAGGACCACACGACCATGACGGCCTCGCAGTTGTCGCTCGAAGAGATTCGCCGACGGGCTCATGCCTTTGCCGACGCGGGCGACCTGTTCGCCCTCTTCCTGATGACGATGCACGAGTTCGACATAGACAGGCTTCTTGAGATCGTCACCTTGGTCCGTCGCGAGTTGCCCTCTCACACGCAGATCGTCATGAACGTTGGCGATTTTGACGCTGAGCAAGCGCGGCAGCTTAAGGCTGCCGGGGTGAATGGGGCCTACCACGTCTGCCGCCTGCGCGAGGGGACCGATACGGACCTGGACCCGCAGGCCCGGAAGAGAACCTTCCGCGTCATCAAGGATGCCGGGTTGGACTTTTACTATTGCTGCGAACCGATCGGCCCGGAGCATTCATCAGAGGAATTGGTCGAGCAGATGTTCTTGGGCATCGAGTACGGCTGCTTCCAGCACGCGGCCATGCGGAGGGTTTATGTGCCCGGCGTTCCCCTCAGCCGCAACGGCCAAATCACGGAACGGCGGCTTGCCCAGGTAGTGGCTGTGGTGGTGATGGCCACATTGGGATGCCCGGAGACCAGAAACATCGCCGTTCACGAACCCAACCTGCTCGGGCTTGCCGCAGGTGCCAACGTGGTGTATGCCGAAAGCGGAGCCAACCCACGCGATGCGAAAATTGACACGACTGGAAACCGCGGGCTGGACATGGCGGCCTGTCGGAAGATGCTCTACGAGGCCGGCTTCGCCAGGTTGCTGCGGGGCGATGGCAGTTCGGCCGGGCTGGACCTGAGGTATATTACAGGCACTGGGACGAGATCGCAGGCATCCTGAGAGCCGCACGACGGCGGATATGCGACATCCGCGGCTATCGCCACCTCGTCGTGACCAGGAGGATCGAGAGCTCGGCTTTGCCGCAGCGCTGCAATAGCCTGGTGAGCGACACGGGGTTGCTTCCCGGGTTTCGGCAAAACTGGAACTACTCCTCAAATCAGCCGGTCCGCTAACTCTGCAACCCTGCGCCCCAGGTTCCGGGCGGTGTGCAAACCATCCTGGTCCGCTTCGATTCCGCCGGGGCCGCCACTAAACAGTGCCGCCCCAAAGTGGGCGGAATCTCTACCTTCGCTGACGCAGATCATGTCATGGCAAAGCATCGCCGCCCGCACGGACTGGAGCGTCAACTCTTGGCCGCCGTTGCGAACCCCGCCGACAGCCAGCACACCGCCGACCTTGTCTCGCAACAGCCAGCCGTTGCGGCGGAAGACGACGCAGCGGTCGATAAATGCCTTGCACTGGGCGGTCATGCCGCCGAAGTACACGGGCGTGCCGATGATGATGCCTTTGACTTGCGGGTCGGACAGCACCGGGATAAGCTCCCCGAAATCGTCCTCCCAACCGCAGATCAGTCCCTTCTTGCAGATGCCGCAGGCCGTGCATGGGCCGATCTTCTTGCCCGCCAGCTCAATCATCTGCGTCTCGACCTGCGGGCTTGCTTGCTTGGCAGCCTCCAGGCAAACCTGCATGGCCTTGAACGTCGATTGCCCCTGCCGGGGACTGCAACATATGCCGAGGATTCGCACACTCATCAAATATCCTTTCACAGGGTCAAGGTCGCCCTGCCCAAAGCGACGATGCCGGCTCCGGCGGCCTGTGATCCAAGCCCTGCCCGGCAAGATCGCGTCGGTTCATCTCCGGTCTCCCAAGAGTTGTTTTGCGAACGAAAGTCCCATGAATCCTCAGCCTCATCGTCCGCTACTGCGCACAAACCCACCACACCCCCGGCCAGGCCCGTTGAAAACGGGCTCACAACGAGGTCTGTAGATTCTACTATATCCGGGCCCCAGCCACGACAGTCTGGGTCCGGGCTTGGCTCGGCCTGGTTGCCGCTACGCCTGGAGCTTCTTGTCGATCATGGCCAGGAAGGTCGCGTCGTAGGGCTTGCCCACCACCTTCTTGCACTTGGTGAACATCTTGCAGCCGGTGCCGCAGTAGTCGATTTTCTTCATGGCGGCACACTTCAGGACCGGGCAGCCCTTCTTTTCGATCATCGCCTCGCTGGCTTGCTTGCCCGACGCGCAGCCCTTGCACTTGCCTGCCTTCATGAGTGGGCAGGTCATGCACGCCAGCCCGCAAGCGCCGATCATGGCCGGCTTGTCCTCGGCGCCCATTGCCACCGAAGCGCCCAATATGCCCGCCGTCGCGGCCGCAGATGCACCGGTGGCCAGGAACTTCCTTCGAGAAATGCCCATATTCGTTCACCTTTCATTTCGAACCGCCCGGGCCGTTTTGCCCAGAGGTCCATAGCCCATGCGTTTCACGAGAGCAGCGGACACCCGCCGCTCCGCGAACGCCGTCATAAATCTCTTGTCTCCCAATGCCCTAGGGGCCTCGCTGCCGTGCGAGCCCGTCGCTATGGGGGGGTTATTCGTCAGTCGTCATGGTCGCACCGGAAGCTTGGAGTACCCCTGGGCGTTCCATGAACTTCCCGGAGGCCTTCGCCTTCACTTGCCCGGCCTGGAGGATTTGGGCCTCAACAACGTGCAGCGGAGCCTGCGAGCGTGTGATGTGCGCCCGCACCACCAGCGGCGCATCCAGTTCAACGGGATGTCGGAAACGCACCGTAATCTCGGCCGTCACCGCCACTATGCCGTGGGCGAAGAGGCAATTCGTCATAGCGCCGTCCAGTACGGACGACGTGACTCCGCCGTGCAAGAGCCCTTCATAGCCCTGAAACCGGGTCTTGCATTCGAATCGGGCCTCGACACCACCGTCATCGCGCAGCGAGAAGTGAAGGCCGAGCCCGCATTCAGCGGCCTGGCCGCACACGATGCACAGCGGGTGCGCCGACTGGCGCGTCCGCTCCAGGACGTCTTGGGCGGGTTCAGTGATCACAGACATTCTGGCCCACTTCCAGCGTGCCGGCGAGGTAGGCTGAGACGACATTTTCGGGCATGTCGCCCGGCGCGCCGACAACCACCTTGACCCCGCTCTGCGAGAAAAGGTCCTGTGCCCTCTGGCCCATGCCGCCGGCGATGATGACGTTGGCGCCTTGCTCATGCAGCCAGCGGGGCAGCACGCCCGGCTCGTGCGCGGGAGGTGTGAGGTAGCTGGTGGAGGTGATTGTCTTGGCGGCGTCGTCCACCTCCACGAGGGCGAACTGCTCGCAGTGGCCAAAATGCACGCACAGCCTGCCATCGGCCAGGGGAATTGCGATCTTCATTTTCTCGATCTCCTTGCGCTTGCGAATCGGATGAAGCGATTCGTCTTCCTTGGTAAGGTTCAGGATCGGTTCTATAACACTTGCGAAGGCCTTGGTTGCGGGACTGTCCGCAAACGACTGGACGAATGGCTTGCCGCTGTCGCCGGAGGCGACGATCTGAGGGTCAAGCGGAATGCGGCCAAGGAACGGGACGCCCATTTCGATGGCGAGCTTTTCACCGCCGCCCACCTTGAACAGGTCCACCTCTACTCCACAGTGCGGACAGATCAGGCCGCTCATGTTCTCCACGATGCCGACCACGCGGAGGTTGAGCGTCTTGCAGAAGGACACGCTGCGGCGCACATCGGCGATGGCCACGTCCTGCGGCGTCGTGACAACGACAGCCCACGCGCCCGGGCCGACCATTTGCGCCACGGCCAGCGGCTCGTCACCTGTACCCGGCGGGGAGTCGATTACCAGGTAGTCAAGCCGGCCCCAGTCCACGTCCTTGAGGAACTGGCGGATGACGTTGTACTTCATCGGCCCGCGCCAGATCACGGCGTCGGTGGTGCTGTTCAGCAGTAGGCCCACCGAGACAACCGAGAGGTTCTCACTCACCTGTATGGGCGAGATGTCGCCGACAGCGTTGGCAGCGATGCGCTGTCCGTCCAGGCCGAGAATCTTCGGGATGCTCGGGCCGTGCAGGTCCACGTCCAGCAGCCCGACCTTCTTGCCAGCCTGCGACAGCGATACCGCCAGGTTGGCGGCCACAGTGCTCTTGCCAACCCCGCCCTTGCCTGACAGCACGAGGATCTTGCGGCCGATGCGCTCCATTCGAGTCTGGAGTTCCAGGTTTTCCAGTTCGCGCTGGGATTCATCAACGTGACATGCTCTTGTGGAGTTCTCACTCATGGGGATTTAGGTTTCTCTTACGCGCCGTCGGGTTCTTGCAGGCGACCGGCTTCCAGGTGCCCGATCCGTCCGCGAATGTCAGCCAGAAGAACTTCCAGATACCGGGCATGGTGGCGCAACTGCGTCAACTCCACCCGGCAATCGGGCGGTCGTCGCACCGGCCAGCCCGCGCGTCCCGCTAACCCGATGACAGGCTCGTTCGGTTCGGCGGACAGTTTCAGCACGCACATGCCTCTGCTGCCGCCTGTCATGGGTCCCAGTCCTCTCGGTCCCGTTCCGTCAAGTCCTGGCATGATTGTCACCTCCGGCCAACGATGTCGCCGCTTTCCAGCGTGTCGCGACGTGAGTCCCAACGGG
>CAZSBS010000272.1:0-6310 GCA_964605095.1 uncultured Planctomycetaceae bacterium | reverse complement strand
TGTCCAGCCGTTCAGGTTCGCAGTGGGCTGGGCGGCAATTGAGCAACAGGCCCGGGAGCCGGTAGCCGGGAGCCGGCAACACCTGCGGCGTTTGCCGAATGATGAATGAAGAATGCCAGGAATGAAGAATGCCAAGCGCTCGATGTTCAACACCGGCGCCCCTGGCATTTTCTGGCATTTGTCATTTCTGGCATTAGCCATTTATCCTTCGCTCGCCGCCGCACGGCGTTGAACATTGGATATTGAGCATTGAACATTCCGCTCCTATGCGGTTCAATGGCAGCATGTCTGGTTATCTTGTGCTGGCGAGGAAATATCGAAGCACCACGTTCGACGAGGTCGTGGGGCAGGAGGCGATCTGCCGGACGCTGGTCAACGCCATAAAGACCGGGCGTGTGCATCACGCGTACCTGTTCACCGGCACGCGGGGGGTGGGCAAGACGACGACCGCCCGCATCCTGGCCAAGGCGCTGAACTGCCTGGCGTTTGACGGCCCGACGGCCGAGCCGTGCGGCAAGTGCGACGCGTGCGTCTCTATCGCCCGCGGCGACGACATGGACGTGTTGGAGATCGACGGCGCCAGCAACCGCGGCATCGACGAGATCCGCGAGCTCCGCGCCAACGCCATCTTCCGCCCCGCCCGCAGCCGCTACAAGATCTACTACATCGACGAAGTCCACATGCTCACCAAGGAGGCCTTCAACGCCCTTCTCAAGACGCTCGAGGAGCCGCCCGACCACGTGAAGTTCATCTTCGCGACAACCGAGGTCGAGAAGGTTCCCGCCACGATCGTCTCGCGTTGCCAGCGGTTCGACTTCCGCAACATCCCGACTCGCGAGATTGCCGGGCATCTCAAGGCCCTGTGCCAGGCCGAGAAGGTCCAGGCCGACGAGGCGGCGCTGTTTCGCATCTCCCGTGCGGCCGCGGGGTCCATGCGCGACGGGCTGAGTCTGCTGGATCAGCTCCTGGCGGCCGGGCCGTCGGTAACGGACGCCGACGTGGTCCGCGTGCTGGGCACTCCGCCGGATGAGCGGATGCTGGCGATGGCGACGGCGGTGGCGGATGGCAGCCCGGCGGCGGCGCTTGGCGAGATGAACGCGGTGCTGGAGTCGGGCGTGTCGCTCTCGACGGCGGCGGCGGCCTTGGGCGACGTGTTCCGCAATCTGATGATCGCCTCGGTCTGCGGGTCCGACAGCGACCTGATCGAGATGCCCGAGCAGCAGCGGAAGGTGGTCGGCGAGTTGTCCAGCCGGTTCAGCACTCCGTCGCTGGTCCAGGCAGTGGGGATATGCCAGAGCGTTCTCCAGGCCATCAAGGGCTCGAGCGTCGCCCGGGCGCTTGTCGAGGCCGCGCTTGTCAGACTGGCCGACGCCGAGAAGTTCGTCGATCCGGGCAGCCTGATAGAGCGGCTCGAGTCGATCGCCACAGGCAGGCCCGTCGGGGGCGAAAAAAAAAAGTCGATAGGCCTTCCAGCCAGCCCGGTCGTTAGGCCCGCCGCATCGGGCGGGGGAACCTACGCCCCTCGCGGCCCTGCCGGCGGGGCCGGCGAGCCTTGCGCCGCGGGGCCCGCCCGGCCAGTCGGGGCCATCGACGAGCCCGTCTCGCAGTACCAGGGCCAGCCGCCTGTTCAGGCCGCCGCGTCTGCCCAGCCCCCGCCCGGCCCGCCCAGGCAGAGCTTAAGCTCGGCCGAGGTCAACGAACTGGCAAAAGACCCCGCCGTAAAGGCCGTCGTCGACGCCTTTGGCGGGAAGATCGACCATTACGAACTGGGCCAGCCCATGCTCTTCGCCGCCCCGCCGGAGGCCGCCTCGGCCCCGGACCAGACGCCGCAGCCACATCAGGAACCTTTCCACGACGATGAGGACGAGGACTGAGCCAGCCGACGAATGGAGCATCAGCTACTCCACCTGCCGCTGGAAGAGCGTCCGCCGCGACGGCAAGGGCGTGCGGGCTATACTTTATCCGGCAGTTCGTAGCCCTTGCGGCGCGGGTAGTCGAGCATCTTATTGGCCTCGTCGTCGCCGATGAACTTCTCGGCCTTGGGGTCCCACTTGAGTTCCCGGCCGAGCCAGCGGGCGATATTGCCCAGATGGCAGACGGTGGCGGAGCGGTGACCGATCTCGACGTCGGCTATGGGGCGTTTGCGAGTCTTGACGCACTCGAAGAAGTTCTCGAAATGGCTGCCGCCGGCATACTCCGGAAGCTCGTCAGCCTTCAGCGGCTCGGCCACGAGGTCTTTCGGGTCGGACCAGAGTTTGCCGCGGTCGATCCCGATCATGCCCTTCTCGCCGTAAAAGAGCCCGCCGCCATCGGGGCCCTTGCCGAGTTCCATGACCACGCCATTAGCGTATTCCATGAAGACCGTGGGGTGAATGGTCTGGCTTTCGCCGGCTGAGCGGGCGTGAGGCTCCTTGAGGATCGGGGCCTTGAACGGTTCGCCCACGGTCCAGAGCTTCACCGGGCCGCTATCATCCATTCCCAGGGCCCACTGGATCATATCGAAGCCGTGAGCGCCCCAGCCGGTCATCTCGCCGCCGGAGAACTCCCGGAAGCTGATCCATCCCGGCTTGGATCGCGGGGCGTAGAGGTCATTGTTGAAGGGCACCGGCCCGACCGGCCCACACCAGGTGTCCCAGTCCAGGCCTTCCGGCACGGGCTGGGCGGGCAGGTGGTTGGGCCAGGGGCTGGGGTAGTTCTTGGCAATGACCTTCTTGATTTTCCCGGCCCGGCCCGCGCGGACCATGGCGCAACCGATGATGTTCTTCTGCATGGATCGCTGCTGGCTTCCGGCCTGTAAGACCCGCCCGTACTTTCGGACGGCCTCGACCATTCTTCGGCCTTCGAGTATGGTCAGCGTCATGGGCTTCTCGGCGTAGATGTCCTTACCCGCCTGTGCGGCGTGGATGCATACCAGAGCCCGCCAGTGGTCGGTGGTGGCGGTGAAGATGGCATCGACGTCCTTGCGCTCCAGCAGCTTGCGATAATCCTGGTAGGCATCGGCCTTGAGCTTCTCGGCGTACTTGCTGGCGCGTGGGAGGTTCACGTCGGCGATAGCGACAACGGGGTTTACGCCATGCCCGTTGAACATGATGTCGGCGCCGCGACGCCCGACGCCGATGCAGCCCAGGCCGATACGGTCGTTGGCGCCAGGCCGGCCGGGCTTGCCCAGCACGTGGGACGGAATGATGATCGGGGCGGCGAA
The DNA here is from genome assembly GCA_964605095.1 of uncultured Planctomycetaceae bacterium. Classification (GTDB taxonomy): domain Bacteria; phylum Planctomycetota; class Phycisphaerae; order SM23-33; family SM23-33; genus JAUWQU01. Next base: position 3,108 of record CAZSBS010000272.1, on the reverse strand, counting down.
GACGGCGGACGCGGCCGCCGCTCGGCCCAGGAAGCTGCGGCGGGTGATTGCTTTGCGGGAAGCAGGCTTGCTGGACATCACGATTCTCCTTGGTTTTGTGGACAGGCAAAGACACGGCTGACCGCCGTCGCGCGTGTGCCGCTGCTACAACCTATAACCCGCCTGGCGAGCCGCGGTCTCGGACAATTGCCGGAGGGGCTCGAACAGACAACCTGTTTTTCTTACCGGAAAAACAGGTCGCTCACGCGGCGGTTGCGATACAATCACGCATGCACGGCCGGGCAGGAAAAGGCCGGACAAGGAGTTGGAGAATCGATGTTTGGCGATTTGGGCAAAATGATGAAGGTGGCCGCGGAGATGAAGCGGCGCATGCCGGAGATGCAGGCCCGGCTCGAACAGAGCCAGTTTGAGGCCGAGGCCGGCGGCGGGGCCGTCCGGGCCGTGGTGAACGGCAAGATGCGATTTGTCGACCTGAAGATCGACAAGTCCCTCCTGGCCGACGGGCAGACCGACGCGGCGCTGCTCGAAGACCTCATCAAGGCGGCCCTTGCCGGTGCCCAGAAGAAGGCCGCCGAAGCCGCCGCCGCGGCCATGAACGAACTCACCGGCGGGATGAACATCCCCGGCATCGACGGTTTTCTGTGAGAATCGTAGCATGGGCATCTTGCCCATGAGTCGCAGGGCCATCTTGGCCCTGCTCCGTGCCACGTCGCGGACGTCATCGTTATGGCTAAGTACTCCGAGACAATCGAGCGACTGATCGAGCAACTTGGCAAGTTGCCGGGCATCGGCGCGCGCTCGGCCGAGAGGCTGGCGTTTCACCTTCTCAAGGCCGAGCAGGCCGACGCGCTGGCCCTGGCCGACGCCATCCGGGCGGTCAAGCTCAACGTACATCCCTGCAAGGTCTGCTACAACCTGGCAGAGAACGACGTCTGCTCAATCTGCTCGGACACGCGCCGCGATCACGCGGCCATTTGCGTCGTCGAGCAGCCCAAGGACCTGCTTGCGCTGGAGTCTACGGGGGCCTTTCGCGGCGTTTACCACGTCCTTATGGGCCACATCGCCCCGCTGGAAGGCACAGACGCCGAAGATCTGACCATCGACGCCCTGGTAGACCGCGTCAAGGCCGGCGGCATCACGGAAGTCGTCCTGGCGACCAACCCGGACGTTGCGGGCGACGGCACAGCCCTGCACATCTCCTCGCTGCTTGCGCGGACGGGCGTAAAGCTGACCCGCCTGGCTCGCGGCCTGCCTGCCGGCGGGCAGATCGAGTACTCCAACAAGAGCGTCCTTTCGGACGCGATTACGGAGAGGCGGCAGTTCTAGCGGGCGGTTTTCTCAACAGCCCCCCTTGCCCGGTCGATAAGAACCCTGCAGCGCCAGCCGAGGCGGCGATATTTTGTTTAGCGCGTCACTAGTTAATGCCAAGGCAGGGTTTACCCTCGCGGGCCATCAGGGTGGCCTGGCTAATGCGTTGTCTGGGCCACCCACCCGGAGTAAAATGAGACAGAATGAGGATCGAAGCATCTCAACAACTTCGCATCGAACAGCAGATGAAGCTGGCGCCGCGGATCATCCAGGCAATGGAGATCCTCCAGCTTCCGATGATGGCTTTGCAGGAACGCATCGACGCGGAGCTCGAGTCCAATCCGGTCCTGGAGATGCAGGATCCCGAGGTCGACGAGGAAGCCCCGCCCGCCCTGGATGACAGCTTCGAGGACCGCGGGGAAAAGCCCTTGGTCGTCAAGGAGTCCAACGGCAACCAGGACGACTTTAAGCGTCTGGCCGAGTTCGAGGACGAGTACGGCGCGGAGTTCATCCAGCCCGACGGGCCTTACCGCGCGCCCCGCGCCAGTTCCGGCGAGCGCGACCCCAAGATGGACGCCATGGCCAACACCCCGGCCAACAGCGAATCGCTCAACGAATACCTGCTCAAGCAGTGGGCGTTCGTCGAGGTTGACGAGCCGGTCAAGGCCGCGGGCAGGCTGATAATCAACCACATCGAGGGCGATGGCTACCTCCGCACCCCGCTGGAGGAACTGCCCGGGCGGACCAACGAGCCGGTCACGATCGAGCACCTGCGCGATGCCCTGCCGCGCATCCAGCAGCTCGACCCCGTCGGCGTCGGTGCCCGCGACCTCGTCGAATGTCTGCTGCTTCAGTTGGAGGTCGAGACCGCCGCCGGGCGGGACATGACCCTCGAAACCGAGATAGTCTCGCGGTTTCTGCGGGACATCGAGATGAACCGCCTGCCGCAGATCGCAAAGCGGACCGCCCGAACGGTCGAGCAGATCAAGGCCGCCATAGAGAACATCTCGCACCTCAACCCCTTCCCGGGCCATCTCGTCGGCGGGCACGCGGTGCCGGTGATAAGCCCGGACGCCTTTGTCGAGGTCGACGACCAGGGCGAACTGCTGGTGATCATGTCCGACGGCAACAGCCCGCACCTGACCATCTCGCCGTCGTATCGCCGGCTGGCGAAGGACCGCGGAGCGGCGCGCGACGCAAGGCAGTTCATCCAGAAGAACATACGCTCGGCCCAGTGGATCATCGGCGCGATCCTCCAGCGGCGCGAAACCGTCCGCCGCGTGGTGGAGGAAGTCTTCGCCGTCCAGCGGGACTTCCTCGAACAGGGCCCCGAGGCCCTCAAGCCCTTGCCGATGGTTGATGTGGCGGTCAAGGTCCACGTTCACGTGGCCACGGTCAGCCGGGCCGTGTCAGGCAAGTACATCCAGACCCCGCGAGGGATATTCCCGCTTCGCATGTTCTTCTCCGGTGGCACGACCACGGCCGAGGGAGACGAGGTCTCCTGGGACGCCGTCAAGGTCAAGCTAAAGGAAATAGTCCACAACGAGGACAAGTCCAACCCGTCCAACGACGACGAGTTGGCGGCCGCGCTGAAGGCCGACGGCATCGACATTGCCCGCCGCACCGTCGCCAAGTACCGAGGCCTGCTGGACATTCCCCCGGCTCGCAAACGAAAGCAGTATTGATCCGCGAGCGATTGCGGATTGCGGATTGCGGAATGGGGATTGCCGACTCCGGCGCATCCTGCCGATACCCCAACCGTTTGTTGCGGGGGGCTGCAAACGGGTTTCCTGCCCCTAA
>CAZSBS010000271.1:0-6377 GCA_964605095.1 uncultured Planctomycetaceae bacterium | reverse complement strand
CTTCTCCAGAGGTGATGCAGGCGGTATGCGCGGCCCTGAATTACCCCCTGGACTTCTTCACTCAGCGTGATGACGTTGTCGGACTCGGTCTGAGCGTCTTCTTCTACAGAAAGAAGGCATCTGCCTCGGTCACAGAAATCCGTCGCTTGGAAGCCGAAGTGAATACGCGCCGCCTCCAGTTCAAGCGGCTTCTGGACGAGGTTAATCTTTCCACACCCAACCACATAGAGTTTCTTGACATCGACGAGCACGCCGGTGACGCGGAGAGGATTGCTTCGCTGGTCCGTGCAAGCTGGCAGATGCCCGTGGGGCCGGTCCGCAACTTGATACGCGCCATCGAGCAAGCTGGCGGCGTGGTCTTCACTTTTCCGTTCGGGACTTCGGACATCGATGCCGTTAGTCAATGGCCCATGGGCCTGCCGCCGTTGTTTTTCGTCAACTCGACAGCGCCTGCTGATCGAGTCAGGTTCTCGCTCGCCCATGAGTTGGGACATGTGGTCATGCACCAAGCCGCAAGCGAGACAATGGAAAATGAGGCAAATCGCTTCGCAGCCGAGTTTCTTATGCCGGCTAAGGACATTGCTCCAGAACTTTGCGAACTCACGCTGGCGAAGGCGGCAAGCATGAAACCGCACTGGCGTGTCTCGATGGCTGCTCTCGTTCGTAGAGCCCGCGACGTTGGTCGTATTCCTGCCACCGAGTACACCCGACTGATGCGCCGATTGAGTACGACAGGCCAGCGGAAGCGGGAGTGTGTCGAAATTACAGGAGAGGAGCCAGTGCTGCTCAAACAGATCATTGATGAACTATCAAGATCGTGCGGATATGAAGAAGGCGACTTCGCCAGGATTATGCGCGTTCATGCCAACGATTTTGTGGCCCGGTTTCAGCCGAACAAGCTGAGATTGCGTTTCGTCGAGAATTGACCCGTTTTGGCAACGCCTCTGACTACCGCTCCTTGGCCTTAGATTTCGGTAGCGATAGCAAGCAATCAAGAACCCGAATAGTCGGCTGGGCAAATCGGCTTGGACTTGTCTGCCGTAGTTCGACTGTCTGTGCCAATCAAGGCCAGGCCGACAGCACCGGATAACAGATCGAAGGTCATGGTATGCGGGACCACAACGGAACGTTCAGCCCTACCGACGCGCTCCTGCTGGCGTTGGAAGAGCACCGGCTGACATTCTTGTTTTTCGCTCAGCCCAAGCGCCGTAACCCGGCCACGGCGGGCGGGTGGGACATCCTTGACCGGGATGCACGGCCCGAGTATCGCATTCCCACAGAAGACATCGACGCCGAAGGACAATTCCTCTTTGATCACCGCTGGACGCTTGACCTCTTCGCGGAGACCGCCATTAGTCGCTTCGGCTCTGGGGAGGGAGCGAAACCAACGGCACTGACGCGGGACGGCAAATGCGTCGAGGTCGAGGGCGGCTCGCTGCCTTTGTGGTCTTTGGACGAGGTGGCCTGCCTGCATTTGGAGCACTCCAGCAATGCGCTGGTGGCGCAATGCAGATCGTTTCGAGAGCAGGACCATGAAGGTCGCATGGAACGGCTGGCCGAACAGGTACTGGGCGTTACGCATGACGAAGGGCAGGCTCGGTGGTACTCGCCAAACCTTGTTCGGTGGGAGTACCTGTCTCGGCTGGATGCGGCCATTTCTGCCGTGAAGAAGGCGGGAGCCCTCTTACCCCGCCGCAAGTCGCCGGCTGACCAGGATGCGGCGCAAATGTCCCAAGGCCAAGATGAGCCGGTTTCTGCTGCACACGGCGAGGATGAGGCGGAATACTACCTCATAGCGTCCATACCGGCCGGGATGAAGGATTCGAGTGGACTGCCCGTCTCTGAATCAGGAGAGAAGGCTTTTTGCGCAGTGCATGGCAGGCTGGAGGCGGCTGCGCTTTGTCGTCTATTCACCAAGGAATACGGGGATGTTGGCGAAGACTTCTCCCCGCCGCCAGATTTTTCGTTCCGAGCCTCTGCCGATCTTACGCCAGAGGACCGCGTGCTCTGGGACGAGGCAATAGACGAACTGAGGCAATACACGTTTGACCCCGACCCGGGCATTTACGATCCCGCGCCGAGCCGCTTGACGATGGTCTTAGCCGGATACCTGCGCAGAGCTGAGGCGTGGGAGTCGAGGTTGACGGTCGATTCAGAAGACAAGAATGAGATGCTAAGAAAAGAGCTATTCGCGGACCCCCTCGTTTGGAGGCGACGAGAGAATCGTTGGCAACGCGAAGTCGGCCAGCACGCGCCTACGTCTTTGGAGGAGATGCTGGCAATTGAGAAGGAACTCACCACTCCGATCCCGGAGAAGGTCAGATCGCGGTTCGCGGAAGTGACCGACATGATGGACAACCTCGACGCCGCGGACGATATGTTGATTAACGCCATCAAGAACGGCCACAAGTCCGACCCCCAGGCTGTGCCGGAAGATGCGCCGCCGGCAGAGCCCGTGGCGCCGGCAACGCCAGGCAAGTCGGAAAGTGCCCCTGCCTACGCGGACCTCTGCACTGCCATTGGCGCGGCGGTTGCGATGCGCAACCTAGGCTGGCTGTGCTACTACTACCCGAATGACGTTGAGGAAAAGGAGGCGAATGAGCTCCGATCGGCGCTATCGAACCGCCTGACCAAGCTGCTGCAAGGGCCGGGCTTCGAGAAGATTTGGGAGGGTTGCAATAAGAAGGACTTCTGCCAGCTCTATGAAAAGACGGGGCCAGGTATTCTCGTAGGCATACTCATGTTGTGGCATCCAGATGTTTCAAATTACGATAACGGAAAGATGCCCTCGACGGAATGGATTGACGCTGCGATGACTACCTGCCTGGAAAGGGCAGCCGAACCGGTGAAAAAGATGTTGTCGCGAATCAGTGAGATCGAGGTGGTTGACTGCCGGATACCGCACCCCGCCGACGATCCTTCGTTTCTGGAGCCAGGCCGCTTCGTTCGCCTTCTTCGTGAATACTGGGAATTATGCAAAGACCTGATCTTTGCGGAGATGGACGCGAAGATCAGTTTCCAGCCTCACCCGCTGATGCCTTTGATAGTGAACCTACGCTTGCGGCTGGAGGTCTGCTTTGAGAAACTCGTGGCGTTTAGCGGAACGGCCGAGGCGCGAGAAATAGCATTCGGCCTGCTGGATATATTGGTCAGTAGCGAGCCGGACGATCTCCAGGTTGTCCCAGAGTGGACCCGTGGGGAAGTCAACAAGGTGGAAATGTTCATCGAGCAGTGCCGTTACGCCGCTAAGTCGAAGCCTTACGAGCTCACTCCAGCCGAGAAGGCCTGCATCCGAGCTGCCCAGGTGGGCACCGCGGAACATCGCGGGAGATTGAAGGAGGCTTGGGCCAACTGCCTGCGCAATCTTGATCGCCAGAAGCCACTTCCCCGTGCAAGTGTGCCGCAAGCACCCGAGCATCATGACGAGAAGGCACCGTCTTCGACTTCAACAGGGCCCTTGGCACCATCGGCAGAGAAGAGCGTAGTCTCGCCTGCGCAGGCCACGCAAGGCCCATCGTCGCCAGTAATGCCAAGGGAACGATGCGAACATTCCGAGGACTATTGTTCCGTTATCTGGTTTGGGACTCGCTACGAGTTTACGAAGACTCAGGCCGCTTGCATCAAGTGCCTGTGGGCGGAATGGGAAAAGGGCGGGCTCGCCCTGGCGGAAGAAACCATTGGCGAGAAGGCAGGCTCAGCAAGCGAAAGCTTTCGCCTGTTTCATACATTCCGCATGAAGGCGAAGTCGAAGATGACAAAGCGGGTTGGGAAGACAAACGTGCATATTGTCTGGGGAACTATGATCGTGCCTGCCGGGAAGGGCAAATTTCGGCTTGAGGCCCCGAAAAAAAGGCAGATCACAAGATAATCACACCTGGCGCACCAGTTGGCGCACACCATGCCTTGGCAGAATAGAGGCATGGAAAATGCAAACACCATCGTAAACGTCTCGGGGCTTGCCAGGCGGCTTCATCTTCCTGCTGCATGGCTCATGGCTGAGGCCAAAGCAGGAAGAATCCCAAGTCTGCGCGCCGGTCGGCGAACTCTCTTCAATCCAGAAGCCGTCGAGCGCGTGCTGCTTGAGCGGGCTGCAAAGGGGGTGAGCAGCGATGAACAATAACTCTGCCCCCTCTACTGGCATGTGCGGACAAGGGGGGTGCCGGCCATGAGTGATACCGCCCCGACGAATCACCCCGCCGCCGAGCCCCTACTTTGGACAGCCGAACAATGCTCCAAGGCTTGCAACATTTCGCGGGCGTCATGGTTCGCGCTCCAAGCTGCCGGCGCCATACCGTCGCCTGTCTTGCATCGTGGCCATATCGTCCGCTGGCTGGCTGAGGAAATTCGAGATTGGTGCAAGGCGGGAACGCCGAGCCGCGACGTTTGGGAAGCCGGCAGGGGGAGGCGCCGAGCATGAACGACGCCACCGACAGCGAGAAGGCCCTTGCCGCCCTGGCACAGTTGGCGCCGCACCGCGCCGATGATCGGGACTCATGGCTGCGCGTCGGCATGGCCCTGCATTCCGTTGCCGACGATCTGTTGCCGGCTTGGGACGGATGGAGCACCCAAAGCGGGAAATACAAGGCTGGCGAGTGCGCCCAACAATGGCGGAGCTTCAAGGCCGGCGGCGGGATCACACTGGGTACGCTGTTGGCTTGGGCCCGCGAGGACTCGGGCCAGCCGTCTGCAACGGAATCAAGGCCCGCGCCCAAGGCCCCGCAAGCCAAGCCCAAGAAGGTCTACGCGACGCTGGACGCGGCGATTTCCGCAATGGAGCCGATAATCGGCGGCAAGCACGTATGGACCATCGCCTATCCTGGCCAGTCTCAATTCCACGTCGCGCGGTTCAACATGCCTGAAACCGACCCGGAAACCGGGAAACCCCATAAGCAATTCCGGCCGTTCTTCCACAACGGCGTGGGCTGGGTTTGTGCGGACCCGCCCGGCAAGTTGCCGCTGTATCGGGGCGACGAACTGCCGGCCGAAGGCACCTTATGGGTCTTTGAAGGCGAGCGCTGCGCCGACACCGCCCGCGAAAACGACCTGCTCGCCGTCACGTCTTCCCACGGTTGCGGAAGCGCCCACAAAAGCGACTGGACACCGTTAGCTGGCCGGGAAGTCAATATCGCGCCGGACAACGACAAGAGCGGCCTCAAGTATGCCTATGAAGTTGCCGCGATCCTGACGGCGCTGGGCTGCACGGTCCGAATCGTAGTTTTGCCCGACCTGCCGGAACATGGCGACATAGCCGACTGGGTTTCAGCAGACGGGCCTATGGGATGCAAGTCGGCTGACGAAATTCGCGAGCTTCTAACCGCCTTGGCCGACGCCGCGCCGATCTGGACGCCGACGCCAAGAACACCCGCGCTGACGGGCGACCCCCAGGCCATAGGGCCGGCACCGCGGCCGGATGCCGAGATTGTCGTCAAGAGCAAATCTCCCGTCCCGCTGGCCAATGCTTTTCTTGGCGAGGCCACAAGAGGCAACCGCCTACTTCGGCGGCACCGAGGCGAATTCTTCCGGACCGATGGTTCGTGCTGGCGGCCAATGACCGATGAGGCGCTCGACGTGGAAATCTATCGCTTCCTGGCCCGCGTTGTCGTCGAGCAAGTCAACCCCGACAATGGGGAAGTGGCCCGCGAGCGGATTTCCGCCAAGTCCGCAATCGTCCGCGAAATCCGGCTGGCCCTGCCGAGTTGCCGCGACGTGCTGCTCGATGACCGTATCGAGGCCCCATGCTGGCTGGACGGCGACGCTGCCCGGCCCGACCCCCGCCAACTATTCGTCTTCCGCAACGGCTATCTTGACCTGGCCACATGCGCATTCTACAGGCCCAATCCGATGTTGTTCACCCTGTCGGCCAGCGATTTCGACTATGCCCCCGACGCCTCATTGCCCCAGCGATGGATACACTTCCTTACTTCGATATGGGGTGACGACGTTCAGAGCGTAGAGCTTTTTCAGGACTGGCAAGGGTATCTGTTAAGCAACGACACCAGGCAACAGAAGATCCTCTTGAACGTCGGCCCCAAGCGGAGCGGCAAGGGCACAATCGCGCGAGTCACAACTGAGCTTTTGGGGCGCGACAACTGCTGTTCACCGACGCTGGCGAGCTTGTCTCAAAACTTCGGCTTGCAACCGATTATCCATGCCCGCGCCGCGTTCATTTCCGATGCCCGGTTATCCAGCCGCGCGGATCAAGCCGTGATTGCCGAACGCTTGTTGTCGATTTCCGGCGAAGACCGGCTGACCGTGGATCGCAAGTACCTGCCGCCCTGGACGGGTCGAATCGGCGCGCGGTTCACCATCATGGCAAGCGACCGTCCGCGACTTGGCGACGCTTCCGGGGCGCTATCCTCGCGATTCCTGCTGCTGAA
>CAZSBS010000270.1:0-6380 GCA_964605095.1 uncultured Planctomycetaceae bacterium | reverse complement strand
CTATGGAGGCGGACGCGGGCATTCGCCTGGCCGAACTGCGGGTGGATGGCGGGGCGGCCGTCAACGACCTGCTCATGCAGTTGCAGGTGGACTTCCTGGGCGTGCCAGTCGTAAGACCAGCCGTCCTGGAGACGACGGCCTTGGGGGCGGCGTACCTGGCAGGGTTGGCCACGGGATTTTGGCAGGACCTTTCCGATGTCGCCCGACAGCGGGAGGGGGACAGGATCTTCACGCCGAAGATGCCCGCGGACGAAGTGATCCGCCTTCGCGCTGGCTGGCGTAAAGCGGTGGAGCGGGCCAAAGGTTGGCAAGAGCCATAAGAACGTGGGCTCACCCTACAGATCAATCCTGACCGCAGTGCGGTTCTCAGAGTCTGGCTCAAGCGGAGTCCCCTGCAACTCCTGCCCGCCAATCTCCTCCTTGCGGTCATGGGCTCTGATCTTAGGAACATTCCTAGAATTTCGAACGGCAGCCCAGAAACCGTGCCCCTTGTCGGCGCCCCATGGAAAGGCATCGCATGCGACAGAACCTCGTGTTTCCACTGGCAGAGGATCCTTCATCCCATAGATCAAAAGGCACTTCGTCTGCGACTTGGCCCCGGGCTGAGCGTTCTATGATGTAGCTGCGTTACTTTCGAAAGGAATGGGTAATGAGACGAATCCGCTGGTTGTTCATCGCGCTATTGACCTGGAACCTCGCCCAGGCAGACCCGAACGTGGTGTCTACTGGTCAGACGGTTCGTCCAACTGGAGAGGTGGTGGCGTTTGCGGGCCGGCCAGTGGATCTGGCCTGCTCGCCGGACGGCAAGACGGTGTTTGTGAAGAACAACAGGGGGATCGTGCTGGTGGACGCGGAACCGTGGCGCGTGCGACAGGAGTTGGCGTATTCCCAGGGCAGCTCTATGCACGGGATCGCCCTCGCACGCGACGGCAAGGGCGTCTATATCACCACGAGCAACAACATCCTGGTGATGGCCTCGCTGGACAGCGAGGGCAAGGCGAGTTGGGGCGACCCGATCAAGTTGCCCGCAAGATCCTTTCCCTGTGGGCTGGCGCTGAGCGCCGACGGGCGGCGGGCCTACGTTGCGCTGGGCGGCAGGAACACGCTGGTGATCGTGAACTTGGAATCCAGGCAGGTCGATGGCGAAGTCGAGGTGGGCGTGGCGCCCTACGAGGTGGCGTTGTCGGCGGACGGGATCACGGCCTACGTATCTAACTGGGGCGGACGTCGGCCTGGACCGTCTGACAAGACCGCCAAGTCGTTGGGCAGCGACTTGCGGGTGGACGACCGCGGCATACCGTGCAGCGGCAGCGTCTCCAAGGTCGACCTGGTGCGGAAGAAGACCGTCGCCGAATTGGAGGCCGGCCTGCACCCCTGTGCGCTGGCGCTGAAGCGGGACGGTTCGCGGCTGTACGTCGCCAATGCCAGCTCCGACACCGTTTCCATCATCCAGACTGGGGAGTTCCGTGTGCTTCAGAGCGTGTCGGTCCGGCCGGATGAGAAGCTGCTGTACGGCAGCATTCCTTGCGGGCTGGCGATGAGCAAGGACGAGAAGACGCTGTTCGTCGCCAACGGCGGGAACAACGCCCTGGCAGTGCTTGCCCTTGAGGACGGCGGCGAGGAGAAGGCCCTGCTCAGGGGGTTCATTCCTACTGGATGGTTCCCCGGCGCCGTGGCAACCGAGGGTGGGCGGCTCTTCGTCGTGAATATCAAGGGCGATGGGCGGCAGATGTCCAAGCCGGGACGTTACAACAGTCGGGCGTTTCGAGGGACGGTCTGCAAGCTGGACGTGCCGACGGCCCAGACGCTGGTCAAGTACACCGAGCAGGTGCGACAAGACTCCATGGTGCCACAATCGTTGGCGGCGATGGAAAAGGCCCATGGAGATGTAAAACCCGCCCCGGTTCCGCGGCGCGTGGGCGAACCGTCGCTGTTCAAGCACGTCGTTTACGTGCTCAAGGAGAACCGCACTTACGACCAGGTCCTGGGCGACATGAAACAGGGCAATGGCGATCCGGAGCTCTGCATTTATGGCCGAAATGTCACGCCCAATCACCACGCACTGGCGGCCCAGTTCGTGCTGCTGGACAACTACTACTGCAACGGGGTGGTCTCGGCGGACGGGCACCAGTGGGCGACGCAGGGGATCACCAGCGACACCGTTGAAAAATCCTTCGGCGGTTGGCGCGGCTATGAGTTCGGTACCGACCCGCTGGCGTACGCCCCGACGGATTTCATCTGGGACAGCGCCCTGCTGGCCAGGCTTTCGTTTCGCAACTACGGCGAGTTCGCTTTTCCCAGGCTGTCACCCGCGACCGCCACCTGGAGCGACGCGTACACCGGCAAGGTCAAGATCGAGCAGACGGTGACGATCGAATCGCTCACGCAATACACGGGCATGAAGTACCCAGGCTGGAACCTGAAGATCCCCGACCAGGTCCGCATGGACCGGTTTCTGGAGGAATTTCGGAAGTTCGAGAAGGACGGCAACTGGCCCAATCTGGTCTTCGTATACCTGCCGCAAGACCACACCTCCGGGACGGGGGCGGGCGTTCCCACGCCGCGGGCTTACGTCGCCGATAACGACTTGGCCGTGGGGCGGCTGGTCGAGGCGATCTCCCAAGGCCGCTACTGGCCGGAAACCTGCATCTTCGTCAACGAGGACGATCCGCAGAACGGGTTCGATCACGTCGATGGGCATCGCTCGCTCTGTCTGGTCATAAGCCCGTACACCAAACGCGGTGCAGTCGTCAGCCACTTCTACAACCAGACCTCGGTGCTGCACACGATGGAACGCATGCTGGGCCTTGGGCCAATGAACCAGCTTGACGCGATGGCGCCGACCATGGAGGATTGCTTCACGGAAAAGGCCGACCTTACCCCGTACGTGCTGGTAAAGAACAATATTCCGCTTGATGAGATGAACCCACTGCCGGCTGCTCAACCGGGGACAAAAAAGGCTAAATCGCAGCAGGCGGTGATGGACCTTTCCCGCCCCGACCTCAATGACGACGACGCGTTCAATAGGCAGTTGTGGCAGGCGGCCAAGGGGCCCAATGTGCCTTACCCCGCGCACCTGGCCGGGGCGCACGGTCGCGGCTTGGAGTTGCTGCACCTGAAATTGCAAAAAGACCATGACGATGATGACGACTGACGTCAGCCCCTTGCGGGCATAGGCTTGCTAACGATTCATGGAAGACATCGCATGCGACCTAAAACTCCTGCTTCCACTGGCTGGCCTGCACCTGCTGGCCTGCATCGGCTTCTACGCCACATCCGACGGTAAGATGCCAGCCGTGGTGGAAGGGGCAAGATCTCACGTCTCGCCCAACCGGATGTAATCTTCGAGATGGCGCCGCAGGGACGGGTGTTGCTTACTCGCGGTTGCCGGCTAGAATCGACGGGCAATGGGCTGGCCAGGCGAGTATCGGGAGATGGGCATGGATTTGGAAAGCGATGATATTCTGGCGCCGCAGCGGTTGTGCGCGACTGGAGCGGGTGGGGCAGCGACGAAGGCGCGGCTGACGCGGCGCGGGTTCATGGGCATTGCGGGGGGTGTGATTGCGGGGGCATGGGGCGGGCTGACGGCGGCCAAGGCGCAGGTTTCAGCCGCGACGCAGGAGACAGAGGAGCGGCGGCGTGTGGAAGAGGCGATTCCGGCTGAGGCCTTCGTCCGGCCGCGAAAACCTCGCAAGCTGCTGATCTTCGACTTGAATGTCGCGTACGGGGGGCATGCTTCGATTCGCACAGCCAATCTGGCGTTTACACTCATGGGGCGCAAGACGGGGGCGTTTGAGACGGTGGTCAGCCGGGATCCGGAGATATTTCGGCCGGAGAGCCTGGCGCGGTTCGACGCGGTGTTCTTCAACAACACGGTGGGCAATCTCTTTGAGGACGCCGCGCTGCGGCGGAGCTTGGTGGAGTTCGTCTACGGCGGCGGGGGGTTGCTGGGCGTTCACGGGACGACGGTGGCATTCACCCGCTGGGGAAAGGACGGCGGGGATGACTGGCCGGAGTTCGGCATCATGCTGGGCGGGCGCGGTGCGAATCACCGGGCCAACGACGAGCACGTCTTCATCAAGCTCGATGACCCGGGCCACCCGTTGAACCATCCTTTCAGCGGCAAGGGGTTCGAGTACCGCTCGGAGTTCTTCCGCGTCCACGAGCCTTACTCGCGGCAGCGGGTTCGCGTACTGTTCAGTATTGACACCTCCAAGACGGACCTGACCCGCGGCCCGGGCTATGGCAAGGTGGTGCGGGCGGACGGCGACTATGCCTTGGCATGGGTCCGCAATTACGGGCGGGGGCGCGTTTTCCACTGCACCATCGCCCACGCCCCGTCGGTCTTCTGGGACCCGCAGATGCTGCGGTTCTACCTGGCGGCCGTGCAGTTTGCCGTGGGCGACCTGCCCGCCCCGACGACCCCAAGCGCCAAGCTGACGCCGGCCGTACGGGCTCAAGAGAAGCTTGGCTGGCGCCTCGGGCTGGAAGCGTCCTCGCTTCGGGAGGGTACCTTCTTCCAGGCCGTCGAGAAGGCCCAGCGGCTCGGTGTGTCGTACATCGGCGCGCTTGGCTCCCAGACGCTCGACAAGGACATCCCCCGTCCCCTGGGCCCGGGGCTCGGGCAGGAGGACCTCAAGTGCATCCGGCTGAAGTTGGACGGGGCGGGGGTTCGGCTTCTCACGTGCGAGGTCTCGCAGGCCCCGCCTGACGCGGCAGGCTGGCGGGCGTGGTTCCAGGTCGCCCGTGGGATAGGCGTCGAGGCCCTTGTGGCCCAGCCGAGGCCGGATGATCTGGACGCCATCGAGAAGCTCTGCGACGAATACGACGTTCGCCTTGCCATTCGCAACGGCGACCGGGTGACGTGCCCGCACTACTGGCAGCCGGAAGGGGTGTTGAAGGCTTGTGTCGGCCGCGGCAAGCGTGTCGGTGCCTGTGGCGATATGGGCGCCTGGATGCGGGGTGGCATCGAGCCGATCGAGGCCATCAGCATCCTGAAGGACCGCCTGATCGTCGTGCAGCCTCATGACACGCACGAGCCGGGCCCCCGAGGCCACGACGTGCCGTGGGGAACAGGAGTAGGCAAGATAGGAAAGGTCCTTCGTGAGATCCATCGTCTTGGCGTCCAGCCGACGATGTTCGGGATTGAGTATCCCGCCAGTAGGTCCGATTGGGAGGCGGAGGCGGTCCGGTGCAGGGAGTTCTTTGACAAAACGGCCATCGAGGCGGCAAAGTGAGGAGCAGGGTGCGAAAATTCCGCGGCAGGATGAAGGCTGGTGTCGGCCGGACGACACGGCGCGGCTTCCTGCGGGTCTGCGCAGGTGCGGCCGGGTTGGCGGGACTCTCAGGTGCGCCGTGGGTGGTCCGTGGCGCCGCCCCGGCTGCGGCAGCCAGCGAGCGGATCACGGTGGGGCTCATCGGTGTGGGGTGCATGGGTCGGGGCCACCTGCGCCGGCTGGTGGGGGATGTTGGCGTGCAGCTCTTGGCCGTCTGCGACGTAGACAGCCAGCGGCGTGACGACGCCCAACAGAGCGTTGAGGCCGCCTACGCCGCCCGCCGCGCCGACGGCGCCTACCGGGGCTGTGCGGCCTACAACGACTACCGCGAACTCCTGGCCCGCCCGGACATCGACGCCGTTGTCATCGTCACGCCTGACCACTGGCACACGCTTGCGGCCATCGACGCGGCGCGGGTGGGCAAGGACGTGTACTGCGAGAAGCCCGTCTCGCTGACGATCCGCCAGGGCCGAGAACTGGCCCAGGCGGTCCGCAGGTGCGGGCGCGTCTTCCAGACCGGCACCCAGTACCGCTCGATCCCGGCGATACGCAAGGTCTGTCAGTTCGTCCGCGAAGGGGGCATCGGGCGCGTCAAGTCGGTGTTCACCAACTGGGAGAGCCTGGCCGGGTGGATCGGCTCGCCGCGCTTCAAGCCCTACCTGCGCCCCGGCGACAGGGAGAAGTTCGGCCCGTCCCGCGTGCCAGTGGACCTTCCCCTGCCGGCTGAGCCCGTGCCAGAAGGGCTGGACTGGAACCTGTGGGTGGGCCCGGCGATGTGGCACGACTACAACCGCCTCTATCACATCAACCCAATCCCGGGCGTCGTGCCGTGGTCGTTCTGTGATGACTTCGGGGCGGCCTCGGTTACCTGGTTTCACTCGCACGCCGCCGACGTGATTCAGTACGCCCTGGGCATGGAGACTTCCGGGCCGGTGGAGATCATCCACCCCGACGCCGGCCTGTTCCCGACCCTGACGTGCCGATATGCCAACGGAACGCTGCTGCACCATGTGACGGCGTGGTCACAGGTGGCGGGGCTTTACGGGGCAGTCCCGGCCACGGCCCGGCTGAGTGGGATGTTCGGTGGACTGTTCGTCGGCGAGC
>CAZSBS010000269.1:0-6440 GCA_964605095.1 uncultured Planctomycetaceae bacterium | reverse complement strand
TTGCACAACTTTAAGGCTGCCGGTGGGCAGGTCTGTTTTCTACTTTCTTAAGACCATGGCAATCTGTTGGGGCTTGAGTTACCGATGGCCGAAAACGCTCCTCTGACAGACGCCGCCGGGCGGCGAAAGCAGGCTTGGCGGACCGTGCTTGTCTTGTCCCTTATGGTCCTGGCTGTGCTGCTGGCATGGGCGGGCGGGCGGATAGTCGAGAGGCGGCTCGTCTCGGGCCATCGCGGCCAGAGCGGGGCGATCCGATCCGGCCCGGCGACGCGCCCGGACAGTGACAGCCCGCTGAAGGCGCGTGATCCGCTGGCAGGGTCTGGGCTGGTGCCGTTTGGAGGCGACCCGGCTGGGGTTGCGCCGCCGCACGGCTGCCGCCGGCTTTACGGCTTCCAGCGCCGAAACGACCTGGACATCGAGCGGCAGGTCCGCTACGAGTTGGCGGGTTCGGCGGATGCCGCGGCGGGGCACTACGCCGGGCAGCTCACCCGGCTGGGCTACCGAGTACTCGAAGACCGCGTCGTGCCGGGCGGGCGAAGGACGCTTGTCTTCGGGAAACTTGACGGATGGGTCACCGTGTCCTTGCTTAACGACGCGAGAAATGAGAAAATGGTAAGCATAGTGGTAGTTGCCGTGACGCCGACGGCGCCGGCGACGCCGAACAAGAGGTGAGAACATGGCCGAAGAACAAAACGCTGGTGGACAGAACCTTTGGCTTCTGCTGGTATCCCTGGGGCTGGGCCTGGTTGTGGTGGTCATCTACAATGTCCACATCCACAGCGTCCGCAATGCCGCGCGGGGCCAGCAGATCGAGCTTATCTCCCTGGCCCGGGATGTCGACGCGGGCGAGAAGCTCAGGGTCGAGGACCTCGAGGTCCGAACCGTCCCCAAGCAGTACCAGGAAAGCCTCGGGACGGTCGTAACGGGCGAGAACCTGAATTTCGCGGTCGGCCAGACGGTCAACCGGAGCCTCGATAAGGGCCGCTGGCTGCTGTGGGACTACATAACCGGCGGCGGGGGCATCACGCCGGCTGCTGCCATCAAGCCCGGCAGTGTGGCCATCGCCATTCAGCTTGACTCCAAACTTTCCCCCGGCGACATCCTGCGCACCAACGACCGCGTGAACATCCTTGGGATGATAAGTGGCAAGGCGTACCGGATAATCAAGGGCGTGACTGTTCTGGCCGTAGGCGGCTATGGAAATGATCTCTCCAAGATACAGAAGTCCAGCGTGACGACCAGGGCGCCGAAGACCTACAACAGCATCACTGTCGAGTTGCCGGAAGATGTGTCGCTCCAGTGGGCCAACCTGCTGACGCACGTCAACGGTGGTTGCTGGGTTGAGCTTCGACCCACCAATGAGCGGCCGTTGAGCGATTTCAACATCATCGTTCCGGAACTCAAGAAGCTTGGCGAGTCCGCCGCCGCGCCGGCGCGGGGCGAGTTGCCGACAGGCCGGGGCGGCGGCCCGGGTGGCTCTGACGGCGTGACGGTGCCCGGCTCCAGAACCTGGGAATGACGCCTCGGACGCCTGCCAAATGCCAAAAAGGGCTGGTTAGTGGAAATCTGGGTCTACAATCAATACAGCGACGAGCGGGAGGTGGTGAAGGTCTCCAGTGAAGACATCACCATCGGGCGCGACGATTCCAACGACGTCACGCTCCGCAGCCAGTTCGTCTCGCGGCATCACGCCCGGATTTTCAAGGACTCCGGAAGCTTCTTCCTGGAATCGCTCGGCCTCAACGGCACGAGCGTCGCCAACAAGGTCATCGCCTACAAGCAGCGTGGCAAGATCGACTACGGCGACGAGATCCGCGTCGGCGAGTTCAGCATCTACATGATGGAGCCGTCGCAGAGGCGGATCTCCGTGGCCGACAGGGCCGTCACGCCCCGCCGGCGGGTAATGGAACTCGAGCAGAAGATGCACGCCGAGCTTCTGGAACGCCTCAACCTCCGCGTTACGGGCCAGTCCGGCGTGACGGACGAGAAGCTCGTCGCCCTGATCAAACGCCACCTGTCGGACATCATCGACAAGTACCACGATCAGGTCGACGATGACATGTCCCGCCACCTCGTGCGGGACTTCCTCTGGCGGGCCGTGGTGACCGAACTCGCCCGCAGGGCCACCGGCAAGCTCATGTACGGCTACGGATTCGAGAACTCCGACATTCTCGACAACAAGCACGAGGAGGCCATCACCCGAATCGTCGGCGACATCGTGAGCTTCTTCCCGCTTCGCCTGCGGCCTCACTCGCTCAAGGACGACATCCTGACTATCGAGACCGATTGGGAAGCCCAGATGCAGCGCGTAAGCACCAGGATCAGCCCGGAGCTTCGCGAATACGTCAGCCGGCGGATGCTCTCGAAGGAGATAGAGGACGTCGTCGTCGGCTACGGGCCGCTCCAGGACCTGCTGGAGATGCCCAACATCAACGAGATCATGGTCATCGGGCGCGACAAGATATACATCGAGAAGGAAGGCACGATCCAGAACACCGGGCGAAGTTTTTTTTCTGACGAAATAGTCCAGAGCATCATCGAGCGGATCATCACTCCCGTAGGGCGGCGGATCGACCGGTCAACGCCGCTGGTGGACGCCCGCCTGCCCGACGGCAGCAGAGTCAACGCGATAATCAGCCCGCTGAGCCTTTCGGGTCCGACGCTGACCATCCGCAAGTTTGCGAGGATCCCCTTCACCGTCGACGACCTCATCGAACGCGGCACCATTACCGAGCCGGTCGCGCGTTTCCTCCAGGCCTGCGTCCTGGGGCGCAAGAACATCATCATCTCCGGCGGGACCGGCAGCGGAAAGACCACCACGCTGAACGTGCTTAGCAGCTTCATTCCGGACGGCGAGCGGATAATCACCATAGAGGACTCAGCCGAGCTCCAGCTCGGTCAGGAGCATATCGCCCGCCTGGAGACCCGTCCAGCCAACATCGAGGGCAAGGGCGCCTACACCATCCGCGACCTGGTCAAGAACGCCCTGCGGATGAGGCCCGACCGGCTGATCGTCGGCGAGTGCCGCGGCCCGGAGGCCCTGGACATGCTCCAGGCGATGAACACCGGGCACGACGGGTCGCTGACGACGATTCACGCCAACAACCCGGCGGACACGATGATGCGTCTGGAGACGATGGTAATGATGGCGGTGGAGATGCCCGTGCGGGCGATTCGCGAGCAGGCGGTGGCGGCGCTGGACCTGATTGTGCAGATAGCGAGGCTTCCCAACGGGCTGCGGCGCGTCACGCACGTCACGGAGATCGTCGGCATCGATCCCGAGACGGACAGGGTGATTACCGAGGACATCTTCCTGCTGCCGATGGTCAGGGCCCGCAGGGGCGAGGACGCCTCGCTGCGCCACACCGGCTACATCCCAGCCTTTTCGCAGGACCTGATCGACGGCGGCTTCCTGGACGTGGGGGTTTTCACATGATGCTGGCCGCGGCGCAGGCTTCGCAATTCGACAGGTTCCAGGTGTTCGTCAGCATCGTGATGTTAGTGCTGTCGGTCGCGGCGGCCTATGTCGGCTGGGCGCCTCTGCGGGAACTTGTGCGCCGTCGCGAGCGTGAGTACGACCTCATCTTCCGCCGGGCGCTGCTGCTGGACGTGCCCCCGCGGATGGTGACGATCATCACGGGCATGGTCATCGTCGTGCTGGGATTCATAGGCTATGCCCTTACGCGGTCGGTCTGGGGCGTGCTGCCGCTGGGCCTGCTGGGAGCGATGCTTCCCCACGCGATGGTCCGCTACCTGCGCAACCGCAGGCTCAAGAAGCTCGAAGAGCAGCTTGTCGGCGGCGTGCAGACGCTTGCCAGCGGCGTCCGCGCGGGGCTGAACCTTACCCAGTCGCTGGCGCTGGTAGCCCGCGACGGCCCCAACCCCCTGAGGCAGGAATTTCGGCACCTCACCCGCGAGTACGAGTACGGTATCTCGCTGGAGGAGGCGATGCGCAACGCCGCCGACCGGATAGGCTCGGCCGACTTCCGCCTGCTCTTCGCGGCCTTGCAGACGCACCGCGAACGCGGTGGCGACCTTGGCGAGACGCTCGACCGGATCGCCGAGAGCATCCGGGAGATTCAGCGGCTCGAGGGCCGCGTCCAGACGCTTACGGCACAGGGCCGGGCCACCGCCCGCTGGCTGGCGGTGATGCCGGCTGTCATCCTGGCCATCATGTATGTGATAGACGCTGGCGGCGTGAAAATGCTCTTCACCGAGCCGGTCGGAAACGTCCTGCTGGGCTCGATGGCGCTGCTGACGTTCCTGGGCTTCTTGTGGATTCGCAAGGTTATAGCTATCGATATCTGACATGGGCGGAATCATTCAAAACACGTTTGCCGCGGTCATGGCGGCCGGGGCGCAACTGGCGCAGGCCCAGGCCGGGCTTGTCGAGACGCCCGACATGGCGCCCGCCCAGACGTTCTGGCAGATGCTCGACGTCTGGGACGTGATCCTCTCGGTGCTCATCCTGGCCGACGTGGCGATGCTGATCTACGGCATCTTCGGCCAGTCCACCCAGGTGAGGCTCTCGCCCCAGCGCGAGGCCGCCCTGGCTACAGGCCACACCGACCGCAAGACGGTCTTCGAGAGCGGCGTCATCAAGCACATCATGTGGCTGCTGCTGACGCTCACACACCGGATGAATCTTCCAAGGGTGAAGGCCTGGGTTCGCGGCAAGCTGGTCGCCGCCGGCAACCCGGAGTACTACACGCCGGAGGAGTACCTGGCCCTGGCGCTGGGGTCGGGGATCTTGCTGGGCCTGCTTTTGGAGACGTGCTTCTTGGCGGTGATGCGGTCCTTCAGCATAGCTGTCTTGCTGCTGGGCCTGGGCGTGGGATTCGTCATGACGGTCTTCCAGCTCTACAGCCGGGCCGACAAACGCATCCGCCTGATCTCCAAGCGCGTGCCGTACTCGCTGGACCTCATAAGCCTGGCAATGGGCGCCGGCGCCACGTTCACCGAGGCCGCCCAGACGGTAGTCCGCGAGGAAACCGACGACCCGTTCAA
Source organism: uncultured Planctomycetaceae bacterium (assembly GCA_964605095.1). GTDB lineage: Bacteria > Planctomycetota > Phycisphaerae > SM23-33 > SM23-33 > JAUWQU01. The sequence goes on along the minus strand of CAZSBS010000269.1, from coordinate 1,433 downwards.
CATCGAACTCAAGACCATGCTGGCCGAGATGGACCTCGGCACCACCCGCCGCAAATCACTGCGGAACCTGGCCGACCGCATCCCCTTGGACAGCCTTCGGAGCATTGTCGCCAGCGTCATCCAGGCCGAGGAACTCGGCACGCCGCTGGGCGAGGTTCTCCACCAGCAGGCGAGCCTGCTTCGGCTCCACCGGTCGGTGCGGGCTGAGAACGCCGCCGCCGTCGCCAGCGTACGAATACTGGTGCCGAGCCTGCTTATCCTCATCGCGGTGGTGATCGCGATTTTCGGCCCGGCGATTCTGCGGATTATTCAGAGAGGCCTGTTCTGATGGTTTCGGCAATGCCCGAGCTTATTTTCGTTACCGGCGCGCAGCAGGGCGAGCGTGCGGTAATCATGACAAGCACGGCCGTGCTCGGCAGAAGCCCGAGCGCGGACGTCAGGCTCCTCGATGAGGCGGCCTCCAGGGAACACGTGCAGTTCCAGTTGACCCGCGACGGCTGGGTGATGGAGAACCTTTCAGCCAACGGCACGCTGATCAACGGCAAGCGGTACAGGAAGGACAAGAAGATCCTGCTGGACACCGGCGACGTGATGGGCATCGGACTGGAGACGAAGATACTCTATGTCTCGCCGGGCGACGACCCGGAAGAGGCCCTTGAGGACTGGCGCCAGGCCAATCCATCGGCCCAGGCCAAGCTGGCTGAAACGAAGGCCCGGGCCGCCAAGCCGCGAGCCGAGGCAGCCCCGGCAGCCGCCGGCGAAAAGACCAAGGCGCCGCCGCCCACGCCGACGGGGAAAGCAAAACATGCTGAAAAGGCCGCCGGACAGTCCGGGCAACCTCAGGAAGAAGACGGCCTCGGAGGCCCGGCTGAGAAGGGAAGCAAGAATCTCAAGGTCGTCCTGCTGTCGGTGGTGCTGCTTGGCCTGGTTGGCTTCGGGGCCACCCTGATGCTCCGGGATGACTCACCGACGAGTGACGGCGGAGTCCCATCGTCCCGTTTGACGGCCGAGCAGATCAGCACCGCCCTGGACGCGCCGATCGAACGGCCCCCAAGCCCCACCAAGGCTGCCGAGGCGCTCGACCTCGCCGTGCGAAGCTATCTAAACAAGAACCTCCTCTGGAGTCGCCCGGGCGAGCTCTACAAATGCGTCAGGCAGTTCAAGCTGTACCGCGCTTACAGCCAGAGCATATCCTTTCCCAAGGTCCAGTACGAGCGCATGGCGTTAGCGGCCTCAGTCGATCTCGACAAGATGGTGCGCGATAAGTACGAAAGCGCCTGGAAGTACGAAATGGCCAAGAGCTATCGCTCCGCCAAGCAGTCCTTCGAACTGCTGATGCGGGAGCTTCCGCCCGACGAGGTCGAACGTGACAGCCCCATCGACCGGGTTATTCTCAAGGACATCAAGCAGCACATCAGATTCCTCAACAGCCA
>CAZSBS010000268.1:0-6444 GCA_964605095.1 uncultured Planctomycetaceae bacterium | reverse complement strand
TGTCCGAGTACATGGAGAAGCACAACGTCTCGCGGCTCATCGGCGCGCCGCCCGGCTACGTCGGCTACGAGGAAGGCGGGCAGCTTACCGAGAAGATCCGGCGGCGACCGTACTCGGTGGTGCTGCTGGACGAGATCGAGAAGGCCCACCCCGACGTGTTCAACACGCTGCTCCAGATCATGGAAGAGGGCCACATCACCGACTCGTTCGGGCGGAAAATCGACTTCCGCAACGTGGTGCTGATCCTGACGACGAACATCGGCGCCGAACTGATAAAGTCCGGCGGCGGGTTCGGCTTCTCACGGCGCGACGAGGAAACGACGTACGATAAGATGAAGGACCTGCTGCACAAGGAAGTTGAGCGGCACTTCAGGCCGGAGTTCATCAACAGGCTCGACGACATCATCGTCTTCAAGACGCTAAGCCGCGTCGACCTGGACACGATCGTGGACTACGAGCTTCGCAAGGTCCGCCAACGACTGGGCGAGCACCACCTGGAGTTGGAGTTGACGGCCGAGGCCAAGGCGTTCCTCATCGACAAGGGCTACAACCCGGACTTCGGCGCGCGTCCGCTGCGTAGGGCAATCGAGCACAATATCGAGGATCCCATCAGCGAGGACATCCTCCGCGGCAACTACCGCGGCAAGACGAAGATCAATGTGAGCCTCAAGAAGGCCGCAACGCCCGACGAGAAGGACCATCTGTTCTTCGAGGGCACTGCCGAGGCCCCGGCCGAGAGCGGCACGGAGTTCGAAAAGGTCCATGAAGGAACGTAAGCGGGCTTAAAGCCCGCGATTGCGGATTGTCCCGGCGCGCCGGGACGGATTGCGGCGGCTGGTTGTCGGGCATGGGTATTTCCTAAAGCTGGCTGGTAAGCGAGCCGTCTAGCGTCAGTGCGCGGGCCTTGGCCAGGGGCAGTTCCCTGGCAGCCTGGCCGTAGCGGACGCGGCAGGTCGGCGCGGTGTTGGTCACGCCGCGGATGACGGCCTTCGTAAGCCGGCCTGCGTTCCACTCGATATCCACCCCGTATCCGCCGCGGGCACGCAGGCCGGTCACCTTGCCGCTGGGCCAGGCCTTCGGCAGCGCCGGCAGCAGTTCGATCTCGCCGGCCTGCGACTGGAGGAGCATCTCCGCAATGCCGGCCGTGGCGCCAAAGTTGCCGTCAATCTGGAACGGCGGATGCGCGTCGAACAGGTTCGGGAACGTCCCGCCGCCGTTGTACCTCGTCAGGGTCGAGCCGGTCAACTTGAGTTGGTTGTGGAGCATCCGTAAGGCGTGGTCGCCGTCCCTGAAGCGAGCCCAGAAGTTGATCTTCCAGGCCATCGACCATCCGGTCCCGCCGTCGCCGCGAGCGGTCAGCGAGACCTTTGCGGCCTGGGCGAGCGCGGGCGTTTTCGCCAGCGATATTTGCCGGCCTGGATGCAGCGCGAACAGGTGCGAGACGTGCCGGTGCTGGTTCTTGGGGTCGTCGCGGTCGGTCTCCCATTCCTGGAGTTGGCCCCACTTGCCTATCTTCGGCTTGAGCAGGTGCTCCCGCATGTCGGCGATGCGGTCGCGGTAGCCCTTGTCGACGCCCAGCGAATCTGCCGCCTCGACGTAGTTCGTGAACAGGTCGTAGACGAGCTCCTGGTCGTAGCTGACGCCCTCCTCCTGTGGCCCCTGCTCGGGCGACCAGCCGTCGGGGACCACAAGCGTGTCGTCGGGGCGCTTCTTGAGGCGGTCTTCCCAGAACTGGCAGACCTCCTTGAGCACGGGGTATGCAACCTTCCGCAGGTACTCCTTGTCCTGCCCGAAGGCGTAGTGCTCCCAGAGATGCTGACAGTACCAGGCGCTGCCGGGCGGATTCCACCGCCAGGAGCTGCCGCCGTAGATGTTGTTCTCGGTCTGGACGGTCCAGCCGCGGGCGTTGTAATTGGCCTTGGTGGCCTTGGTCCGCACCTGGCGCAGGCTGGAGATGTAAGTGATCAAGGGCAGTGCGCAGTCGGCGAGGTTTGTCGGCTCGGCCAGCCAGTAGTTCATCTGAATGTTGATGTTCGAGTGGTAGTCGGACCGCCATGGCGGGCTGTTGCTCTGGTTCCACAGGCCCTGAAGGTTGGCAGGCAGCGCCCCCGGGCGCGAGCAGGAGATCAGCAGGTATCGCCCGTACTGAAAGTACAGGTTCTCCAACTCGGGATCGTTGACATCCTTCTCGTATGCGGTAAGGCGCTCATCGGTGGGCAAGGCCGCGACGGCTGGGGGAGTCCGGCCAAGGTCCAGCCGCAGGCGGTCCAGCAGGGACCGGTAATCCTTGACGTGCTCGACCTGGAGATCGGCGTAAGCCTTCGCGGACGCGGCCTTGAGCTGGCCCGTGATCCGCAAGCCGGGGTCCTCGCCGCGCCAGCCCTTGGCGTATTCGTTCAGATAGTTCGTGTCGGCCGCAAGAAGCAGCGTGATGCTGTCCGCCCCGCCCACCTCGATGACCCCCTCGCCGGCCTTGACCGACCCGCCTTCGTGAAGGACCAGAAGCTGCGCCTCGTACTTCAAGCCGTTCTTCAGCGCACCCGACGACGTCAGCCGATCCTTCTGGGCAACGATCTTGGCCCCGTGCATGTCCGTCAGGCGGATCGTCGCGGTGTATGCCCCAGCCTTGTCGGCCGAAAAGCGGAATACCATCACTCCGGCCGGGTTGCTGGCGAAATACTCACGCTTGTACCTCGCGCCGCCGGCTGTGTAGCTGACCGTATGCACTGCCCGGCCGATGTCCAACTCGCGGCGGTAGTTCGACACGTCCTTATGCCCAAGTTCAACCTGCACGTCGCCGAACGCTTGGTAGGCGCCGGTGTCCTTCTCGTCGCCTTCCCAGAGGGAGTCGACGTTGAACTGGATGTGCTCGGCGTCGGTGCCGCCGAAGATCATCGCCCCGAGCCGGCCGTTGCCGATCGGCAGCGCCTCCTTCTGCCAGTCCGACGCGGGTTTGGGATACCAAAGCGTCATCTGAGGCTCGGCCGGACCGTCATCGGCCGCGAGAACCTGCCGGGGCGAAACCGCCGCCGCCACGAGAATCGCTCCGACCGCCAGGCACGCCGCGCGGATAAGCCAAGACGATGATTCCATTGCTTTTCTCCAAAGATATCCCAAGAATGTCGCGTTTTCATCCCGCCGGTTCCACAGGGCGCCATGCGGGGCCGATCATGAAGCGCCCTTCGCGCTCTGGTTATCAAACATTCGCGAATATGGGGTGTTTCGCGCCATTCGCCGCAATACCGTGGCATGGGCCTCTCGATGGGCGGATTGTCGGCGGTTGGGCTGGCCCGGTCGCCCCGCGGGGGATTTACCAGCGTCGAAAACGCGGGGTGGTCTTGGGCTGGCCGGGGGATTCCTCGGCCGAGGCTGGGCTTAGGCCCCCGAGGGGGGCGATTGCGGCGGGGTCGACTTCGTCCTCCGGGTCGCAAGGCGGCGAGAGCTGGTCGGCGGACGTGGAGGCGGGCGCTTCGTCGCGACTTAAGCGGTTTGGGCCTCTTGCTTTGCCGGATTCGCCAGGGTCGACGGTCTCGTCGGTTGGCAGCCTTGGGGCGGCCGTGGAATGGCTGCGGACTGGCGCGCCATTCTGTTTGGCGGCCTCGCTCCTTGCCCGTGCGGCCGCCAGCAGGGCCTCATCGACGTGTCCCTTCGACTGGGCCTTGGCTGGCGGGACGACCGTCACGGCCCTTGCGGGCACGGGCTTGCCGTTGGCGGCACGGACCAATTGGGCGCCCTCAGTTGGCGGCCTGGGCAACGGGGCGGTATCGTCAACGTAGGCGTCGTCGGCTCCGGCCGGCCAGTCATCCGACATGACCCAGGGCGACACGAAGCTGGCGACGAACACCGCCTGCGTGCTGGTCGTGTGGGAGTCCTCGGAGACGCCCATCATCTTTACCTGGTAGAGGCCCTCGTAGCCCGGTTTGTCGAATGAGTCGAAGCCGATAAGCCCAGCCGAGGGGCCGTGAGTGCCGTCGACGGTGCCCACGACTATGGTGCCGATGCCCAGCACGCCGGAATCGCCCTTATTGTAGAAGTTGACGATCCCGTTGCGGCAATGCGAGAGGGCCTTCTTGAGGTCGTATGCGCTGGAGATGCTGGCCGATAGGAGGATCAGGCCGTCGATCTTTCGCCCTTCGGGCATTGCCTCGGCCGTGAAGACAGCCACTCCGCCCCCGCCGCTGTGCCCGACGATGTAGACGGGGCGGTCAGGATGCTTGTCCTGGTAGTCGGTGACGATTTTGGCAATTCGGACGCCGGCAAGGCGATTGCCGAGGAAGTCCACCTGGGTGATCAGCGGCCCGATGAGGGGCACCAGCCTGCCCCAGGGATAGATCGGTATCGCGCGGTAGACCCCGCCGGCGACGAGTCCGCGGCGGATGTTCTCGTTGAGCCGGCTGTGGCCCTCGATACCCGGCAGGATGATTACCAGGCCGTTGTTGAGGCGGTCCTCGGTAAGATACGCGGCGTTGTCCGCGCATCCCATGACCGGCAGGGCCGCGCCGATAATGGCCGCGATCACCGGCAATACACAAGGACTACGCCGCATACGCTCGAACCTTTGTTTCAAGAAAGCCTCAAAAAACAGCCTCAAGAATCCGCAGGCCGTCCTTGGCCAAGGCATCGCGCCGCCCGGATACCATGCACGTCAGACCGAACGGCGCCGAATCGAATAGTATCCCACATCGGGCTTGATTATGCAATACCTTAACAAGGACAGGCTCTAAGCCTGGAAGTAGCCAGGCACGCTCTTGTTCCGGCGATGCTACCGATCTCCCATCATTCCAACGACGGCTGTACGATTTCGCCCCGGGCTTGCTCCTTGGTGTTCTGAAAGGATCCGAAGAAGTCGCTGTTGCAGTCCAGCCACAGCGTGATGCGGTGGAGGTCTTCGGCCGGAAGCTTCACGTCGTGATGGCCCTTCCGGAGCATCTGGTAGAGCTTCGCTTCCTTCGCGCCGAACTTGCCGGGGATGGTCTGCGGCGTGGTCCAGACAGGGTCGTTGAAATAGAACGCGAACTTCTGGAGGTTCGCGTAGGACGGATACCAACTGCCGCCGTTATGCTCGACGTCGCCGGCGGCCAGGTCGGGGGCTTTCTTGTCCTTGTTCTTGGCGTGGCAGTCGACACAGTGCTTGTCGAGCACCGGCTGGACCAGCCGCGGGAAGCTGAACGGGCGCGACCCTTCGGCGTCCGGTTGGATCGCGGACGGCTCGCGGCGCAGTGCCAGCGGCTCGGCCCTGGCCGGGGCGGCAGGCGAACGCCAGCGGCGGTCGTGGCAGCCGTGGCAGGTGAGCTTCTCGCCCGGATGGACGTACGTCGCCGACCGCATCGACTGCACGGCCAAGCCGTTGGCGTCCAGGGCCTGGAAGTAGACGGGAATGCCCACCGGCAGAAGGAAACTGGCGCTGCCGTCAGCCTCGACGGGCACGGTGCCCAGGACGGCGCGGGCGCCCTTCTGCGCCCCGTAGCCGATCCGCGGGTTGTCGGCGATGGGCGTGGTCTTCGGAATCAACTGCATGATCCGCAGATGTGTGATCTTTGTGCCCTCCGGCCAGGGAAGCTCGCCGTCATAGACGTTGATGACGTTCACCTGTGCCGTCTTGGGCAGCTCGGCCTGGGGGACTTGCGGCGGCAGCGAGCCGTCAGGCCGCTTCGGCCGGCCTACGAGCGTCACCTGCGGCACGACCGGCGGCACAGGCCGAGCGCGCAGCGGGATGTTGTACAGGCACGAGATGTTCGGGTCGCGGTAGATCAACTCGCGATTGCCGAACGCGTCCACCAGGTATATGCCGAAGTTGTTGCCGGGCCCGCGCGAGACATTGCCCTCGGGGTCGTGCATGCAGAGATGGAAGTATTCGCTGAGCGGCCAGGGCGTCGCGTAGTGCTGCGGGCCGCCCTCCGATTCGTAAAAGCGGATCTCCGGCGTGAACCGCCTGGTGGCTGACATCAGGTTGTCGTCCTCGACCAGCGGATCGACGATGATCAGGCTGCCGTAAATCTGCCCGTGGTGCCCGCAGGCGGTGGCGACGAGCTTGTGGCTGCCTGGAATGGCGCGGACGGTCTGCTCCATGTGGGGCCGGCCGCCCTGCTGGCGGTCGAAGTTGCCCTGGATCGCCCGTGCGTCACGACCGTCGGGCGTGGTGATCCACGGGTGGTGAGCCTGGTTGAAGCCGCGGTCCACGTAGTCCCACCGCGTGTAGATGATCATCCCGTCGTTGTCGATGCTGGGGTTCCATTCGTTGGTCTCGTGCGGCGAAAGGCAGACGATGTCGCTGCCGTCGGGGAACATCGAGTGCAGCGTGAAGCTCGGCACCGGTCGGCCGTGACATCGCCCGTAACCGCCCCGCCGCTCGGACATGAACGCCACGCGGCCGTTGGGCATCCAGCAGGGCATCAGGTCGTTGAAGGGCCCGTCGGTAAGCTGCCGCAGGTCGCTGCCGTCGAC
>CAZSBS010000267.1:0-6459 GCA_964605095.1 uncultured Planctomycetaceae bacterium | reverse complement strand
TGGCTCGTCCTCGGCGACGGCCGACCTGCTACACAAAAACTTAAACTGCTCTAGCGGCTTACCGTCGCGGCCTGGGCGGCCTGTTTGAGGATCTGGGCTGCGAGCCTGGCTTCCAGGGTCCGGTCGTTGCCGAGTTCGACCATTTGGGCGGCTTCCTGCTCGCCGGTGAGCTTGTTCTTCTTTTTCGGGCGCTTGGTAAACATGTCGTAGGCTTCGGAGGTGCTGGATATGCTATTGGTGGGCTTGTCGGATCGGCTGACGAGGACTTCGACGACAGGCTTGTAGCCTTGGCCATCGGTGCTCTGACGTATGGTCACCCTGACTGCGCGGTAGATTGTCTGGAGCGTGCTCTCGCTGGTGTCGATGGCCCCCGCGGCGTCCTTTCGCCAAAGCTCGAAGAATTGCTTGCCAGTCATCGGCCAGGTTGTGATAACCCCGGCTCGCGGGTCCTGGCGGTCGAGGCGGAAGTGATAGCTTATCAGCACGTGCCGGCTGGCCTGCCAGAGCCGCTGGAAACTCTGCTGTTCGGGCGTCTGGGGCGCCGGTTCCAGCAGGGGCTGGGTGTACTTGGGCTGGCAGCCTGCCGACAGCAGCATCGCCGCCAGCAGTAATGTTGGGGCAAACCTTCGCATGTTTTTTCCTTAGTCGCGAGCGGTAAAAACGCCCGGGAATTTGGCCAAGCGACGATTGTATCATAGCCTTCCATTGTAGCAAACGAAACCGACTCGACTAAAACGAAGCACGCAAGGCATGCAAAAAAGCCCCCTAGCTGGCCCCCATGCCAGCACCAATGCCCAGCCCCGGCGTCCGCCCAGCCGCCGGGGCTCCTTTTATTGGGAGGCCTGTTCGCTTCAGCGAGCAGGAAAGGCGGAACCAGGTATTGAGAACCGGGAACCCGGCAGCAGCCGGCAGGTGCCACGACCCGCGCAAAAAAAAGGCCGGGCAGCCCGATTCATCACGGACTAGCTCGGCCCGTGCGCACTCTCGGCGGGTGCGCCAAACCATATATTGCCAAGGCGGAGGGTCCGGCCGTCCGACTTGCTCCGGCCGGGAGGAGGGCCTTGGCTCTTAAAGGCAGATACGAAGTTTTCCTCGATCTGGTGTCTCCAGTCGCATCTGCCTGTATAATTATTCCCGCCTGATCGTGAAACCCCAAGTGCAACGCGATTATTTTTTGTGGCCGGGCTGGCAATGCCATCGCGGCGAGGTTGGCGATGAACAGGAAGAAGTGCATCCAGGTCGCCCGCTCGGCCATGGCGGGGCGAAGAGCCCATCCGGACCGGGAGCGCGGCTACACGTTCCATCACGGGCTTCGCACGGCCAGGATGGCGCTTCAGTTGCACGAGCAGATATCCAAGCCGCTGGAGGTCTCGGAGTCGCTGCTGTTCGTGGCGGCGTTGTTCCACGACGTTGGCAAGGGCTACGAGCCGCATAACCGCTCCGGCGCCGTCGCCATCAAACGCCTGTTGACCGGGCAACTGACGCCGGAGGAGATCAAGGCGGCCGGAAGGATCATCCGCGAGCACAACGTCCGCAAGAAGAACCGGCGATGCTGGACGGCATCGAAGATCGTCCAGGACGCCGACCTGCTGGACCACTTCGGCGCCCACGGGGTGTGGCTTTGCCTGCGATGCAGCGCTATCCAGGGCCGGACTGACGAGCAGACGTTGAATGCCTACAACGGGCCCGAATACCAGGCATGCCTGGCCAAGGCGCGAAAGTCGCTCAACTTCCAGGTCAGCCGGCTGGCGTTTGACGGCCGGGTCGCGATCGAGCGCCAGTTCATGGACCGCCTGGCCGCCGAAACAGGCGGAGAACTTTGAGGCCGGGACAGCCACCCGAGAGCCCACGCGAGTCAATGGAACACAGTCGTAGAAGAAAGATGGCCCTTCTGGGCGACCTGCGGCGGATGATCGCCCCGCTGGACGTCCTCTACACGATCGGCAACCTGATCTACCGCCGGTCGCTGCGTTACACGCTCCTGACGGCCGGGGTCGCCGTGGTGGGCCTGGTCGCCAAGAGCATCGGCCTGCCCGGTTTCACGGTAAAACAGGCCATCGTGCTGCCGCTGCTGATCGGCGGGCTCTCGCTGGTCTTCGGGGTGCTGCTGAAGGTTCTGCCGAACCTGATCGCCAACAGGTTGCTGACCGTCGCCCAGGCAAGCGACCTGAACCTGATGGAGGACTACCGCAAGAGCCAGGCTGACGAGCACCTAAACGCGCTGTGGAACCGGCTTTTCCGGCACGAGTGCCGGTTGCGCATGGCGTCCGGGGCGCCCGGGCCGCTCGCCCACGCCGGCGCTCATACCGAGAACGAGGCTCTCGCCCGCGCCAAGGCGGGCTTCTTCATCCGTGCCGGCGAGGCCCTGCAGAACCCGATGCCGCAGATACAGCAGATGTTCCGCGTCGGACTGGACCTTCGCTTCCTCGAAGACTGGCGCGACGGGGCGTACCTCGACCGCAGCGACTCGAAGCTCATCGAACAGTTCGACGGCAACTCCACCCTCGCCGCCGCGCGGGTCCAGGTGGGCCTTGCCGGCTTGGCGGCGGCGATGCTGTTCAACACGCGCCGGCTCGCACAGCGGTTCTGGTTCTCCGTCGTCACACGAATGGTCGCCATCCAGACCGCCACCGATATCCAGAAACTCAACCGCCAGTTCGATACTGACCTGTTCAACTCGCAGATGCTCCTCTGGCCCGGAACCGAGGACGGAAACTGGCTAAGCCAACTGCCCGGCGCCCGCGAGGAACTGCTGCGGCGCCGGCGGCGAAGCATCCGGAGGATTTTCGGCCAGGACCTGGACACCGCACGGTGCGTGCTGGACCACATGCTCTATTGCTCCTTCGCCGCCGCGACGGAACTGCGGATGCGGTTCGACCCCGACTACTGCGACGGGCGGCTCGGATATGACGTGATCGGCGACTTGTCGGCCGAGGGACGAGACCGCCGCGACTTCCAGCGAGCCAAGGGCTTCATAAGCCAGGCCGGGCCGCGGCTGGAAGCCTTGGAGCGGTTCTGCAAGACCCACCGCCCGGAGCTTCTGTCCGCCACCGGCAGCGAGGACCTGCGAATCGCCCGCCTGGCCGTTCACACCGACCGCGACGGGCTGCATCGGATGCTCGACCAATGGCAGAAAGCAAGCGCCGACCCCTCTCCCTTGTCGGGAGAGGGTGGCCCGAAGGGCCGGGTGAGGGTGATCGAGCAAGTCAGCCGGGCGGTTGACGAGGCGATCAAACGCAGGGAAATCTACACCCGCCGCCTGCTGGCTGTGAGAATGCACCACGAACTGACCCGCCTGAGCCGCCAGGGCTACGCCGACCTCATCGAGGCCCTCGCCTACGAGCCCGAAGGTGCAGTGCCCTGAGCCTCCTTCAGCGGGGCTTGCCGGTTCCCTTGGCCATCAGGGCTTTGAGCTGGGCGAGGTGCTCGGAGTACACGCCTCGCGGGGTGGTGTTGTAGTCCTTGCAGACGGCCGCGGCCATGCCGACGATTTCGCCCATCATGCCGCATGTGCGCATCACTCGGACGGTGCCGAGTGCCTCGTGGGTGACGGAGATGTCCCGCCCAGCCATGAAGAGGTTTTCGATATTCTTCGAGTACAGGCAGCGGTAGGGGATCCAGTACGGGGTTTTGAAGCGGGTGAAGCTGGCCTTGGATATGAACGCCTCGCCCTCGAAGCCTTTCTCGTAGCGGACATCCGGCAGGTGCAGGTCGATCGACCATGTGCAGGGCACGCAGGCATCGGGCCATTGCTTGTTGGACAGCACATCCTCCTTGGTAACCACCACGTCGCCGAGAAGGCGGCGGCTCTCGCGAGGTCCGGCGATGTACGCGGCCCAGTTGAGCCTGTAGTTGGGGTAGAGCTTATCGACGTTCTTCAGGGCGTCCCAGGCGCCGTACATGGCCCGGAGGTTCTGGTCGCGGATGTGCTCGCCGTCGGCGATCGGGTCGCGGTCGAAGCCGCTCTCCCAGAACCACGTGCCGAGGTTTTGCGGACCGGCCGGGGCGGGCTTGCCCTTGGCGGGGCGCCCTGGGAAGGGCTTGTCCGAAAGGTCCACCGCCCACGGGCACCTTGGGAAGGCGGAAGGCTTGCCAACGTCGGCGACGTTCCAGAGGTTGCTGCGACCCATGTGCCCCTTGTCGGTCATCTGTAAGTCCGCCTTGGCAAGCGCGCCGATCACGCCGTGGCCGGTGCAGTCGGCCACGAGCTTGCAGGCGAAGCGCAGTCGCTTGCCCGTGGCGACTTGCTGTGCGATCACGGCCGCGATCTTTCCGCCGGCCAACTCCACCGCGTTGCCGCGCCAGCCCAGCAGCAGGGCGATGTTCTTTTCCGCCCGGACCAGGGCGATCCTGCGGTCGTCCTCGTATATTTCGGCCGTGTTCGAAGGGCCGTAATGGGCACGGACCTTGTGGTCGAGCTCGCGGATTATGTCGCCGATCCGCGGGTAGGGCGGGAAGTTCGTCTCGCCGTTCAGCCAGACGCGGACCTCCGAGCTGTTGTTGCCGCCCAGTACCGGGCGGTCCTGGATGAGGGCGACCTTGACGCCCAGCCGGGCCGCCGACAGCGCCGCGGCCGAGCCGGCGATCCCGCCTCCGACGACGACCAGATCGTAGCTACCGCCGTCGGCGGGCTTGTCGGAAAGGCCCAGCACCTTCTGCCGCCACGCGGCCAGGGCGCTCGGGTCATCGGGCGGGGCGAAGCCCGCGTCGCTGGAAAAGCACACCGCGTCGCATCGGCCCTCGAAGCCCGTCAGGTCCCTAAGCGCGACGGCGACCTGCTTCTTGTCGATCTCGACAACCCCGCCGTCCTGCCAGTGCCAGTCCTTGCCCTGATTGCCGAACGTGGCGGGCAGTTCCTTGCCATTGACGACGAGCTTGAACAGCCCCGCCGTGCCGGGCGCCTTGGACATCCACACCCAGTCCCGCGTCCGCACCCACACGTGGTACTCGCCGGCCGTGGGGAAGGCCACGGTCGTAACGGCGTCCTTGACCGGCTCGCCCAGCCCGTGAGCCAGTAGGAACGGCGAGCCCATCTGGTCCATGTACTGCTGGTCGATGACCCATCCGCTGGCGTCGGCGAACGCCTCCGCCTCGACCAGCACGGTATCCGCCTGGGCTGACGCGGCGGAGACAAACAGGGCCAACGCCAGTGCGGCTACAACGGCTGTCATATTGGAAGTCATGGCAGTTCCTCGTGTGAAATCAATGAATCCGATAAAAGTCAGGTTCCAAGGTTTCAAGCTCTTTAACCCGCCGGCCGGTGGTTTGTGCCGTGTCAGCGAGGCCGTATTAGCCTATTCTGGAATAAAGTGCCTGATCGCAACGCGACCCCTCTCCCTTGACGGGAGAGGGTGGCCCGAAGGGCCGGGTGAGGGTGCTCCCGCGACTAGGCTGGATCTTCCTCGTCTGGCAACACTGCCTCACACGCCTCGGCAATTGCCTTCAGCACCCCGGCCAGATTGTAGATGACCTTGTCGTTGCTGAACCGGATCACTCGCAGGCCTTGCCCTTCGAGATAATCCTGTCGCTCGCGGTCCGGGACCTCCTGGCCCAGGTGGCTTCGCCCGTCCAACTCGATGACCAACCTGGCTGCCGGACAGTAATAGTCAGCCACGTATGGCCCGACCGGATGCTGGCGCCTGAACTTGATCCCCGCCAGCCGACGGTCTCGCAGCTTGCCCCAGAGCAGGCGCTCCGGAATGGTCATGTCCTGACGGAGGTCTCGGCTTCGGTCAATCATGTGCTCCGATGCTGGCGGACGCTTGCGGTCGGTCATGAGTCTTACTCTGTGTTTAGTTCAGTAGTGAAGGTCTCGGCGGTCCTGTCACCCTCACCCGGCCCTTCGGGCCACCCTCCCCCGTCAAGGGGGAGGGGTCGCGTAGCGCACAGGTGCCTGATTCCTACTCTCCGCTCGCTGGCGCGGGCGGGCCTGTACGGGTTGTCAAAAGCCTATCCCATCACTCTTCCCACTCGACGGTTACCTGGTCGCTCCAGAGGCCCAGGAACCATCCGCCCACGCGGACGTAGCCGTGCAGCACCTGTCCCGAACCGTCGCGGACGGTGACGCGAAAGACCTCCTGGCCCTTGCCGGTCCGCCACCAGTACGGGCCGCGACGAAGGAAACGCCGTTGGACCTCTATCAGTGTCAGACCGTTATCGTGCGCCCACTGCTCGACCATGTTCGTGGAACGAGAGAAACGCCACCAGAGGCCGATGACGGCAACCACGAGAATGATAAGGACAACAAGCCCTGCGCCTATTTCTTCCATGAAGTGTCTCCCGCATGCTGCTGCCATGTATACCGCTTGAGCCTCCCAACGGCAAGTCGGATCGGGTAGGATGGCGATGGCTGGGCACCTGGCCGGGACAGCCGGGTGTGTTTATGGGCCTTATCTTCAGCCCCGTTCACGGGGCTTTGACCGCCGAAGGCGGGTATAGACCAGGCCTTTCAGGCCTGGG
>CAZSBS010000266.1:0-6539 GCA_964605095.1 uncultured Planctomycetaceae bacterium | reverse complement strand
TCGGCCTTGCCGGCGGCGGCCTGGAGGCGTTGGCGGAGCGTGGTTATACGGCGGCGAGTGCTTGCCTGCCTGACGGCGATGGCGACGGCTTTTTCCGTGCCGACGAGCACCACCAGCTTTCGGCTGCGGGTTATGGCGGTGTAGAGCAGGTTCCGCTGGAGCATCACGTAGTGCTGCGTGTGGATCGGCACGATCACCACGGGGTACTCGCTGCCCTGGCTCTTGTGGACGGTGATGGCGTAGGACAGGCTCAGTTCGTCGAGTTCGCGGACGTCGTACTTGACCGCGCGTCCCTCGAACCGCACCAGCAGTTCGCCCTTCTCGACGTCAACGTCGGCGATCCGGCCGATGTCGCCGTTGTAGACGTCCTTGTCGTAGTTGTTGACCGTCTGCATCACCTTGTCGCCGACGCGGTAGGTCTGGCCGAAACGTTCAATGGCCAGGCCGTCGGGGTTCAACCGGCTCTGGAGGACGTCGTTGAGGTTTCGCGCGCCGAGCACGCCGCGGTGCATGGGCGTTATCACCTGGATGTCCTCGAGCGGATCGTGCCCGAACCGCTCCGGGATGCGTTTGCGGACCATTTCGACGATCAGTTCGACGCCGCGTTCGGGATCCTCGGCGTGGACGAAGTAGAAGTCCGTCGCCGGCGTTCCGGCTGGGCCTGCCTGGGCGGACAGGTCGGGCATCCGGCCCTCGTTGATGCGGTGCGCGTTGGTGATGATGGCGCTTGCGGCCGCCTGGCGGAAGACCTCCGTGAGCCTGCACACGGGCACGGCGCCGGAGTCGATCACGTCTCGCAGCACGCAGCCGGGGCCGACGGACGGGAGTTGATCGACGTCGCCGACCAGCAGCAGCGAGGCGTGCCTGGGGATTGCCCTGATGACCTGATTGGCAAGAGGAAGGTCGACCATGCTGGCCTCGTCGATGACGAACACATCGCCGGTCAGCGGGTTGGACTCGTGGTGCTTGAACTTTCCCGAGCTCGGGTCCCAGGCCAGCAGGCGGTGGATGGTCTTGGCGGCAATGCCGGTGGTCTCGCTGAGGCGTTTCGCGGCCCGGCCGGTGGGGGCGCAGAGCACCACCGTCAGGTGCTTGGCGGCGAGGATCTTCAGGATGGCGTTTACAAGCGTGGTCTTTCCGACGCCCGGCCCGCCGGTGATCACCATCACCTTGGCTTGTGTGGCCATGCGTATGGCCCGCTGCTGCTGGGGCGCCAACGACAGGCCGACCTTCCCCTCGGCCCAGCGAATAGCCTTGTCGACGTCGATCGTCGGGCACGGGTGAAGTCCGCCGGCCAGGCCGACGATGTCGTCGGCAAGCGTCACCTCGGCCTTGTGCAGCGTCGCGAGGTAGATCAGCTCCTGCCCATCCTCGCCGGCGTCCTTTACCAGTCTGCCGTCGGCGAGGGCCTGTTCGAGGGCTTCCTCGATCCTCTCCAGCGGGATGTCCAGAAGCTCCGCGCACTGCTCAGCCAACTCCGCCCGCCCGTACGCGCAGTGGCCCTCGTTGGTCAACTGCTGGAGGACATACTCGACGCCCGCCTTGGCGCGCAGGATGGAATCGCGCGCGATGCCAAGCCGCTCGGCGATCTGGTCGGCCGACTTGAAGCCGACGCCCCATATGTCGCGCGCCAGCCTGTACGGGTTGGCCGTGACAAGCTCGATGGCGTTCTCGCCGTACGTCTTGTATATGCGAAACGCCCGCGACGTGCTTACTCCGTGGCTGTGAAGGAACAGCATGATGTCGCGCACGGTCCGCTGCTCCGCCCATGCGTCACGGATTCGCTTGAGCCGCTCGGCGCCGATGCCGTCGACCTTGAGCAGCTTCTTCGGCGCGGTGTCGATGATCTCCAGAACCTGCTCGCCGTAGCGGGCGACCAGCCTGGCCGCAATCGTGGGGCCGATCCCCTTGATCAGCCCGCTGGCCAGGTAACGCTCGATTCCATCCTTGGTATTGGGCGTGGTGGTCCGCAGAGTCTGAGCCTTGAACTGCCGGCCATGGACCTTATCCATTGCCCAGACGCCCTCGGCGTCGAGCCATTCGCCCGCTCGCGGCTCCGGCAGCGAGCCGACAACAGTGACAAGCTCGCGGAATCCGCGCACCTTCACCCTCAGCACGCAGAAGCCCGTCTGCTCGCTGTGAAACGTCACCCGCTCGACCGAGCCGGTGATCTGCTGGGTGTTCTCAGGTTGCCGCCGGTCCATGACGCGAAACATTCTAACCCGGCGCGGCGGCGGAGAAAAGGAAACGGCGGTTTCACGCGGACCAACGGTCCCTGCGGGAGGTCGCGGAGGAAAGAAGAAACAGAAGCATTTGATGGGGATTACATGGATTAAAGGATTACGTGGATCAAGAACTCATATATATGCTTCAATCCATGTAATCCCCATCTGACGCTTCTTCTTCTCTTTCCTCTCAGCGTTCTCTGCGACCTCCCGCAGGGACCGTTGGTCTGCGTGAACCTGTTGTTTCTTCTTTGGCGGGCAGGCCGGCGGTGGTAGGCTGTCGCCATATGGCGAAACGGAGTATGGACAACGTGTTCGAGCCTTGCGACATCCCGGCCGGGACGCGGGACGGGTGCGTTTTTTGCTCGGCCAAGTGCAGGCGGCAGGCAGTGGCTCACCTGGGGTCGGTCTTCGCCGTGCCGGACGCCAAGCCGGTCAGCGACGCTCACGTGCTGGTCATCCCGCTGCGGCACGTGCGGGACTACTTCGACCTGACCGCCCGCGAGCTTCGCGACGCAAACGAGCTGCTGGGCCTGCTCCGCCGGCGAATTCTCGACGCCGATCCATCGGTGACGGGCTTCAACGTGGGGGTCAATTGCGGCGCCTCAGCCGGGCAGCAGATCATGCACGTACACATCCACCTCATCCCGCGCCGTGGCGACGAGCCGGTAAAGGGCGTCATCCGCAATAAGCTGGCATATTGAACAGCGTGCAAAGCCCCGCATCGTGCGTATTGCGAAAAGGCAGAAATATTGGCAATCCGGACACTTGACCTATTGCGTAAATGGGGGCAAGCACGTATAATGATTATAGAAGGGTGTGAAACTCCTTCGCGCCTTTCGATGGTCGGGTGTCCAGCGGTTGCTGCCCCGGCCGCCACGGACCCTCGGAGGCGTCCGAGGGATAGGTAGCCCGGCGGGGCCCAAGGGCCGACGGTTGGGCAAGGTCTTGTTCCGAAGGAGGTGGTGTATGGCAGAATATCTTATAGGTGGCCTGCGCTAGGCAGGTAACGCGCCTGCGTAGTGCAGGACATCCGACAATACGACGAGCCCGGAAGGCATCTGCCCTCCGGGCTCGCATTTTTTTGTATTGCCGTCGCGAGCCGTTTGGCGGCGAGCCGGCGGTCGGAATATTTGGGGCTCACAAAACTCGCGATTCCGCGGTGGCATTTGGGCAGCGGACGGTTTAACGTCTTAGTGCAACACCGGAAGGTCCGCGTTGACAAAGGAATGAAAGACTGACCTGAAAGGACAACGATATGCGACTTGCGAGAGTGATTCGATGGGCGGCTTGCGTGCTGGTGGGCATTGCACTGCTGAGCCAGGCGGCGTCGGCGGCGGCGCTGAAGGCGTTGATTGTGGACGGGCAGAACAACCACGACTGGAAGGGCACGACGCCGCAGATCAAGGAGATCCTGCTCGGCACGGGGCTTTTTGACGTCGACGTTGCCACCACTCCCCAAAAGGGGCCGATGGACGGCTTCGCCCCCGAGTGGTCGAAGTACAACGTGATCGTCTCGAACTACAACGGGGCTGACTGGCCCGAGGCGACGCGGAAGGCGTTCGTCAAGTACATGTCCGGCGGCGGCGGGCTGGTGGTGGTTCACGCGGCTGACAACTCATTCGGCAACTGGGCCGAGTACAACGAGATGATCGGCCTGGGCGGCTGGGGCGGGCGGAACGAAAAGTCCGGACCCTACGTGTACATGAAGGACGGCAAGTGGATCCGCGACGAGTCTCCGGGCTCCGGCGGGGCTCACGGCCAGCAGACGCCGTACGTCGTCACCAGCCGGGCGCCCGAGCACCCGGTCATGAAGGGCCTGCCCGCGGCATGGATGCACTGTCCGGACGAACTGTACTGCAAGCTTCGCGGCCCGGCCAAGAACATGACCATCCTCGCCTCGTCGTACTCCGACGCCAAGACCGGCGGCTCGGGGCGCGAGGAGCCGGTGATAATGGCAATCGCATACGGCAAGGGCCGCGTCCTCCACACCGTGCTGGGTCACGGGCCGGCGCAGCATAAGTGCGTGGGCTTCATCGTCACACTCCAGCGCGGCACGGAGTGGGCGGCCACGGGCAAGGTTACCCAGAAGGTGCCGGCCGACTTCCCCACGGCTGACAAGGTCAGCCTTCGCGAGAAGGACCTGGGCAAAGCGCCCGACGCCGGTGCAAAGGCCGAAGCAGGCGCAACAGGCGCCACGGCCGCGCGGCAATGACGTCCTACGCCGCCGGGACCACCCGCGTCGCCTTTACCAACTGCGAGCAGCAGATGCGCGGGGCGTCGCCGCGTTGGAGCACCGTCTGCCATTGATCTCGCGGGAACCCGACCGGCTCGGGCAGGATTTCGCCGGTTGGGGAGACCGGGCTTGCCCGGATGGTGTCGCTGTTGTCCTGCATGTCGTCTTCGGCCACGACCACGACCCGCCTGTCGCCGCGATGCCGCAGCGCGCGGAATGCGCGGTCAAACCGCTCGAAGCGGAACTGAAGCCGTCCCAGGGGGTAGATGCGTCCCAGGAAGTGATTGGTCAGCCATTCGGCATGGGCCAGGCCCCAACGGCCGTGGTGGGCACGGTAGTAGCACATCCATAGTTCCAGGTCGCCGGCGGTGGCCTGGGTGATCTCGGCGGGGATGCCGCGGTCGCGGTGCAGTTCGATCATTCGCGGCCCGGCCGACAATAGCACGGCCGGGAAGAACATCTCGCCCCATGGCGGCAGATTCGCGGGTTCCGTTTCCCATGAGGTTTCGGGTGGCCTAAACTCGACACGCCCCTCTGCGAGGAGGCTTTGCGAGCAGTGCCACGCCAGGCGTTGGAGCGGCTCGTTGCCGTCGAACATTGCAAGCGATTCGGCGATGGCGGCGGCGATCTCGTCGTCCAGGCCGATCGCGGCGCACGTGTCGGCGACGAACGCCGGGCGGAGGAACTCCGGCCCGCCGCGCGGAAACGACGCCTGGGACTGCTCCCAGCCCAAGGCGAACCATTCAGTAGCGGGGGATATCAGGCCCAGCGAACGGGCGATGGCGTCGAAGTCACCCCTGGATTCGGCGTCGGACTTGTCCGGGCCGTGTGTCATAGGCGTCCTTCCTTCGCGCCGTTTTTACACGCACCGTGCCCGGCGGGCAAACCAATTGCCCGTGCCACGCCGCCGCTTCGCTAAAGCTCATTGCCAAAAACGCGGCTTAGGCGTAGAGTTATCGGGTTATGAGCGTGCGAATAATCAACACAAGCAGGCCCTCGACGGACCCGGCCGTGCTGGCTGTGCGTGACTGCCTGCGCGCCGGCGGGATGACCGCGGCCGGCGAGCGGGGAGCCGTGGACGTCCGAAAGACTGTCGCGGACATCCTGGCCGACGTGGAGACGCGGGGCAACGCGGCGCTGATTGACTACGAGACGAAGTTTGACGGCGCGCACCTGACGGACGCGATGCTGCGGGTCGGCCCCGACGAGATCGCCGCCGCCCACGCCTCGGCTGAGGCGGAGTTTCTGGCGCTGGTCCGGCGCGTCATCGCCAACATTCGGCAGTATCAGCGGAGCATCATGCACCAGGCCCCGGCCCCGCTGCGGCGCGGCGGGCGGTCTCTGGCGGTGCGTTACACGCCCGTGGACAGGGCGGCGGTGTACGTGCCCGGCGGGCGGGCGATGTACCCGTCGACGGTGCTGATGACCGTTGTGCCCGCCCAGGTGGCGGGCGTGGGGCAGATCGCGTTGACAAGCCCGCCGACCACTGGCGGCGACGTCAACCCGATGGTGCTGGCACTGGCGGGCGAACTTGGCGTTACGGAAGTTTATCGGCTGGGTGGCGCCCAGGCGGTTGCGGCGATGGCGTACGGCACAGCCACGATTCGACCGGCGGACAAGATCGTCGGGCCGGGCAACGCGTTTGTGGCCGAGGCAAAGCGGCAGGTGATGGGCAGGGTCGGCATAGACAGCATCGCCGGGCCAAGCGAGGTGCTGATTGTCGCCGACCGGACCGCCAGGTGCGAATGGGTGGCGGCGGACATGCTCGCTCAGGCGGAGCACGATCCCGGTTCGGCCGTGCTCGTTACGGACTGCCTCGAGTTGGCCAAGGCAGTCTCGGCCGCAATCGAGCGGCAGCTTCCCGGGCTGGAGCGTGCCGAGGCCCTGCGAAGCGCCCTGGACCGCTACAGCGCGATCATAGTTGTGCCGGACATTGATGCCGCGTGCGCCACGGCCAACGATTTCGCCACGGAGCACCTTCAGATAGTCACCTCCGACGACCAGGCCGTGCTGGCTAAGATCCGCCACGCCGGCGCGATCTTCCTCGGCCCGCATACTCCGGTGCCGCTGGGCGACTA
>CAZSBS010000265.1:0-6559 GCA_964605095.1 uncultured Planctomycetaceae bacterium | reverse complement strand
CCGGGACGCCCGAAGGCGGCGGCCCAGGATTCGCCGGGCGCCCGGGCGTACTCGGTCAAGTTGCCGTACGTCGCCACCACGGCCCGCAGGCCGTCGGGGGAGACGTCCATCGCGGTCACCCAGCCCAGATCGAGCGTGGCGATCGACTTGGCCGTAAGCGGCCTGGGCGGGGTCTTGTCTGGCAGGGGCAACTCGTAGACGGTCCGCTTGCCCCGCTTGGAAATCAACAGGATGGTCCGGCTGGTGGTGTCCACGCCTACGGCTTCGCAGTCCTGGCAGCCGTCGTCGTAGAAGAATGGAATGGTCATAGCCACGCCGACCTGCCCGACGGCGACGGGGCGGTTGGGGTCAATCCGCGGCTCGGGAACCAAGTAGAGCCGGGGGGTCTTGCACTTGCGGTCGTTGTCGCCCGCGTCAGCCGCCAGCAGCCAGGGTTTGCCTCCCAGGCTGAACGAGGCCATGTCCTCCCAGTCCCGGCTGGCGACGCCCTGGATGTGCCATGTTCCCAGGTTCCGGCCACGAAGGTCGAAGGCATAGAGGTTGGGCTTGTCCCCGGAGTCGTTGTGGGTCCAGAACACGCCGGCTGTGCGCCTGCTGGCGGCTACGCCGGAACTTTCTGCGATTGCCTTGTTGGCCAGAAGGCAAATCAGCCTGCCCTTGCCGTACTGGACAACCGGCGCCGGCGCGGCGGGGCTTTTCGAGTCGCCGCCGCCTGCCCAGGCCGAGCATGCCGCCAGCGACGCCAAGACCGTTGCGGCGCTCATTAGGACCGTAGATCTTTGCACTGCTATCATTGCTCGTAGTGCGGCCTTCCGCCGCAACCAAAGGATTTAACCGCAGAGGCGCAGAGTCATAGAGATATAAGAGAAACAGCAGAGAAGGGATTTTGATCGATTAACAGAAATTACTTTGTGTCTCTCTTAACCCATGTAATCCCCATCCAGCTTTTTCTTCTTCTGATCTCTGTGCCTCTGCGTCTCTGCGGTAATCTGTTCCTTTACTGCGCCGCCTTGGCGGACCGCTGGTAAGCGGCGACCGCGCCGGGCAGTGCCTCGGCCTTGGAGCGCACGGTCCCCAGGACGGGGTCCTTGTCCAGGTAGTATTCCCAGTGGCTCATGGCGTCGAGCATTCGCTTGCCGCGCCGGCAGTCCTCGATAGTGAGCTTGCCTGCCCGGACCAGGTCGTAGTAGGGGCCCAGGTCGGTCTGCTTGTAGAGGTTGGCAAAGTGCTTGTAGAACTCCGTCCGCGGCAGCTTTGTCGGCGTTACGGCGTGCAGCGTGTCGTAGCACGTGTAGTCGTACGTCAGCAGGTCGTTGAACCGCTCGCGGTAGAGCTGCGTGCCAACAAGTGGAGTAAGCACCGTGAATTGTGTGTGCGTTATCTCCATCGTGTGGACGTATTCCTCGAGCTTCCTGAAGTCCTCGGCCGAGAACGTGGGATCGACGATGAACGCGCCCCAGATAATAACGCCGTTGGCCTTGAGGATGCGGATGGCCTCGTTGTTGGTCTCCAGCATGTTGGACTTATTGACGTTGGCCAGGGCCTCCTCGGTGGCGCCTTCCAGGCCCATCAGGACGGCGTAAAGGCCGATGTCCACCCACTTTTCCACCAACTCGGGATGCCGGACGATCGAGTCCGACCGCGCCTCCATGGAAAAGCTCATGTCCAGCCCTTCGCCGCGGATCAGGTCGGCAAGTTCGTTCTCTCGGCTGTGGTTCATCAGGAAGTTGTCATCGACGAACGTGATGTGCCGCGTATCGACGGCGCGAATCTCGTCCATGACCCTGGCGGCTGACATCTGCCGCGTTCGCCCGCCGTAGAACTCGTGTACACTACAGAAGTTGCATTTGTACGGGCAGCCCCGGCTCGCCGCGACCGACGAGTCCGGCTTGTCGAACAAAAAGAAATAGTCCTGGCGGTACTGGCGGACAAGGTCCCTTCGCGGCAGCGGCAGATTGTCCATCGACCGCTCGGACCCCACGGAGCGGTTGTTGCGGACAAACCGCCCGTCGCGGTTTTGCCAGATCAGGTTTGGCACGTTTGCCAGGTTTCCCCCGGCCGAGAGGGTCGCCACCAGTTCCGGCAGCACGAATTCGCCCTCGCCGATGGCGATCGCGTCGGTCTGCGGAATCTGGAAATCCTCGGGCATCAGCGTGCAGTGATGGCCTCCGACGACGGTGAATATCTCCTCGGAATAGTTCTTGACCGCCATCAGAACATCGCGGGCGGTGTAGACTTCCGTCGTAAGTGCCGTAACTCCAACAAGATGCGGCTGAAACTCCTCCAGCAGACTCATCAGGTTGGCTTCGATTCGCATGTCCAGGATGCGGACGTCATGGTCCGGCAGGCCGCCGGCAAGGACTTCCAGGTGCAGCGGTTCCGGCATGGCTGCCAGGCGAAAGCCGAACCCGGCGATCTGATAGTCAGGTTGAATCAGCAGTATTCGCATAAGCGTCGTCTCTTCACGCCGGCCGGCGGTGCTTCCGCTGTGGCTGCGGGCCGCCAGGCCGCTTGTGATTCATGCATTCGCATCTATTCCAGTCTTGTCCCGGCCAAGCCGGGGCCACATTGGCTACGAAACAATGACGGATAAGGCTACCATATTACGGACCTTTTAGCAAAGGTGTTCCGAATGCGACAAAGGGAAAACCCCGCCGGCGCGCAGGGCCCAGCGGACGTGCTGCGGCGCGTCTTGCCAATCCTGCGCCGCTGCTATGGCCCGCGGCGGCGCCCCGGGCGGCAGGACCCCGTCGCCATGCTTGTGGCGACGATCCTTTCGCAGAACACCAACGACTCCAACAGTTCAGCCGGCTTCGAAAGGCTCTGTCGGCACTTGCCCACCTGGGATGCCGTTGCCGACGCGCCTCTCAGGCAGGTCGAGCGGTGCATCCGTGTCAGCGGCCTGGCCAGGACCAAGGCCCCGCGGATCCAGGCCATCTTCCGCGAGATCCGCCTCCGGCGCGGGCGAATCGAGTTGGACTTCCTGGCCGACATGGACGCCGACGAGGCCTTTGCCACCCTGACCGCCTTTAAGGGCGTCGGACCCAAGACCGCGCTGTGTACGCTGCTGTTCGCCCTGGGCAGGCCGGTCTTCCCGGTCGATACCCACATCTTCCGCATCGCCCGTCGGCTGGCGGTGCTGGCCGAGGACGTGCCGCCGGCCAGGGCGCACGAGGTGCTCACGCCGCTGATCGCCCCGCGCGACCGCTACGCCATGCACGTGCTGCTCATAGCCCATGGCCGGGCCGTGTGCAAGGCTCGCATCCCGCTTTGCCGGCAGTGCCGGATACTGCATCTCTGCCCTCACGGCCAGCGGCTAATGGAGCCCGAGTGGGGGGTGGACGAATGAGAAGCAAAATGAAGAACAGCAGGCTTCACGCGGAGGGTGCGGAGGACGCTGAGAAGGCGGGGAGAAGAAACGTCTGGGGGATTCGCACCGCGGAAGTTGGCCAAGAACCTGCTTGCCGAAGCGAACAGGTTATTGGGCTACCGGCAGGCAGGTTCCGCCGTTTGCTTTTTCCCGGCTACTGACTACTGGCTACCATTCCCTAATCCTGCAGCACGTTCATCAGTTCTGCGGCGTGTGCGAGGATCCAGTCGGTTTTTCGGCGGACCATTTTGAGAAAGCCGAACCCGTCGATCCGCCCGAAGCTGCCGGTGGCGGCGATGGGCAGGACGGCCTCGGCGATCATGGCCTCGCACATCAGGAACGGCACGGCCCGCAGTTCGGCGGTCGAGATGACGTTGGCTGAGTCGTAGCCACGCAGGAAGCGCTTGAATCTTGTCTTGTCGAGGTAGTCCGGCCAGGTGGTGGGGTCATCGCCGCCGCCGAGGATCGAGAACTGGAGCGTCCCGTTGGCGAAGTCGATCACACGCTGCTGGAGCCGGGCCGCGTCGTAGTCGATTACCGCCACCACGTGCCCGCCGCGGAAGAGCATGTTCCCGGGGTGCCAGTCGCCGTGGACGATCTGGGCCTGCCACTGCTGCAGGCCGAGCTTGTCCGCCGCGGCTGCGCAGGTGCGGTACGATTTCTCCAGGGCGCCGACCGTCTCGGTGAGTTCCTCGGCCGAGGGGCGTTTCTCGATCGGCAGCGAACTGATGGTGTTCCTGATGGACTGCTGGATGGCCTGGGCGCCATGGTAGCTGCCCTGCGGGGGCTGGTAGTCGCTGCGGAAGTCCTGGAGCAGCTTGTGGTAGAGGCCGAGGATCTTGCCGGCGTGGAACGTCGCGTCGAGCGAGGCGTCGTAGCCGGAACCCTCGATATACTCGAACATCTCGTAGATGTTCGATTCCCAGACGAGCATGGAGTTGTTGTCGTCCCGCGTGCCGAGCAGGTGCGGCAGGGGGAAGTTCTGGCCGGCAAGGGTGAGCTGTATCTGGTGAGTGAAGGCCACCTTGGCCATGTCGTCCTTGCCCTTGGCGCGGCGCTTGAAAAGAAACTTGCCCCGATGGCTCTGGAGGATCAGCTTGGGCGCGCGGCGAGAGCCGCGAGCAAACTCCTCAATGCTCGAAATAATGCCCAGATCGAAATGGCTCAGCGTAATCGCCAACTCACGGGCACTGAACGTCTCACGTATCTTGTTGTCAGCCATGATGGAAAGCCGGCGCGAAAAACGGATCTGAATACCTACGATAAGTCCGCCATAATAAACTCCCGGCGGCAAATGTAAATGGCAACCAAGTCAATAATTCTACGGGTTATAATCGGCGCGGGCCAGGAGAATACATCAAAACAGGTCCGGAAGGGATTTGAGATGAACAATTTTGCGACGTTGATAGTACTTGCCGCCACTGTCGCAGCGTTGGTTCCGTGTGACATCGCCGTCGCCCGCGGCAACGTGGCCACGTGGGTCAACATCCGTGCCCAGAGCCTGCCGGCCAAGACCACCCCCGCAGCGCCACGCTCCGCGCCAAAGCCCGGGCCAAAGGCCGCTCCAAGGTTCGGGCCGGTAGGAACAAAGGCATAGGTCTTATAGATCCTATAGGATTTATATGCGGGGAACGCCGCTCTCCTGAGCGGCTTTTACAGCGGCGTGGTGGGCAGGAAAGCGGATCCACGTTCCGGATCTTGCTTTCCGGGTTTCAGGTTCCGCTTTTCCCGACGGGTTCCGCCTTCTGCTTTTCCCGGCTACCGGCTACCGGCTACTTCGCCTGCCGGACGGCAGGCGGGAACGGTGGGGGTGGGATTCGAACCCACGGTACACTTGCGCGTACAGCGGTTTTCAAGACCGCCTCCTTCGACCACTCGGACACCCCACCAGGGCGCTCGATTCCGCCTGATTTTCCAGTGTTTTCGCCGTGTTTGCAAGGGGTTACTGCCTGTCGCGATACTTTACTTTCGCGCTCGTTAGCGCTCGGCTGAACCCCATGAAAACCGCCAAGCTGCGCCAAGCAGGACGCCAAGACACTTTCGCCCTTGCCTGTGTCGCCCGCGTTGCCCGAAGGTCTATCGGCCCGGCCTGCTGTCCGTTCGTCCATCCTGGCGCAACCTGGGGCGTCCTGCACGGCCTGTGCGTTGTAGGTTCCCGTCGCCTTGGCCGATTGCGCCGACGGGGCCGACAGGTCCGGCAGGGCGTCCAGGGCGTCGGCCTGCTGGCCGCGCAGGCTGTGCGAGTATCTGTCCATCGTCAAGGTGATTGTCGAATGCCTCGCCAGAGCCTGCGCCGTCTTGGGGTGAACGCCGCCGTTGGCAAGGTTCGTGATGAACGAATGCCGCAGGGCGTGGAAGTCCGCGAACCGCCCGGCCGCGTCGATGTACTCGATACCCGCCGCCTCCAGGTCCGCCTTAATCATCTTCGCCGTGTCGTCCGATTCCGGCATGGTGAACGCCGCCGCGCCGGGGTGCTTGCCGGCCAAGTGCGTTGCAAGCTCTGCCGCCGTGTCAGGCCGCATGGGCAGGGTGTCTTCCCGCCTGTGCTTGCTGTACCCGGCCGCAACCGTGACTGTCGGGGGCTCGGCGTCAAGTGCGAAGCTCGCCCGTGTCAGGCTGCCAAGCTCCGAAGCCCGAAGGCCGCTTTCGGCCGCAAGGCGATAGCACAGCTTCCGCTCCGCTCCGGCCATGCCGAAGCTCTCGGGGCCTGTCTCTGCCGCTTCAAGCAACCGTCGAAGCTCGTCGGCGGTCAAGGCGCGGCGGTCGTGCCGGCGGTCCTGGCGGACGTTCAACTTCGACAGGTGGGTAAGCGGGTTCTCGTGCGCCCGGTGATACTTGAGCATCCAGCGGCAAAACTGCTGGCAGGCCCCAAGGATGAAATTGCTTGTCTGCCGCGCCGTGCCCTGCTTGGTGTTGCCGTCGGCGTCCTGGGTGTCCTTGCGAAGATCGGCCAAGTGTTCGGCCAGGGCGTTGGCGTCAATGTCCGAGTAGAAACGGAAACCGCAAGCCGTGAAGGCCCGCTCGGCCCGGCCCCTGACCGTGCGGCCGTGCTTGCCCGTGTTGCCCTTGTCCAGAAGCATCCGGTGGAAGTCTGCCAAGTGATCGGCCAGGGGCTTGGCCGCGGCGAACCGCCGCGAGTCCACAAGGCCGATTTCCACCAGCGTCTTCCGCATGGCCAGCGGCAGACCT
>CAZSBS010000264.1:0-6574 GCA_964605095.1 uncultured Planctomycetaceae bacterium | reverse complement strand
CCCTGAAAGATCAGTAGCAACGCGTAGCGGCTCGAAGCATAGTGAAGGCGTTGCAGCGAGTTCAACTTGTCAACGTGTTCTGCCAGGAGTTTGTGATACTGCTTCTTCGACTTGCAAATGGGCTTCACAATCGTCGGCCGCTTGCCGAGCGTGACCTTCTCTCCAGGCAGCACACGAAAATCCTTCGAGTTGATCTTCATAGTTGCCCCTTTGCCCAAGCCAGCCGCGCGGTTTCCGTCTGTTCATTTATGGGATTCATCTTCACGCTTCTCGCGCTCCGCCTTCTCCAAGTCTTCAACTGCTCGAACGTCCTCACGCCCCAGTTCCTCGTAGAGTGCATGGACTCGCTTGACGAGCTACGGCGACACGTCGGAAGGCGGCTTGCCCTTCGGTGCTGGTTTCGATTCGGCGTTGGCATTGGCTGGCTACGGCTCCGCCTTTGATTCAGGTTGAGCTTCGACGGTGGGCTTGGTTTGAGCCTCAGCTTTGGGTTTTGGATCGGGTTTGGTTTGAGTGTTTGGATCGGCCTTGGCTTCAGGCTTTGGCCCAGTTTGGGTTTCGGGCTTGGTCTCAGCTTTGACGGGATCAAAAATCCGATAGGCGAGCAGTTTAATCCGGTCATTCAAGAGGAACCACAGTAGGGCGTAGCCCCAGACGAACGCGGCCCAACGCCAGCCAAGGGGCGTCATGAACAACCCATAAACCGCGATCAAGGTCGCCACGATTTGCGTGCCGAGCACGGCTCCCCATAGAATCTTTGCCGGGCGTATGGACCAGAACGGGCCGCGCGTGCGCGTGAGGAAGATCGTCAGATGTCCCGCCACGGACAGCTTCAAGTACATCAGCGTCTGGATGTGGGCACGGTCGAGATGAAAGACGCGCTCACCGAGATAGAACAAGCCGAAGGCGGCGACGACCCCTATGACGCCCAAGACCGTGGAGATCCCAAGCACCATGCGCATGTTCCAGGCTTCGGGCTTATCCTTGTAATGAACATTGTCATACGCAATGGACAGGATGGCCCCGTCGTTGAGCAACGCGATCATCACGATCATCACCGCGGTCACCGGGTAGAACTTGAAGATCAGGATCGCCAGCGTCATCAATAACAGCACGCGCAGCGTCTCGGCGATGCGGTAGATCGCGTAGCTGTTCATGCGCTGGAATATCCTCCGGCTCTCCTTGATCGCGTCGATAATCACCGACAGTCCTGGCTCCACCAGCACGATGGACGCCGCCGCGCGCGCCGCGTCCGTCGCGCCGGAAACGGCGATACCACAGTCGGCTTTCTTCAGCGCGGGCGCGTCGTTCACGCCATCGCCCGTCATGCCGACGATGTGACCGCGTGTTTGCAAGACATCCACAATGTGGAACTTGTGTTCCGGGAACACTTGCGCGAAACCGTCGGCTTTGTCGATGGACGCGGCCACCTCCGCAGTCTCTTGCTTTTTCGAGTCGCCCAGACTGCCGGCGTCCAGGATATTTGTGCCCATGTCTAACTTCTGGGCAGTCTCCTTGGCGATGGCCAGGGCATCGCCCGTCACCATCTTGACCTGCACGCCCATGTGTCGGGCGGTCGCTATGGTTGCCTTGGCATCGTCGCGTGGCGGGTCGAACAAGGGCAACACGCCCACAAACTGCCATTGCCCGTCGCCCTCGGCACGCGCCACGCCCAACGAACGAAAGCCACGCCTCGCGAACTCGTTGACCGCCTTCTCGACGGCAGACTTCACCTGGGCAGCATTGGCGGACAACGCCAGAATCACCTGCGGCGCGCCCTTGGTCACCTTGAACGTCTTTCCGTCACTGCCCTTAACGGTGGCCTCTGTGCGTTTATGCACCGGATCGAACGGCTGGAAATGAAGGACCTCGTAAGCCTTTAGCGCCGACTTGTCTTTGAGTCCGCCCAGGACGGCCAGGTCAATGGTGTCGTCATTGTCCGAACGCGACGCCAGCGCGCCATCGAGGATGACCTGGTCGGCGGGGACATTGTTCACGCTGAACGGATCGCCGAGTGTCAGCTTGTTCTGGGTCAGCGTGCCGGTCTTGTCCGAGCACAGCACATCCACGCCCGCCAATTCCTCGATGGCCACCAACTTGCTCACGATCGCCTTTTTCCTTGCGAGGAGACGCGCGCCGACCGCCATCGTCACCGACAACACCGTGGGCATGGCCACGGGAATGGCCGCGACCGTCAGGATGAGGGCGAATAAGAGAACAGGGTCCGCCGGAGGTTTCGCGTACAGCATCGGTTCACCGCGGAAGATGCCGACCGTAATAATCACGGCCACCAGAGCCACCGCGAGGATGATCAGGTACTTGCCGATCTTCAAAACCGCCTTTTGAAAATGACTGACGGTGTGCGCCTCCTGCACCAGTTGCGCTGTCTTGCCGAAGTACGTGTTTGCTCCCGTGGCATAGACCATCGCGCCGATTTCACCCTGGCGGATGATCGACCCGGAGAACACCGCCTCGCCAGGTTTGCGCTCGGCGGGCAACGACTCTCCCGTCAGGGCGGACTGGTCCACTTCCACCGGGTCGCCGTCCAGCAGGCGGGCATCCGCCGGCACAATGTCGCCCAGGCGCATGCGGATGACGTCGCCCGGCACCAGCTCACGCGCCGCCGGGTTGACCCACTTCCCATCACGCTTCACACGGGCCTTGACCGCCAGCCTGGCCTTCAGGGCGTCGATGGCATTGCCGGCCTGGTGCTCTTCCCAAAACCCGACCACGGCGTTGCAAAGAAGCAAAAAGAGGATGATGCCAAAATCCTCCCAGTGCCGGACGACGCCCGACAGAATGACCGCTATTTCGATCATCCACGGGATGGGACCCCAGAAGTAGGTGAGGAACTTCAGGAACGGATTGGTCTTCTTCTCCTCAATCTCGTTAGGCCCATATTGCGTCAGCCGCTTCTGCGCTTCGGCTTGACTGAGGCCCTCCGGCGAGGACCCCAATTTCTTCTCCAGTTCCGGCATGGGAAGGGATTTCAGATCGTCCTTCGCATCGGGCTTCGGTCCCGGCTTCGATTCGGGCTTCGATTCGGGCCTACTATTGTGTTTTTGTTCCTTCACAGGCAGTTTCCCGTCATTTTGCTCTTTCATGGCACACAGGTCATTTCCCAGGTGGGCAGTGAAGGCGCGACTATTTCTTGGACTGCTTGTTAATCACGACGACCACCAGGACGACCAGCAGGGCCACCGCCAGTACGCCGAGCACCGCCCAAATCCACATCCCTCCGCCCATCCAGCCATTCATCCATCCGTCTGTATGATCCATCATAAAGTGCCTTTCGCCAGTTGCGGGACACTTGCTGTCACGCTCCTGTCTTTTCCATCTCATCATTGTATTCGCCGCGGCGTGCAACACGGTTGCACCTGGCCCGATGAAGCAGGGCCTGTTGGGCCTCTTTCGTGTTAGCGTCTTGGCCCAACCAGATCTCCAGAGCCGGTTGCTGGATGGCGCGGGCAAACGAAAACGCCAGCGACCACGGCAGTCGCGACTTGAACCTGGCATTCATGGCATTCAAACGGGCAGAGGCCAGTTCGGCGGGCTGGCCGCCCGACAAGAAGGCAATCCCCGGAACCGCGGCAGGGACGGCCCGCAAGAGACACCGCACGGTGGCGTCGGCCACCTCTTCCACCGCCTCTTGCTTGGGGCAGGACAACCCCGGAAGCACCATGTTGGGCTTCAGGATCATCCCTTCCAGGACCACCCGTTGTGTGTAAAGCTGGGCAAAGACCGTTCGCAGGACCTCTTCCGTTACCTCGCGGCACCGCTCCAGGGTGTGCTCGCCGTCCATGAGCACCTCCGGCTCGACGACGGGGACCAGTCCTCCCTCCTGGCATAACGCGGCATAGCGAGCCAACGCGTGCGCGTTGGCCTCGATGCACCCCCGGCTGGGAAGACAATCGCCCACGGCAATCACCGCCCGCCACTTGGCAAAACGGGCGCCCATTTGAGAGTACTCAGCCAGGCGGCCGCGCAATCCGTCCAGGCCCTCGGTGACTTTCTCTCCGGGATGACCTGCCATGTCCTTTGCGCCGGCGTCCACTTTGATGCCGGGGATGATTCCGGCATCGATAATGGCCTCGGCAAAAGGGATGCCATCGTTCTTCTGCTGGCGGATCGTCTCGTCGTACAGGATCGCGCCACTGATGCACTCCCCCAGACCGGGCGTGGTCACGATCAACTCCCGATAGGCCCGCCGGACCTCCGCGGTCTGGGGAATCCCCAGCCTGGCAAATCGCTTGTTGCAGGTGGGATTGCTCTCATCCATCGCCAGCAGGCCCTTGTCGCCAGCGACCAGGGCCTTGGCAATGTCCATAAGCTTTTGTGCATTCATTTCCGGTACGCCTTGTATCGCAACTCTTACATGGTTATACGCTCTTAGCTATGTGTTGAGCCCGCACCGCTTTCTCCAGGGCCTCCATCAACTCGTCAAAGGCTTTGCTGAATTTCTGCACGCCTTCATCCTCAAGCTGCTGTGTCACTTTGTCGATGCTGACGCCCAACTCCAGCAGTCGGTCAAGTATCCAGTGGGCCTTCACGACCTCTTGCTCGAGCCGGGCTTTCGGCTTTCCATGGTCGCGGTAGGCGTTGAGGGTTTCGACGGGGACCGTATTGACCGTGTCGCGTCCGATGAGCGATTCGATGTACTTAACGTCACTGTACTCCGGATTCTTTGTGCCGGTGCTGGCCCAGAGCAGCCGCTGGGTGCGAGCTCCTTTATCAGCCAGTTTCCTGAACCGATCACTGCCAAACATTGTCTTGTAGACCTGGTAGGCCACCTTCGCGCTGGCGATTGCTACCTGCCCCTGCACCTGTTTCGCGACGTCCGCCTCCCCGCCGCCTTGGGCGATACGTTCTTCCAGCAGTGGATCCACCAACGCATCAATTCGGCTCACAAAGAAGCTGGCCACCGAGGCCACAGTCTTCACTGGCTTCGCTTGGACCGCCCGTGCTTCGACACCCGCGAGGTAGGCCTCCGCAACCTGCCGATAGCGGGGAATCCCAAAGAGCAATGTCACGTTGACGTTGATTCCCTCGCTGATGAGTTGCTGGATGACGGGCAGTCCTTCCGCCGTCGCCGGCACCTTGATGAGGACATTGGGCCGGTTCAGCGCGGCCCATAGCCGGCGGGCTTCCTCCATCGTGCCTTTGGTGTCGTACGCAAGGTGGGGATTGACCTCCAGACTGACATATCCATCTGTGCCGTCAGTCCTGTCGTACAAAGGCCGGAACTCATCCGCGGCGTTCTGAACATCTCGCTGGCTGAGAGCTTCATAGATTGCCTTGACGCCTTTCCCCTCACGCACCATGACCCGAATATCCGCGTCGTAATCATGGCTGCCCACAATCGCCTTCTCAAAGATGGATGGATTCGAGGTCATTCCCCGCAGTCCGTCCTCGCCGATCATCCGCTGAAGCTCGCCGCTGGTGATCAGATCGCGTCGGATGTAGTCGAGCCAGATTGACTGGCCGAGCGTTCCCAATGTCCTAAGGGGGTTGTCTTTCATGATCCCTTCTCCTGACTTTCCAGCTTCGATATCTTCGCAAGGCGGCGATTGAACCGTTCGGTCCCCTTGAAACGGGCGGTCAGGAACGTCTGGACCAAGTCCCAGGCCAGAGCCTGTCCAATGACCCGGCCACCCAGGCACATCACGTTCATGTCGTCGTCCTCCACCCCCTGATGGGCGGAGAAGGGGTCCGTGATCAAAGCCGCGCGCACGCCTGGCACCTTGTTGGCCGCAACGCCAGCCCCGACCCCGCTGCCACAGATGGCCAGGCCCCGGGTGACCTCGCCGCTTGCCACCGCCTTGGCCATTGACACCACAAAATCCGGGTAGTCATCGTCCGCAACCAGCTCGTGGGCGCCGAAGTCCACCACCTCATATCCTGCGGCCTTGAGGGCCGTCGTGAGTTGGAGTTTCAACTCGAACCCGCCATGATCTGCGGCCATGCCTATACGCATCATTTCTCCTGCATCCTCGGTCGCCACCGAGGTGGCTACGCCTGGCCCAACCACTTCCGCGCCTTAGCGGCGTCGGCGTGATCGAAGTATCGGATCTTCGCTTTCGTGAACGGCTTGCAGAACGTCGCCATGCCGTGCTCCCACTTCTTTTCGCCGACCATGGCGAGCCGTTCGATATCGGCAAAGTGCTTAATGTCAAACTTGATGTCCGCCCATAGCGCGCCGAGTTCCCAGCCGTGGAAATCGGTCATGACCAAGAGTATGCGCAGTGTGCCATGCTGGCCGATGAGTCGTTCCACCTCGGGGACGAAGTGCTCGTAATCTACTCTTGCCAGCTTCCCGCTGACCTGGATGACGAGTATCTTTCCGCCGTCTTCTTCATTGAGTTGAACGGGCATTGCAGACTCCTTTGCTTGAGGTAATGTTTCTAATGTTCGGGTCCGCTTATCTATCGTCAGTGTCGTTCGCCCGCGTCCTATGCGGCTGTGGTGTCGCTTTCGACATCTAGTCCTGGCCCCACCTCCAGTTCCGGATCTCCGGCATGTCCTGGCCATGCTTGTCGATATACTGCTTGTGCTCGACGAGCTTGTGCTTCACCAT
>CAZSBS010000263.1:0-6578 GCA_964605095.1 uncultured Planctomycetaceae bacterium | reverse complement strand
CCAGAACGCGTCGCCGATGTCGACCAGGACCGTGCCGGGGAAACTTTGGCGGTAGCTTTCGACCAGCCCGCTGCGCCGCGAGAGCCCGCCGGGCATCGGACCGGAGCAGTTGCAAACCTCCAGCATCCCGCCCGTGCCGCCCGTAAACAACAGGACGGCGTCCGGCTTGCCCATCCGGAAGGGCCGGACATTCACGAGCTTCATGGGCACTTCTTTGCGCCCGTCCGCGGAGGGCGGCAGTTCTGGACCGCATCCTGCCACACACATTATCACTGCCAGCAAGATGTAACGAGTCATCCCGTCCTCGACTCCTTTATGCCGCGCTCTTGGCGCGAAGCTTGGAGAGTTTGAGCATCAGCACGGCCGTGCTTAACTGCGTATCCACTTCGTACTGCCGGGCAAGGTCGCTGGCAAGCTGAACCTGCCCACCGTCCTGAAGGATATCAGTTTTGCGGCGGATGTCCAACCAGCGCCTGGTCTCGCGCGGGCTGAGGAACACTTCCACATCCGGATCAACGCCCCAGTCCTTGGCGCCTGGCGAGCGGTGCAGCAGCCGGCCCTTGGGCAGGTAGTAGTGCGCGGTGGTCAGCTTCAACAGCGCCGAGTGCGAGCTGAGGGAGATCACGTTCTGCACGCTGCCCTTGCCGTAGCTCCTCTGGCCGACGATGCGAGCCCGCTTCCAGTCCTGGAGTGCGCCGGAGACGATCTCGGCCGCAGAGGCGCTGTACTGGTTGACCAGGACTATCAGGTCGCCGTCGGGGAAATTGCCGTCCGGGCCGGCGTTCAGGTCGGCAGGGCGGGTGTGGCGCCCGCGGGTCGAGACGATCCGTCCGGATCGCAGGAACTCGTTGGAGACATCCCTCGCCGAGCGGAGAAGCCCGCCCGGGTTGAACCGGAGGTCCATTATAACCGAGGTCACGCCGTCCTTCTTGCACTTGGCCAGGACCGCGGCGATATTGTCGTCCGTGTCGTTGGTGAACTGCGTGACGCGGATGTACGCGATCTTTGACTCCGGATCGACCAGGTAATCCCACTCGCGATTGTCGGGCAGGCATCGCCAGCCCTTGACCGTGTGGATCTGAATCTCGTCACGGACGATCTTGTATGGCTTCTCGCTGCCGCCGCGGCGGATCGTCAACTCGACAGTCGTCCCCTTGTCCCCCATTATCAGCTTTATAATCTTGTCGATCGACATCTTCTCCGTCAGCTTGCCGTCCACCTTGACGATCAGATCGCCGGCCTGTATGCCCGCCTCGAACGCCGGCGTGCCCGCCAGAGGTGTGACGACCTTCAGCGGCTCGCCCGCATCCTTGGATATCTGCACGCCGATGCCGTAGAAGTGCCCCATCGTCTGCTTCTCGAAGTTCGCCACGTCGCTCGGCCAGATCATCGAACTAAACTTGTCCAACTCGTCCAGGAAGCCGTCGGTGAACTCCACGCACAGGACCTCCGTCGGGATGTTCACCGTCTGCTCGGAGGCGTGCAGCACGCTGTTGAGAGCCAGGATAAGGTCCAGGTGAGTCACGCGGTCGCGAGTGTCAACGTCGCGGATCTGCCTGTCAATGGCGTCCAGGAAGCCCTTGCGCTTGGCGTCGTCCTTCAGCAGCGGGAAGCTGTTGCCCGCCTGGGGCGTCTCGGCCAGGACCTTCACGCTGGTCAGGCCGCCCTTGGTGACCTGGCGGTAGTCAACCGCGGAAACGTAGTTCAGATCGAGCTGGCCAATGACCTTCTCGACCATGTCCGCGTCGACGTGGGCTACCATCTCCCGCCAGTCGGGCTGATCGGACTCGTCGGCGTCACTGGTGTCCTCGTCGCCGGGGGAACCTTCTTCCGCGGGCTTGACGGCCCCAATCCTAATCTCGACCGCGAAGTTGCCGGCGATCTGGGTCGCCGCCTTGCTCCCGCCGTACATCATAAGCACGTGAACGTGACGCGTGACTGTCTTGACCATCTTCACGTAGTTCGTGTCGTCGGGCAGAAGGTCCTCCAAGGCGATGTAGCAACTGAGCGCGTCGTACCACTCGGCGGACTTCACGGAAAGCTGCCCGCGGGCCTCCGTGGCCTTCACGAGGTCCGTAAACCAGCCCTCGCGAACGAGCTTGTCCTTGTCCACCGCCAAGCGCCTGGCCAGGCGGGCCTGGATCAGCCCGACGCGCCAGGGCTTCTCGCACGTCATGCTCTCAAGGTCGCCAAGGGCGTCGAACTCGTCGTATTCGATCTCACGCAGGTCCTGGGTGGCGCCTCGCCAGGCCTTGTCCTTGTCCGTATTCATGGCCTTCCAGCCGGCGATGTGCTTTTCCATAAGCTCCCGACCGGTGCCGGCAACCTCGCGGAACATCTTGGCGTACTCGCCCTCATCCTTCTCCAGGAGCTTGACCGCCTCGTCCAGCGACTTCACGGCCCGGCCAAGCGCGTCGATGCTCTGGGTGCGGATTTTCTCGACCGAGTTGGCGTCCAGAGAGTCCTCCAGCGTGTCGGCCAGTGAGTTCTCGTTGTATGCCTTGCCCATCTCCCGAATAACCTTGCGGAACTGTTTGAGTTGGTCCTTGTCGGCCGACGCCACATAAGCCTGGGCGATATTCATGTGAGCGACCCGCGCCACGCAGTCGTCGTACTCGGCGCTGCGCCGGGCATTGGACTTCTCGGCGGTCTTCAGGTGCTCTTCGAGGAGCTTGACGGCCTCGGCTGCCACGGCGTCGGCCGGATCGGCCTTGGCGGCTGAGCGAAGCTGGTCGAGGCCCTTGGCGAACTGCCCGGCCAAGACGCTGTCGATACCCTCCAGCCGCAGGTTGCGCCCGTCGATGCTGGAAGCGATGGCCGGCTTCTCGGCGACTGCCACCTGGGTATCCTGAGCCAGGCAGTAAACCTGCCCAGCCACAAGAACCAACATCCCGGCCAGTATTGCCCGAAATCTAACCGCAACTTGTTCCACACTAATCTCCCGTGAACCGATTTTCTTACCTGGAAGCCACATAGCATCTAACGACGCAACCGGCTGGGCGGTTCGGACCATTCCGACTTCTACCGCTAGTACGCCTTGCCCCCGTCCCAGGGAGTCTCAGGGGCCTCGCCGCCCTGGTCTTCGGCATCCTCGTCGTCGACCTTCCACTGGTCGGCTTCGGAGATGTCATCGATCTCCCGCTCCATTACCTTGAACATCTTTTCCTGCATGGGCGCCAGCTTGCGGTAGTAATCAAGCGTGGCCTGGTACGCGGCGACCAACTGGGTGGTCTTCACCAGTTGCCACTTGGCCAGGCATTCAGGTTCCTTGATCGTGCTGAACGGATCGCACGAGAACGCCGCCTGCCCAGCCTGGCCTCGATGAAAAAACTCGCATTGTTCGCATTGTATCATAGGTTCTCGCTCACCCCCCTCGTCGCCAAGGTATTAATTCTACACTGCCGGGGCCGCCCATTCAAGGTCAACTGCGCACTCGATCACCCCTCTGGTCGGCTCAGCACGAATATCGCCAGGTCGGCGGCGAGGTTGCTGTCCTCCTCGGGCGGGATATCCCGCCCTTCCTCGGTGTCCAGAAACACGCAGCGGTGGATCCGGATGCCCTTTTCCAGGCAGAACTCGCGAAAATCCGCGATCGTCAGGAAACGGATGTTCGGCGAGTTGTACCACTTGTACCGCAAGAGGCCGCGAACCTCCGGCGCCCTGCCTTCCATAAGCATCTTCCGCAGCTTGTGGTAGGCGAAGTTCGGGAAGCTCACGATGCACTGCCGCCCGACTCGGAGCATCTCGCGGATCACGCCCTCGACATCCATGATGCTCTGGAGCGTCTGGCTTAGAGCCACGTAGTCGAACTCGTTGTCGGCGAACAGCGCCAACCCGTCGTTGAGGTCGCGCCGCACCACATCCAGCCCGCGCCAGACACAGTCGATCACGGCGTCCTCGTCCAACTCCACACCCATTATGTTGCGGTTGCCGCGATGCGCAAGCGACTCCAACAGCAGACCCGTCCCGCAGCCGAGGTCCAGTACCGACGACGACGGCGGAATCAAATCCACGATGCGGTCGACGTCCAGCCGCTGAGCCCTCCCAGGATAGAAAATGCTCGTCTGGCTGTGGTGGTGCTTGATGCCCGGCGACTGTCTGTTTGTGCCGTCATTGTTTGCCACGTTTGCCAAAAAACCCTCGATCAGCCGGCCATAACTTCCCACATTCTCCGGCAGCAGGAAAGCGTCGTGGCCCGCGCGGCTCTCCACGTCGCAGTAGCTTACCGGCTTGCCCGCGGCGATAAGGGCCCGGACCATTTCCTGCGACTCACGCGGCGAGAACAGCCAGTCGCTGGAGAAGCTGACGATCATCCACCGGCAGTCGGTGCCCTTGAACGCGGCCGACCACTCCTCGACCGTCGCGCCGAGGTCGAACAGGTCCATCGCCATGGAGATCGTGATGTAGCTGTTGGCATCGAACCGCTCGACGAACCGCGCGCCCTGGTAGCCAAGGTACGAGCCGACGGAGAACTCCTTCTCAAACCGCACCGGCACGTCGCGGGGCTGAAAACGAGTGGCGTCGAACTTCTTCTCCATCGCCTCTCGCGACAGGTACGTGATGTGCCCGATCATGCGAGCGATGGCCAGGCCGATATCCGGCACCTTGCCCGCCTGGCGGTAGCGCCCTCCGAGGAAGTTGGGGTCCTGGATGATGGCGTTGCGGCTGACGACGTCGAACGCCAGCGCCTGGCTGGACACCTTGACGCTGGTGGCAATAAGCACCACTCCGCACACCCGCCCGGGATAGCGCATCGGCCAGAGCATAGCCTGGTGGCCTCCCATCGAGCCGCCCATGACGCCCAGGAGCTTGTCGATGCCCAACGAGTCGACGAGCCTGCGCTGGACCTCGATCATGTCGCCGATGGTGATCGTCGGGAAGTCCGGGCCGTAACACTGCCCGGTTGCGGGGTTCATCGAGTCCGGCCCGGTCGTGCCGCGACAGCCGCCCAGAAGATTCGAGCAGATAACGAAGTACCGGTCGGTATCCACCGACTTGCCCGGCCCGACGACGATATCCCACCAGCCCGGCGAGTCGTCAACGTCGTGCATCGCCACGTGCGAGTCGCCGCTGAGGGCGTGGCAGATCAGGACCGCGTTGTCCTTCTTCTCGTTGAGTTGGCCATAGGTCTCGTAGGCGACCTGCACCCGCTCCAATCGCCCGCCTCGCTCCAGCAGCAGCGGCTCGTCCAGCTCCAGCATCTTCGCGTGGCGCAAGGGCTGGGCAGAGCGAATGCTGTCGCTGCTGGCGAACGGGTCGTCATTGGGTTTATCAGTCGCTTCCGACACTTTATGCAACTCCCTACTACCTGCCTTCTTGAGCCCAAGGGACCAAGCAGCATAGCTCAGGGCAAGTAGTCAGTCAAGATCGGTTGGCGACGACACGCGAAACCGCAAGCGGTTGCGTGGTGCGCGAGCAAGCGGTTGCGTGGTGAGCGCACGCACGGTTGTTCTCGCGTTAGACGACCGCGTGCGGTTTCGCGCGTTAGACGACCGCGTGTCAGATAATCGCTTGCGGTTTCGCGCTATGTTCATTTACTATCGCGCCATGGTTATCGCACATCACTTGGTCTGGACCGCATACGGATGGTGGTTGCCCAATGATCCGCGGGGAAGCACATCGCACAGCATACGTCAGGACATCGTTGCCTCTCTGGGCGAGATTCACCACGGGCGACGCCCCGTCCAACCCGCGGGATGGGAAATCCGCGAGTTCTACAACAAGGCGCCAGCCGTACTGAAACACGCCTTGCTTACGATCTCTCCGGATGAACGTGAGATCATCGCCGCGAGTTTCGCCGAGGCCATCGCGGCTAGCAAATACACCTGCTACGCCTGCGCCATCATGGGCGACCACGTCCACATGCTTATTCGAAAGCACCGCGACACGGCCGAGCATATGATCGCCAACCTGCAAGAGTCCTCTCGTGATGCACTTCGCCGGCATGGGTTCAGACCGTCCGACCACCCCGTCTGGGGCGGGCCGGGTTGGAAGGTCTTCCAGGACCACCCCGATGACATTCGCCGAACGATCCCCTACATCGAAGACAACCCCGTCAAGATGCGAATGCCCCGCCAGCAGTGGGCGTTCATCAAGGATTACGACGGCTGGCCCCTGCACGAAGGACACAACCCCAACTCACCCTACGCAAAACGACAACGCGGAGAACCGTTCAAGAAGTGAACCCCAACGAACACGAACAGAACGCCCGCACACGCTTTTGCCGATGCAGGCCCGGCGCCCGCCAATACCAGGCAAACAAGCGCCCCGACCAAGTGGCCGGGGCGCTTGAGTTATCGAAACCAGTTGCTTCTTCTTGCTTCTTTACTTT
This sequence comes from uncultured Planctomycetaceae bacterium, assembly GCA_964605095.1. Lineage (GTDB taxonomy): Bacteria > Planctomycetota > Phycisphaerae > SM23-33 > SM23-33 > JAUWQU01. The sequence continues at coordinate 247 of CAZSBS010000263.1, read as the reverse complement.
CCGCGGATGATTACGCCACGCTGCGTCTGCGGCGAAGCATCGCCAGCCCGCCGAGGGCCAGCAGGGCCATCGTCGCCGGCTCGGGAACGGAGGCTGCGCCCAAGATCGACCAGGCACCACCTACGCCGGGGTTCTTATTGTAATCGATGTAGTCGAGCGTGTACTTTTTAGTGGCGCTGACATACCCCGCCAACTCCTCTGCGGTAAACGTTAGATACGACCATGCATTATAATTATCGGCGGTTAG
>CAZSBS010000262.1:0-6607 GCA_964605095.1 uncultured Planctomycetaceae bacterium | reverse complement strand
GACGTGGCAGGGAGATTCCTGCTGGTGGACCTGGACGAAGGCCGGGAGGTTTCCCGCGAAGATGGCTCACTGGCCGCCTCGGGCCCGCTGGAGCGAGCCCGCGAGTTGCGGCAGGCGGGCACGCAGGTCCTGATCTGCGGAGCGGTTTCCCGCCCGTTGGAGTTAGCTCTGGATGCCGCCGGCGTCCAGGTCATACCGCACACGTGCGGACAAGTGGAAGAAGTTCTGGCGGCCTTCATCAGCGGGCAGTTGAACCAGGACGCATTCTTGATGCCTGGCTGCTGTGGACGGCGTCGGCGATTCCAGGCCGGTCGCCGCCGCGGTGGCCGGTGCCGGCGCAACGAACAGAAAGGCGGTGATGACGATGCCCAGAGGTGATGGAACAGGCCCGCCCAGTGGCGGCGGGCGCGGACGTGGCAGGATGGGTGGACCTTCGGCGGCTGGCCCGAGCGGCCAGTGCGTATGCCCGAGTTGTGGGCACAAGGTCCCCCACACGGCCGGGCGGCCCTGTAATCAGCAGGCCTGCCCGAAGTGTGGAACGACGATGACCAGAGGTTGATGCAGACCTCGCAACAGTTAGGAGATCAGCAATGCCAGGTGGAGATGGAACAGGCCCGATGGGAATGGGCTCGATGACAGGACGCGCGGCCGGATACTGCGCCGGCTTTGGGATGCCAGGATTTGCCAATGTGCAGGGTCGCGGCTTTGGTCGCGGTCGAGGATTCGGTGGCCGCGGCGGTGGCCGCGGCGGCGGTCGCGGCGGCGTGCGAGGCTGGCGAAACCAGTTCTACGCAACCGGCCTGACCGGTCGGCAGCGGGCAGCAGTGGGCTATCCCGCCTATGGCGGTGTTGTGCCGGGTGGGATCCCCAACGCAGCCCCATCCGCGCCGACAATGAGCGACGAGCAGCAGCTCGACGAGCTCAAGGCACAGGCGGAGCAATTTCAGGATGCATTGGACGGCATCTGCAAGCGAATAGAGGAACTCCAGCGGGAGAAGGCCGATGGCTGAGTTCGTCAATCCATTCAGTGGCATGGTGCCGGATCGGAAGTTAACCGACCGCGAGTTGGCGCGGGCGATCCGGATGGCCATAGCGGCCGAGCAAGAGGCCGTGCATATGTATGAGGCCCTCGCCGACGCTTCCGACAACGCCCTCGCAGCCAAAGTCCTCCAGGACATCGCCGACGAAGAGCGAGTCCATGCGGGCGAATTCCAGGAGCTTCTCCGCATGCTCCTTCCTGATGAACAGCCGTTGCTGGAGAAAGGGGCGGCCGAGGTCAGGGAATTGGCCTCCTGAGACACGGTGACACCACAGAAAGCTGCCAAGGATCGAACATGAGCCAGAATGTCACCTTCACTCCCATCGGCGTGATTCGAAGTGAGCACAAGGAACTCAGTGCCACACCGATTCAGCCCGTCTACGCCCAAGGCTGCCTGGGGCGGGCCGAGGTCTTTCCCCAATACGCCGACGGGTTGCTGGATGTGGAGGGCTTCTCGCATGTCTACCTGATTTACCACCTGCACTGTGCGGAGACGCCCCGGTTGCTGGTCAAGCCCTTCCTCCAGGACGTCGAGCACGGCGTGTTCGCGACGCGGGCACCGTGCCGGCCCAACCCCATCGGCCTGAGCATCGTACGCCTGCTGCGCCGCGAGGGAAACGCTCTCCATCTCGACGGTGTGGACGTGTTGGACGGCACACCTCTGCTGGACATAAAGCCTTACACGGCCCGGTTCGACCACGTCGATACAACCTCCAACGGATGGCAGGACAACGTCAACGAGCAGACCGCCCGGCAACGAGGCCGCCGCGGCTATCAACGCCGTGGCGGCGGAGGGCCGGTGTCGACATGATCATTGCTGTTTCCAGCGGGAAAGGCGGCACGGGAAAGACGACTGTGGCCACGAACCTGGCCGTTACGGCGTCGAGGGCTGGGCGGACTGTCGGCTATCTCGACTGCGACGTCGAGGAGCCCAACGGGGCGCTGTTCCTCAAGCCGCAGGTGTCCGAGACGCGGCCGGTGAATGTCAGCATTCCCAAGTTAGATCCCGATAAGTGCAACGGCTGCGGCCAGTGCGGCAAGATATGCCAATACAGCGCCATCATCGCCATGAACAAGCAAGTGCTGATCTTCCCCGAGCTCTGCCACGGCTGTGCCGGATGCTGGCTGGTCTGCCCGACGGGGGCGATCACCGAATCGCATCGACAGACCGGGCAGTTGGAACTGGGCCTGGCCGGAGGTGTGCATTGCGTTGGGGGGCTGCTGAACATCGGCGAGGCCATGAGCCCGCCCGTGATCGCGGCCGTCAAGGACGCCGCTCCAGACGTCGAGTTTCTGGTAATCGACTCGCCGCCGGGCACGTCATGCCCGGTCATTGAGAGTGTCAGAGGCAGCGACTTCGTTTTGCTGGTCACCGAGCCGACGCCCTTTGGCCTCAACGACCTCAAGCTGGCCGTGGAGATGGTCCGCGCGTTGAAGCTGCCTCTTGCGGTTGTGATCAACCGCGCTGACGTCGGCGACGGCCAGACCCGGCGCTATTGCCAGCACCAGCGTATCGACGTCCTCGCCGAGATTCCCGACGACCGTCAGGTCGCCGAGGCCTATTCACGTGGCGAGATAGCCTGCGATGCGATTCCCAAGTACCGGAACCTGTATGGCGACTTGCTGACCGAGTTGGAAAAGAGAATCACCCCCCATGCCAGATAGAGATTGGCAAGTATCGCCCGGACAATCCTTGGGGCTACTGGTGCCGGTGGCGAGAGAACTACTTCGGCGATTTTTGCAGGAGACGAACAATGCCCATCTTCGAGTATAGATGTGCGAAATGCGGACACGTGAGCTCTTTTCTGGAGAAGGCTAATGCGCGGGTGCCGCATGCGTGTGAGAAATGCGGATCGAAGGACACGAAGAAAGTCTTTTCGACGTTTGCCGCCAAGTCCGGAACGTCGTCGTCCTCGACCTCAAGCTGCCCAACCGGAACCTGCCCGTTCTAATGACATGGCAAAGCAACTGCCGGACAACTTCTACGAACGGATCAAGCCACGCCTCCACGAGCGCATCGGGCGCGAGGTGCGACTGGCCCGACACATCCTGGACTTTGGCTGCGGGTCGTGCGACCTGGTCAGACATCTGGCGAGTGTCTACGACCAGCAAGTTACCGGCGTTGACGTTTCAGGGGGCAGCTTCCCCCCGCGGCGGCACACGCCCGATGGGAGCCTTTTCCATTGCCTCAAGCGAGACGCGGCCAGCATGAGTTTCGCCGCTGACGGATCGGCCGATGCCGTGGTCAGCATGTGGGCGCTGCACGAGATGGCCAAGCCACAGGCGATCCTTCGAGAAGCATACCGGGCGCTGCGCCCGGGCGGCGAAATCTTCGTCATCGATTTTCCCAAGGACTCCTTGGCCCAGAGGCTCTGGAACGAGCATTACTACCGTCCTGATGAGGTCAAGGCACTGCTTCAGGAAGCGGGATTCGAGAAAGTGCAAGTCGGTCTCATCGAACAGGGACAGGTGATGTGGGCGCGCGGTTGGAAGCCTGCACGCCTGGATACTCAAGCCGAAGCGCGTGCGCAGTTATAGAAAGGAACCGTCATGACCGGATTGTCACCGAACAGCCGCACCGAAGTGTCTCCTGGCACGTCGCACAACAAGAACCCATGGACATTGCCGATCCTCTGCCTTGTGGTTGGGCTTCTACTCGGGGCCGGAATCACGGTATTGGTGGGATGGCAGGCCATGCCGGGAATGATGCTCACGGTTCGTGAGAGCACGTACCCGGATGTGGATCGTACCTGTGAAGAACTCAAGGAGGCCATAGAAGCCAACGGATGGGATTGCCCCGCCATCCGGGACATGAACAAGTCGATGGCCAAGCACGGGGTTCGGTTCGACCGACCAGTCCGTATTGTGGAGTTGTGCAAGGCTGACTACGCCAAGCGAGTTCTGTCCACGAACCCGGAGGTCTCTACGCTTATGCCGTGTGCGTGGGGGGTTTACGAGGGTCCAGACGGCAAGGTGTACATATCCGGGATGAACATGGGCCTGATGGGCAAGATGTTCGGCGGCACGATCGCAGATGTGATGGGCGGACAGGTGTCCGCGGACGAGCACAAGATACTTCAAGCGGTTATAAAGCCATAGATGGGCACATCGATGAAAGAACTGGTTGTCATCAGCGGCAAAGGCGGCACTGGCAAGACGTCCATCGTGGCCTCGTTTGCCGCCCTCGCAGGCAAGGTTGTGCTAGCCGACTGCGACGTGGACGCGGCCGACCTGCATCTGGTCCTGGAGCCCAAAATAATCCGTCGCGTGAGTTTCACGGGCGGCAAGCGGGCGCGGATCAAGCCCGGCCACTGCACCGCCTGCGGCAAGTGCGAGGAAATATGCCGCTTCGACGCGATCTACTTCGACGGCCCTGGCAACGGCAAGCTTGACAAGACATTTCGCATCGACCCCGTCGCCTGTGAGGGCTGCGGCGTCTGTGCGTGGTTTTGCGCCGAAGGCGCCATTGAGTTTGCGCCGGTCGTCAATGGGGAGTGGTACGTCTCCGATACCCGCCACGGCCCGATGGTACATGCCAAGCTAGGCATTGCCCAGGAGAACTCCGGCAAGCTCGTCAGCATCGTTCGTCAGGAAGCGGGGAGGCTGGCCGAGCAGCGCGGCTTGGGCCTGGTTCTGATCGACGGCTCGCCCGGCATCGGCTGTCCCGTGATAGCCTCCATCACCGGCGCTGATCTCGTGTTGATCGTGACGGAGCCGACCATCAGCGGCCTGCACGACCTCGGCCGCGTGGCGGACGTGGCCAGGCACTTCGACATTGCATGCCTGGTTTGCATCAACAAGTGGGATATCAACCCCGACGTCGCGGCGGAGATCGAACGCCAGGCCAATCAGCGCGGGCTGGCCGTGGCCGGGCGGGTCCGCTACGACCGGGCCGTGACGGACGCGCAGATTCGCAAGCTATCAGTCGTCGAGTATCAGCACAACGGCTGCTCCGAGGACATTCGCAGAGTGTGGACAGAGGTGCAAGAGCTCCTTCTGGCCACGCCGACGTAAGAAGGAATTCTGCCGCATGGGCAGCGGGCGAATCATAGTACTGGTCGAAAACACCGCCGGCGGGCGCGGTCTGCTGGCCGAGCACGGGCTTTCATTCTGGATTGAACTGGGCGGCAAGCGAATCCTCTTCGACACCGGCCAGGGCAAGGTTCTAACCGGCAACGCGCGGAGGCTGGGCGTTCGACCGGAGCAGGTCGATGCCATCGCGCTCAGCCACGGCCACTACGACCACACCGGCGGGCTTGGCGACGCTCTGCGCTTGGCTCGACGAGTCACTGTGTATATGAACCCCGCCGCGTTTGAAGCGAAATATGCGCGAAATTCTAACGGAAGCGCCCGCGATGTCGGCATGCCCAACCTGGACCAGCAGATGGTCCGCGACATGGCCGAACTCATCTTGGTGGAAGGGCCAACCGAAGTCGCCGATGGGTGCTGCCTTACCGGGCGTATCCCTCGCAACAATGATTTCGAGGACACAGGCGGAGCTTTTTTCAAAGATCAGACCTGCACGGAGCCGGATCAAATCCTTGACGACCAGGCGGCCTTCATCGAGACACCAGCCGGTACGGTCGTGATCCTCGGCTGTGCTCATGCCGGGGTCATCAACACATTGATGCACATCCAGTCGCTGACGAATGGCCGGCCGATTCACACAGTGATCGGCGGCATGCACCTGCTCAATGCGAGCGCCGAGCGAATGGACAAGACGGTGGCCGAGCTGCGCCGCCTGGATGTAAAGCGACTGCTGCCTTGTCATTGTACGGGCTTCGCCGCCATGGCCCGGCTCTGGAATGAGTTCCCCGGAAGATGTGCAACCTGCCCGGTGGGCACGGCCGTGGAGGCACCGGAATGATGGGGCCTTACCTTGAAAGCATCCGATCACGCCTCGGGCCACAGTGCATTATGCTGCCGGGCGTGCGGGCGATCATTCTCAACGACCGTCAGGAAGTCCTGCTCCAGCGCAGGACCGATCTGGACTGCTGGGGCTTGCCCGCCGGGTCGGTGGAATTGGACGAAACGGCCCTTGCGGCCCTGAAACGTGAGGTCCGCGAGGAAACCGGTCTGGAGGTTCGCAACGCCGAGCCAATGGCCTTGTACTCCGGGCCCAGCCAACGGTTCAGATACCCCAATGGTGACGAGGTTCAGGGCTTCTCCGTCGCCTTCATCGTCCGCGACTGGGCTGGTAACCCCCAGGCTGACGGCATTGAGGGGTCGGAGGTGCGGTTCTGGCCGATGGACGAACTGCCGGAAAGCCTCGTGAACATTCACAGGGACACGCTGGCGGATTACCGGGCCTATGGCGGGCAATTCTTCCTGGCTGATGGAGCACGGCGATAGGTTACTCTATGCTCATTGACGGATGGCTGTTGCAAAAATGACAGGGAAACGGAAAAGTTTGGGTGTCGGCCCGAAATGGGCCTTGCCAACGAATACGACCAATGCCCTGTTCTCAACACTACCACGGTGGCTGTGTGCTTGGGGACCAGGCCAAGAGAAAGAGGAGTGATGGATATGGCATCTCTACCGAAGAATGTCCGCGAAGCGTGGGAAGAT
>CAZSBS010000261.1:0-6635 GCA_964605095.1 uncultured Planctomycetaceae bacterium | reverse complement strand
CAAAGCGGGTTCGACGAGGCGAAGTTCGTAGCCAAGTTCGTCAAGGCCGGCGGGCAGTGGATCGCGGTCGACCAGGATGGATACCACAGTTACGATGGCAGCCATCTGCGGGAAGATTCCGCCGCGACGTTCAGCGTGGACCTGGCACGGAAAATCGACGAACTCCGAAAACTCGCCGACGACAGGCAATCAGGTCGCTCTACGGGGATTTCTTCTTTCCCGTAAACAGGCCCGCGACCGTGGCCGCAATGATCGCCGCCCAGGCCCGGAGGTGCGTCGGCCTGTACTTGACGGCCTTTGCGAGGTATCGCCTGGCCTGGCGGGGATCGCCTTCGGCAAGCAGGAGTCTGCCGGCCTTGTAGCTCACGTGGGAAAGCCTGCGCAGGGCCGGACCGGCTTCGAGAATGTCCTTCCCGCCCTGCTCGCAATAGAACCTGTTGAGCATGTCGGTCTTGAATTGCCTTCCCCGGCTGCGATTGGAGCGAGTCAGGCTGGTCGGGGTCCAAGTGCGCTGGGCCAGCGGCTCGTCGATAAGCCCAAACTCGAACTTAGTCGAAACCCTCAGCCAGAACTCGTGGCCGGAACCAACTCGCATGGCCTCATCGAAGCCACCGCAGGTCTCATAGACGCGGCGGTGGAAGATTGCCGAGGAGTCGTGAATGAAGATGCTCTGGAAGAGTTTTTCGGTCAGCCAGCCGCGGTGGCAGGGCTTGGAATGACCCTCAATCACCTCGTTGTCCCGCGTAACCGGCACCATGGGGGTGTATACGATGCTCAGGCCGGGGTGCGCAGCCAGGAACTCCATGCACCGTTCGAGCATGGACGGATACCACTGGTCGTCGGCGCCGACGACCGCCAGCCATTGCCCTCGTGCCACCTTGAGACCGCGGTTGATCGCCACGGGCGTCCCCCCGTTATCGAAATGCAGCGGCCTGATCCGCTCATCGCCGGCCGACAACTCCTGCATCACGGCCCACGTATCGTCGGTCGAGCCGTCGTCGACGAGGATCATTTCCCAGTCCTCGCGGGTCTGCGACTGCACGGAGCGCACTACGTCCCGGATGCACCAGGCCGCGTTGTAGGCTGGGACCACCACGCTTGTATTCCATTCAGCCATGTGGCTGTTTCTCCTTGAAACGCCGCAATTATAGCCCGCGCCGCTATCGACGCAAGCGCCCGGAGCATCAGTCCGCCTGGCCGACGAAACGGCCCCGACCGCGAGTGACGCCGGGCTTTTGCCGGCTAAGGCCGGCCGGGGGCGCCAATGTGCTCGTGCGGCGGTAGATGCGGACAGCGCCGACCTGCCGCGCCAGACGCAGACCCCCCATCGTGTCCAGCAGGCGCCTCAGGCGGTCGGTGTACCGCGCATCCAGCCCGCCGGGGTCGCCCACCACAACGTCCACCGCCGGCCTGGCCAGCAGGTCGCGGTAGGCCGTGTCCGCCTGGCTGGCGTTCCACGGGTTGTTCACGCCAAAGTCATACATGGGATCGAGCAGCTTGCCACTGAGCAGGTGCAGCATCCGCAGGCGGTCCGGGCGGACTAGCACCTTCTCGCCCGGCCGAACGTTATCGCGGAGATACTCCGCCGTAGCATAAAGGTCGGCATAGGCGCCGCCCGCGATCACGTCGAGGTATTTTCCGCGATGGGCCTGGTAGCTGTAGTAGAAGGCAGATCGCGCCAGGTCGGGTCCGTTGACGGCGGCGACGACGGCCAGGGTTATCAGCATCGCCCACGTTCGCGTTTGCGAACTCGTCGCCAGGTTTCGGCATCGGCGGATCCATTCGACGGCCGCGACAACGCCCTCAAGCAGCCCAAGGGCGATCAGCGGCAGCAGCGGCATGTAATAGCGGGCCTTGTCGGCAATTGTGACGGCTCCAATCGCCATCGTCACGACGCTTAGCACTATCGTCACTGCCGGGGTTCGCAGCCCGCGCCGCCAGAGCCTCGCAAGCCCAACCACAATGAGCGCCAACAGCGGACATCCCAGCAGGGCAACCCAAGCGCCCTGGCGGTCAGTGAAGAGTTCCCCGGCCGTATGGGGCAGCCTTGTCGCCAGCGGCGCAAGCTGACCCAGTCGAAACAGCAGGCCACGATCCTCGGCCAGGTGGTAGGTCAGGTAAAGCGACGGCTGGTGGTATATGCTCCGGATGATGAGGTAGAACGCGCCAGCCACCGCGACGATTGCCACCAGGATGACCCCGCCGACAGCAAGACGCTTTGCCACCGGGACCGGGAACTTCTCGACCGCGAAGGCCACCGCCAGCGGGCCGAGAATGGTCAGCCCCGGCAGGCGGACCGCGATGGCGGCGGCTGACAAGGCAGCGATGGCGGCAGCCCAGGCCCACGAGCCCGCCTGCATCCGTCGCCCACAGTAGACAACCCCCCAGAACAGCAGCGCAAACGGCGCGTCGGTGAGGATCAGATGGCTGTGGAGGTAGTACACTCCGCAAAGCCCCGTCGCGACCACGGCTGCAAACGCCAGCCGCGGCTGAACCATCCGCCGCAGCGCCGCGAATGCGATGGCCAGGCCCGCCAGGCCCGCCAGGCACATCAGGAGGTTTTGGGCCCAGATCGCGTCAGGCCCCGCCAGGCGCTCCGTCAGACCGAGCAGCACGGGCAGGCCGGGCGTTACAGTGGTGTGGCCCTGGCCGTTAAAGACGTAACCCCTGCCGGCAATGAAATTCCGCCCAAGGCACCGGTACAGCGCGCTGTCGGGCGTGGGCCACCACGCGTTGACCACGCCGGACAGGTAAAGCGCGGCAATAGCTGACCCCACCGCCGGCAGCCACCACCGCGGCACGCCGCCGGGATCATCGGGCATTGAGCGTTGAGCATTGGGCATTGAACATTAAGCCTCAGGCTTCCCGCCCCTGTGCTTCGGGCCGACGCGGACTTTCAGGTCGCGGTTGACTTCCATGTCAAACCACATCGCGAAGAGCTCCAGTTGCAGGCCCGTAAGGAGTAGAAAAGCCGCGAACAGGGCGCTGGTCTCAGCCACCGGACCGACGAAGATCCGATAGGCCAGCAGGTAGAGCCCCAGCAGCAGCCCAATCGTCGACGAGAGGAATCCGAAGCCGTAGAACAACACCAGCGGGTGGAAGTCGCGAATGACATACTTGCGGCCTAGCCGCCAGCAGAAGCGACGGAAGATCATCCAACTCATCGTCGGGATCACCTTCCAGAGCTTCATCTTCGACTGCTCGCCCACATTGTAGACCGGGCGGATCGGCACGTCGGCGACGCGGAAGTCGCAAATGTTAAGCCGCACCAGCATGTCGTTGGGATAGCCGTAGCGCGGGTAGAGGCCGTCCAGGTCGATCGTCTCCAGGGCCTCCAGGCTGATGGCGGTGTAGCCGGTCTGCGAGTCGGCCACGTGCCAGTAGCCGCTGGCGATCTTCGTCAGCATGCTCAGGAACGCGTTGCCCAGGAACCGGTGGCGGGGAATGATCTCCCAGGCGTTGCGGTAGAACAGGCGGTTGCCCTTGGTGTAGTCGCACTGCCCCGCCGCCACGGGCGCGACGATGGACTCAAGTTCGTCGGGGGCCATTTGCCCATCGCCGGCCATCACCGCCGTGACGTCCATTTGCCGGCGCATGGCCTCGCGATAGCCGGTGACAATCGCCCGCCCTACGCCCGCGTTGACCTCGTGGCGCAGCAGAATGGTCCGCGGGCTTTGACCCTGGACTTCCTCGGCAATCCACTTGCGGACGATCTCGGGCGTGGCGTCCCGGCTGACGTCGTCGACCACGATCACGCAGTCCACGAAGTCCGGCATGGTCGCCAGAACCTGGCCAATCTGCGTCTGCTCGTTGTACGCCGGCACCACTACAGCTACCGACTTGCCTTCAAACACGGGCGTTCTCCTGGTTGAACAACACCGCTAACGAACCGAAATGCCCGCCGACTGCCCGCGAGCCAGCAGCATTCCGTTGGCGGCGCGGACCTCGACGAGGACCCCGGCGAAGTCACCGACGAACGCCGCAGCGGTCACATTGGACAGGGAAAACGTCGTGGGCCTGCCCTGGGTATGCGGCTTGCGAATCGTTATCACGGCCAGGGGGCTAAGCGAACTGACCACCGTGTCGGTGGTCACGGGTTTCTTGGGGCTCGGCTCCGCGCCGGGAAGCTGCGTCTTCGTGCGGTCCAGCGTGAACCCGGGCGGCACGGTGATCTCGACCTTCATGCCGTCAAGGATGGACACCTGCGGCGTGATGGTGACGTTCATGGCACCCGTTGCGCCCATTCGCCCCGCCTCGAACTCGACGCTGCACGTCACGGCCGGGATCTTCCGCGAACTCTCAGCCATCATCTCCGCCAGCGTTCGCTCGATCGCCGCGCCCCAGATGTCCAGGCCGCCTCGGCCGAGATGCACGCCATCGGCATACGTGGCCGGCAAGGGCAGGCCGTCTGGCTGGAGGAACCGTTCGCCGATTTCCATGAAGTACACGTTCTGATTGTCCGCGTAGCGATGGACGATGAAATTCGCCCGAGGGGCCTTGTCCCAGCGGAAGTTGGTCTTGCCCTCGTTGTCGCCTCGGGGGAATATTCCCATCACAAGGATCTTGGTCTTGGGGAAAGTCTCGCGGAGCTTCTTGACGATCGCGAGAATCCCAGCCGCCGTGTCTTCCGGGCTGTGCCTGGATTCGCAGATATTGTTCGTGCCGATATTCAGCACAACCACCTTGGGATTCATGCCGGCAAAGCAGCCGTCGTTGATGCGGAACAGCACGCCCATGGTGGTGTCACAGCCCACGCCGTAGTTGACGGGGTTGTATCGGCCGAAGTGCTTCTTCCAGATGTCGTCAGAGTGTTTCCATCTCTCGGTGATCGAATCGCCAAGCAGGACCAGCCCCACCTTGGAGCGATCGACCTTCTTCATCTGATCCTTGATTACCTGGTACCTCTCGATGGCATAGGGGTGCCCAAGGACCTTTCCGGCGGTCGCAGCCTCGCAGTCGGGCACGACGTAGCGATCAATGGGCGAGGCCGGGGTCTTGGCGCCGGCCGGGGGCGCGGCAAGCGCCGCCCGCGCGCCGACGGCGCAAACAGCGATCATCGCGATGACGGCAACGGAAAACAGACCTATCCTGGTACGTGCATGTGTCGATCGCATCATAACGGCCACCTCATCAAGTGTCTTGCCCCGGCAGAATTCCGGCGTTCCCACCCCGCCGCATCGGCAGGGCCTTAACTGGACATGATAAACAAAGCGCCCCGCATACGGAAGGAGTGCGTGCTTTTACCAGGCTCTTATTGGGCCGCTCGGAGAGGAGCTAGCTGATGTTATCGCTTGGCGGGTTGAGTTTGGCCAAACGGCAGCGTAGGCCAGGGCAGAATGTCGGAGGCCGAGCGGACGGCGGCGTTGGGGTCCCGCTGGATGTCCAGGTCAGCCAGGCAGTTGTAGATGTCGTCCATGGCGGCGCCCTCGCGGGGCTTGATTACAAGCTCGGCAAACTGCTTTGTCTGCGGCAGATAGATGCTGGCGACAATGGCCTTGCACGTCTCGTCGCCGGACAGGAAGCCAGCCCGGCCTCGAACTTCGATCCGCTGCCAGAGCCGATCTGCCCCGCTGGGTTGGAGGGCTGTGCGAACCAGCAGCAAGTAGAGGGACTTCTGCAGCTCCGCCGGCGTGGAGGAGTTTTCGATGTCCCTGGGAGTGGAGTTGAATGCGTCCAGGAGTATCTGGTAGGGATCGACCTCGCGGAAGTACTTGATCACCTCCTTGTTGGTCGGGGAGATGTTAGCGGCAAAGTCGGGCGTCATGGACCGCACGCTGTCGAACTTCACGGCCAGTTTGCCGGCCTCCAGCAGACGGGTCCCATTGGCGTCGGCGGAGGGACGGTAGCGGTCCTTGGGCAGCGTGAAGACCCAGCCATTCAAGCGGACGGCGATGGCCTCGCCCTGGTCGCCGGCGACGGGGATGTGCCGGACATCCGGGGCGAGTTTCGCTCGCCATGCGCTTCGCTGGGCAGTGTCCAGGCGGCTTAAGTTGTTGAATGCCTGTTGCTTACTGTGCCAGAACACCACGCGGGGCCACAGGACGGCGGCTGCGGCGATGACGATGGCCCCCGCGGTCAGAAGGAAAACTTTGAACTTCCTGGTTCCGGATTTCATGCCATTACCTTGGGCACATTGTACCCGTTAGGCCGGGACAGGCAAGCCGCCAGTGGACCTATTGTCCAAATATCCGCCTGGTTTGAGCGTCAGAGGCAAAGATGGCGGTAGTGGTCGGGTAGTCCCGGTCGTCGGCAAAGCCAAGGGCCGGGGGCTCTGTCAAAATGTGCGACGGGCGTGGCCTGCCTTGCCGGGTTTGGCAGGCAAACGTGGCGAGCGGCCTATCGCCATACATGCGTAAGTACTTCATATACAAGTGCCTACAGTTTCAGGCACGGTTGTTGCTTATATGTGGAGGGTGGTCTTTGCGCCGCGGGCTGCGGTTGGTTGGACCGGCGGTGCGGGGCCGAAAACGCAAAGGCGTAAAGGCGAAAGGAGAAGCACCAGATGGCGGCCAAGAAGTTGGTTTTTGAAGGTGATGCCCGCGAGGCTTTGTTGATCGGCGTCGAGAAGCTGGCGCGGGCGGTCAAGAGCACGCTGGGTCCCCGGGGTCGCAACGCGATTCTCGACAAGGGCTGGG
>CAZSBS010000260.1:0-6766 GCA_964605095.1 uncultured Planctomycetaceae bacterium | reverse complement strand
AGGGCATCAACCCGTTCACCAAGTTGGAGCAGGTTTTTGCGGCCAAGCCCGCCCGCAAGGTCATCAAGGTCCGGCCCCTCAAGGCCCTCAAGGACATGGCCAAGTAAGGCTCTGAAACGCCGGCATAACCCAAGGGCCGCTAAGGAGACTCCAATGGCGAAAGGCAACAACGCTCAGCAGAAGAACGTCAAGAAGCCCAAGAAGAGCAAGGCCGCCAAGGGCAAGAAATAGGCGGCCGTTTGACGGCAGGGCTTACTTTGCCGGCCTGGCGGCGGCGGGCAAATCCGGGAACCATCGGACCGAGTCAGCCAGACGCCCCAGGCTGGTCTGCCCGCAGCGCCGCGCCAGCGCCTTGTAGAATCGGTCGGCGGCCTTGGGATCGCGGTTTTTGAGCCATGTGCCGGCCTCGCACAGCACCAATGCTGTCTGGTCCGACTGGTCAGGCATCATCTCTGCCGCCTGCCAGGCCAGATCGGCGGCCTTGTAGCGGTAATGGAACCGCTTGTTTGGCTGCGCCGGCCGGCCACCGCGGTGAGGGTCCCTCGGCCGAAATGCTCAGGTACTTGCCGTGCTCGTCGAAGGCAACCTGGTAGCCGTAGGTGGGCAGGGCCACCAGGAACGCCCCGCCAAGGCGGGCTGCCTTGCGCACGGCGCCGCGAGCCGCCTCGACGTCGCAGAGCGGGGCCAAGCGATCTGTCGACGATGGACGACTGAGCGAGTGCACCTGGAGGACGTACCGCGGCGCCTGCGTCAGCAGCCGATTGAAACTGGAATGATTGAGCCAACTCGGCAAAGCCGTGATGGACACGGGCGTCGGCGCCACGGCCTGGCGGATGGCACGAAGCCAAATGGCGTAACCGTCGAGCTTGCTCTCGGGACAGTCGAAGTCGATTTGAAGTTCCGCCGGCTCCATTCCGTGCCTGCGGGCCTGGTTAACCAATCCGGCCGCGACATCCGCCAGGGTCGCGATGGGCTGGCCGGTCTGTGCGAATGGGCCGCTGAAGCACCCGATGCGAAGCGCCAGACCCACAGGGCAGCGGTTTGACTTCCAGCATGGCGGCGGATCAGGGAGTCTTCGCCTCGGGGAAGACGATCTCGGAACTGACAAGGAGGTTGCGGTCGTCCTTGGCGTTTACGTTGTATGCCGTTGCGCCTCCGGGGAGAGGCTTGCGGCTGACCGCTTCACCATCGCGCACGTCGCACGCTATGTTGGTCCAGCCTTTGCCCTTCCATGGGCCGCCGCCGGTCGTGTAGAAGAGCGAGGCGCCGATAAGCTTGCCGGTTGTCTTTGTACGCACGATGCGGGTCTTGGGGTCCAACTCCGGCCGGGAAAGGCTTGGCAGGGGCTGAGTCCCTTTTACTATGCTGTCGGCGAAGACGTAAAGCTCGGGCTTCTTCCACCCCACCCCGTGTCCGTGCAGCATGTGGCCGCGGTAGCACCGGGTGACCGGCCCGCCGGCGAGACAGGCCGAGTGCTCAAAGATATTGATCGGAAAGACGGGGTCGTCAAAGCCGATCATCCACAGCATCGGCATTTTCGCGTGGGGCAGGTGGATCGACGGGTCCCACTTCGTGCAGTAATCGCGATAGTGTTCACTGGTCATCTTTTTGCGGCACCAGTCGCTTATGCCTGTGTTATCGCTCTCGTGAATGAAGCCGCATCCGTAAACAGGCACGACAAAGGCGAATCGCGAATCCAGGCCCGCCACTGCACTGACGATCGTTCCGCCCCAGGAAATACCCGTCAGGCCGATCTTGTTGGGGTCTATCTCCGGGAAGCTGCGCAGCAGCGAATTAGCGCGTATCACGTCGGCTACCGCGTGATGGAACCACTGCTCGTTGTCAGGCAATCCAATATCGCCGAACCAGTCCTTGCGAGCAGGTCCGGCGTTCTGGTGGCTGTTGCCGTCAGGCAGGTGGCCTTCCTGGTCAAAGGAAATGGCCGCGTAACCATGTTCATTCCACGTCTTGACCCAGTCGGGATACGCCGTGCCGCCGCCGCCGTGGGAGCACACCGCCGCGGGCCATCCTCCGACCGGGGGCTTGCCTTCCGGGGCCGAGTAGTACGCAAACACCCAGGTTGGCTTGCCCTTGTATTCCGCGCCCTCGAAGAAAAAACTGCGCATCCCGGGCGCGGGACAACTCGTGGTGTCATGCGTTTTAGGGGCCTTGAACAGCGCGGGCAGATCCCACGCCATTACCCGCTTCAGCGGTTCGGCCGCCACCGACCAGGCTGGGATGGCGGCTGTGGATGCGAGTATGGCCAACCCGACGAAAACTGCCTTCTTCAAGGTGCTTCTCCTTATTCCGTAGCGGGTTACTGATCGCCAGCCGTTTCCCGGCGCAGACGGCTTGGCCTCTACGGCAACTCGCACCCTCCTTGACCGCAGTTTATCATTTGGACTTTGCTCGGATACGCTTCGAGCAGCCATAGTCTCCATCTTAACGAGGCGCCGAGCCACTTTCCAGCAGGCTGCCGCAATGAGCATGGCAAGAAAGGCCGAAGACAGGCTTGCAGGGCCGTGGCGACGTGAGATAATCAAGGATAGCATGTCCACGATGGTCGCGGGCATGTCGCAGAGCAAGGGAAGTGTAGATGGCCCGGATAATCGGTCTGTTGCTGGCTGTTGCGTGCTCAGGTTCAGCCGCGATGGGGCAGGAGCGGATGAGCTACCTGGACAACGGCCGGATTCGCCTGGGCGTGAACCTGGGCCTGGGCGGCTCGATCACCTATCTCTCCGCGGGCGACGGCAAGGAAAACGTCGTCAACAATCACGACTGGGGGCGGCAGGTTCAGATGTCGTTCTACAGCGGCCCCGTGCCCTTCGCGCCCGGCGGCAAGCAGCCCGCCAAGGCGTGGAAGCAACTGGGCTGGAACCCCATTCAATCGGGCGACTGTTTTGGCCATCGCGCCAAGGTCCTCGAACACCGCAACGACGGCAACACGATCCACGTCAAGTGCGTGCCGATGCAATGGCCTCTGGACGACGAGCCGGGCGAATGCACCTTCGAGGTCTGGATCGAACTGCAAGCCAAGACGGCGCACGTTCGCAGCCGGCTCAACAACGCCCGCTCCGACAAGACCTTCTACGACGCCCGCAACCAAGAGCTGCCGGCGGTTTACACCAACAGCGCGTACTGGAGGCTGATGACCTACGCGGGCGACAAGCCCTTCACCGGGGACAAGCTGGTGCGGATCGACCGAAAGCTGGAGGAGGGCGGCTGGGCAAGCGCAATGCCCAGCGAAAACTGGGCCGCGCTGGTCAACGACGACGAGTGGGGCCTGGGCGTGTATTCGCCGGGCAACTACCGGTTCATCGGCGGCTTCCACGGCACACCCAAAGGGCCCGGGACCGATCCCACGGGCTACATCAGCCCGGTGCGCCGAGAGATCCTCGACGCGACAATCGTCTACGAATACCAGTACGTGCTGATCCTTGGCTCCCTGAAAGAAATCCGCCAGTGGGTCCACGACAACGCTCCCAGGCCGGCCGCGCCGGTGTGGAAATTCCTCAAGGACCGCCAGCACTGGTACTACGTCAACGCGTCGGACCAGGGCTGGCCGATCCGCGGCGAACTGAACGTGTCGCTGGCAAAGGACGATCCACAATTGATCTCGCCGGACTTCTTCTGCCCGGCGGAACTGGCGCCGAGGCTGAGGATCGAGGCTGCCTTCCGCACTGCCCAGAAGTCCACCCAGGTGTTCTGGAAGACGAGCGACCATCCGTTCTCGGCCGAGTTATGCACGAGCTTTGCAATCGAGGGCGACGGGAAGTTCCGCGTGTACGAAGTGAATCTTGCCGGCCATTCGCAGTACAAGGGCATCATCACCGGCCTGCGGATCGACCCGGTCGGCTCAGCCGAGAAAGGCGCATCGGTCAGCGTGAAGTCGGTGTCGCTGACGAATTGAACTGTCTGTTTTCCACCTTGATCTCGGCACAGGCGCTGGTCTGGACAGCAACAGTTCCATCGGTGGAGCAGTTGTTGACAACCGTCAGGCATCTAGAGCAGCTTAACTTTTTCTGTAGCGTTCGGCCTGCCTGTGGCGTCGCCATGCCGCGTCAGCCTGCATCGGCGATGCTAAGGCATCGCCTGCTTCGGCTTGCTTGCACAACAGCAGCGATTCCGCAACGCAAGGACTTTGACAACAAGCCTGCCGGCAATTAGTATCACGCCATGCCACTGGTAAACTTGAAGTCGGTCCTCGCCCGCGCGGTTGCGAACCGCTATGCGGTAGGGGCTTTTAACGTAATCAACCTGCATTTCCTGGAGGCCATCGTCCAGGCCGCGCAGGCGAAGCGCTCGCCGGTGATCCTCAATATCGCCGAGATGCATTTCCCCTACGTCGCGCTCGAGCACATCTGCCCAGCCATCAAGGCCATGGCGGAAGAATCGGACGTGCCGATTGCGCTGCACCTGGACCACGGCGAGAGCCTTGCCGCCGTCATCCGGGCTCTGCGAAATGGTTTCACGTCGGTGATGTTCGACGGGTCCGGACTGCCGTACGAGGAAAACGTGAGGCAAACCGCCGAGGTGGCTGGAATCTGCCATTCGGTGGGCGTCTCGGTCGAGGCGGAGCTGGGCATGGTCGGCGGGGACGAGGGCGGGGCCCTGGCGGGCACTGCCGATCCCGACCTTTTTACCAACCCGCAGCAGGCGGGCGACTTCGTCCGGCGCACGGGGATAGACGCCCTGGCGGTGGCCATAGGCAACGTGCATGGCAATTACAGGGGCGAGCCGCAACTGGACTTTGCCCGGCTGGAGCAGATCCGCGACGCAGCCGGCATACCGCTGGTGCTGCACGGCGGCTCGGGCATCCCGGACGATGATTTCCGCAGGGCCATCGGCCTGGGAATCGCCAAGATCAACTTCTTCACCGGGCTTTCGCTGGCGGCCCTGGATGCCACCGCCCAGGGCGTGCGAAACGCGGGCCGGGGGTACAACGATTATCCCGACCTCATCAGGCATGTGACCGAGAAGGTCCAGGCCGTGGTGGAACAACAGATAGACGTGTTCGGCAGCGGCAACGCATGCGAGCAGGCACCCAAGTGAATGCAACCCTCAATGGATGATCGGATCCCCCAAACCATGCGAAACGGAATAATCTCGGGCGGCAATTGGATCATCGACCACGTGAAGATCATCGACACCTTGCCCCAACGGGGCATGCTGGCCAATATCAAAGAGGAGATGACCGGCACCGGCGGCTCGCCGTACAACGTGCTGTTGGGTCTGGCGAAGATGCAGGCCAATTTGCCGCTCTGGGCTATGGGCGTGATCGGCGACGACGCGGATGGGAAGTTTATCCTGGAGGATCTTCAGCGGCACGGGATCGACGCCGCGGGCATGACAGCCACCGCCGCCGCGCCAACGTCGTACACCGACGTGATGACCGAAGCGCAAACCGGCGCCCGGACGTTCTTCCACTGCCGGGGGGCCAACGCGCTGCTCGGGTACGAGCATTTTATCGGCGTGCGGGCGCCGGCGAAGATCTTCCACCTGGGTTATCTTCTGCTGCTGGACAGGCTCGACCAGGAGGATGCCGAGTTCGGCGTGGCCGCGGCCAGGGTGCTGGCGCACATGCGGCAAATGGGGTATAAGACCTCGGTGGACGTGGTGTCGGAACAGAGCGACCGGTTCAATAGGATTGTCGTTCCCTGCCTGCCGCACGTGGACTACTTAATCGTCAACGAAATAGAGGCCGGGGCCGTTACGGGCCTGCCTATCCGCACCGGCGAGGGCAAGATCGATTCGGGCAATCTTCATCAGGCAGCCGCGGCGCTGCTGGACAGCGGGGTCAAGGACCTGGTCGCCATCCACTTTCCGGAAGGCGGGTACGCTCGGACCAGGGAGGGCCTGCGGCGTTTCGAGCCGTCGTTTCTGGTCGAGGCCGGCGAAATCCGGGGCACCGCGGGCGCCGGCGACGCCTTCTGCACCGGGATGCTCTATGGACTCCACCAGGGCTGGCCGCTCGATGAGGCGCTGACGCTCGCAAATGCCAATGCGCGGTTCAACCTCCTCTCGCCCACCTGCACCGGCGGGGCCGTGCCGCTGGGGCAACTGGAAGCGTATATCAAAAGCTCGCCGAGGCGAACAGATGTTATTTCCATGCCGGCCGGTTGACCCTCAGGCAAGAGCCAACGCCGAAGGTCCCGATGAACATCGGGGCCGCCTTCTCTACCCTCCACTCACCACTATCCCCAGCCCCAGGGTGTGCGTAGATTTTCTGGCAGTTTGCAAGTCATGGCGCGAGCCTTTCTTAGTCCCGTAGGGACGTTTGCCAATAGCCACGGGCGCAAGCCCGTGGGGAACGCATGCTCCCACCGAAGAGCCCCAGCGGGGCGACTGAATGCCTAACAGCCCGCCCAGGCGTGCAGTCGCCCTAGCGGGCTCAGAAACTCCACTGCCAGAAAATCTGCGTGCACCCCAGCCCCACAAGCGATCACTTTTCCCTTGTCGCCCGCCGCACGCCGAGATAGCATCAAGACCGGCTAAGACGAGTTACGACGAGTTAAAAAACTTCCGCCAGGACGGAGGCGGAACCCGTCAACAATGGGACCTTCCGGCCCCCACAGGGGCCTTCGGCATGGCCATGACAACGGCTGGGCAAACGACGATATCGACGCGGCTCGTAACCCGCCAATCAAACCCCGCGCCAATGGGACCCCTCGGCTCCAACACCGCACGCCAGCGCCGCGTATACCGAGCCAGCCGAAAATCGGTATGTCCCCAGATATCCCAGCGGCCGCCCCAGGAAATCACCAGA
>CAZSBS010000259.1:0-6817 GCA_964605095.1 uncultured Planctomycetaceae bacterium | reverse complement strand
CCTCGGCGGCGGATGGGACGATTGGTGTGCCGTCAAGCGATGCGCCGGCAGGCGGCAATACGGGCGACGGCGCCGCCTGGGCGTCGGGCTGGCCGAAGCGGGCGTCCTCGATCTTCCTTTGCCACTGCCGAACCTCGGGGTCGTCAACCAGCGCCGCGGCGCGGTCGATGTATTTCATCGCCAGGCCGTGGCGGTCCAGCAGGTAGTAGGCCCTCGCGGCTTTGAAGGACGCCGCCGCCGCCATCGCGGATGTCTCAGCCGCCCTGGCGAACATCTCGGCCGCATCAAGGTACTTGTGCTGAAGCTGGAGCACGTCGCCCAGCGGGATGTACAGTTCGGGGACCTCTTGCTGAGCCAGGGCGCGGCGGAGCGTTTTTTCGGCCTCGGCCGGCTTGCCGTTTTCCTTCTGGCACTGGGCCAGCATTACCAGGACCCTCATGCTGGGGCGCCCCTTGCCGGCCAGTTCAGCCAATCGCGGCTCGGCCTGGTCGAACTTGCCCGCCCCTATCGCCAGCACAGCCAATCCCCAGAGCACCTGGTGGTCCTTGTAGCCGGCATGGAAGGCTTTTAGCAGCATGGCCTCGGCGCGATCGAACTGTTTGGCCGCCATGAGGGCCGAACCGTATCGGGCCCAGATATCCGGCGTGGCCTGGTCGCTCTCGGCGGCGCGGCGGAACTGCTCCAGTGCCCCTGGGCCTCCGCGAACCTCGATGAGCTCGCCCTTGAGGCACAGTCCCTCGGCCGATCGCGGCGCGAGCTTCAACAGGGCGTTGATGGTTTTCTCGGCGTCGTCGAGCCTTCCCAGCCGCAGCAGCGCCTTGGCAAGCATAGGCCGGACAATAACGTCGCGCTGGTCGGCAAGCTGGATGAACCGCTTGCCCAGTTCGGCGGCCTGCTCGTAGCTCACCTGCCGCTGGGCGAGGCTGGCTGGGCCTCCGCGCGGGTCGATGGCGTCGGCGGCGGCGATGACCTCCTCCATCTTACGCCGGGCCTGCTCGCCACGCGACGGGCCTGTGTTCATGGGCGCGGGCGGCGGCTTCAGCGGGTCCCACACGACAACGTAAAGCGTCGCGGCAATCACGGCGGCCGTCGCGGCCAGCAGAATGCCCGTCATCCGCCGCCGCGCCGGCCGCCCGGACTGCCCGGCCTGGCCCGATTGGCTGGGCTTGCCCGCCTTGCCGGATTGACGGGAAGAGGATTTGGGACCCTGATTCTGGTTCGCCTTCGTCTCGCTCATGTCAGCGCCCCTGCCCGCAGGCCGGGCCAAGCAATTGCTCGATCCCGGCCGGAATGTCGTCGCATCGCATCAGGGCCTCACCGACCAGCACGCCGCGGACGCCGCCCGCCTTGAGGCGCTCGACGTCCTGTCGCGTCCTGATGCCCGACTCGCTGACGATCGCCACGCCGTCGCCGGCCAGCGACGCCAGCCGCAAGGTCGTGGCGATGTCCACCTGGAACGTGGCCAGGTCGCGGTTGTTGATGCCCAGCAGGCTGTAGGCGCGGTGCGGAAAGCCCACCATCGACCGCACCGCCAGCAGCTCGTCGGCGTCGTGGACCTCCAGCAGGACCGTCAGCTTCAACTCGGCCGAGAGGATCATCAGGTCCGCCAGAGAGCCCACCGGAAGGGCCGCGGCGATCAGCAGGATCGCGTCGGCGCCGGCGGCTCGGGCCTCGTAGACCTGGGCCTCGTCAATGATGAAGTCCTTCCGTAGCACCGGCAGAGAGACCGCCTCGCGAACCGCCCGCAGGTAGTCCAGGCTGCCCTGGAAGTACTGCCGGTCGGTCAACACACTGATGGCCGAGGCCCCACCGACTTCGTACTGGCGGGCAATGGCGGCGGGGTCGAAATCCGCCCTGATGACGCCGGCCGAGGGACTTGCCTTCTTGACCTCGGCGATAAGGTTCACCAGCCTCGCAGGCGGGCCGGTCACCGCGGTGAAGAAGTTCCGCACGCTCGGCGCGGCGGCGGCAGCAGCCCGCAAGTCCGCCATGGATCGGCGCTTTCGAAGGTCGGCAACCTCTTTCCGCTTGGTTTCGAGGATCATCTGCAATATATTGTGCGGCATTGTGTTACCCGCTTTTGCCCCGTCCGCAACCATCGGCCGAGGCTTTTTAGGCTCTTTTAGGCTTTAGGACACGGTAACCGTACGCACTTGAAGATGTCAAACGCTTTGTACATAGCTTGGTCATGCGGGCTTGGGCAACAGGACGTCGCCCTGGCCCTGCCCGCGGCGACCCAGCCTGGCAGCGTCCCGGCCGGCGCCCCCAGCCCGGCGATGCTGACCCTAGTGGCAATCGGCTTTTGCGTGCTGGTGGCGTGGATTGTCCGCAGCTTCGCCCGCCCCCGCCAGTTGCAACTGCGCAACATCCCCGGCAGGCCGAACAGCCTCACTATTGTGCATATCCTTGTAATTTGGCTGCTTATGACACTTGCATCACACGTGGCCTTTGGTTTGCTAAGCCAACTGCCGCCGGGCCACCCGACAACCCAGCCGACACAGCCAGCCACACAGGTCGCCACTTGGGCGGATAAGGAACTCGCCGACGCGCGCCTGGGGATCGCCGTCGCGGCCGTTGGGCTTGTGGTCTGCCTGATCGTGAGCCTGGTAGTAGCGACACAGACGTTCCGACACGGCCTGTCCCGTGGGCTGGGCCTTTCGTTGCGGCACTGGATATGCGACCTAGGCCGGGCGATCATCGGCTATCTCGCCGTGCTGCCGATATGCGTGGGCCTGCTAATGCTATTCACATATCTCTTTTTCATCCTTAATTTTACGCCTCAAACCCACCCCGTCCTGAAGTACATGCATACCTTTGGCCCGTCATGGCGGGTCCTGGCGGTTATCGAGGCGGTTGTCCTTGCTCCACTGGCCGAGGAGGTGTTCTTTCGGGGGATTGTTCAGTCGTTCTTCAGGCGGGCGCTGCATTCCCCTCGCCTGGCCATCCTGCTGGCGTCGGCGATTTTCGCGGCCATGCACTACAATAATGAGCCCCAGGCCCTGCCAAGCCTCTTCGCCCTGGCGTTGGCGCTGGGCTACAACTACGAACGCACGGGCCGGCTGATAAGCCCAATACTGATCCACGCGATCTTCAATGCCGTCAGCCTGGCGACGACGTGGAAGTGACCGGGCCGCCTGACAAGTGGTCGGGTAGCCCCGGGCGATTGTTCGCCGGAGCCCCCACAGTCAGCCCAAAGCGAGCGAAGCGCTTCGGCAACACTTCCAGGATCCACCGGGCAACTCGACCGACAGGTCGGTATTCGTCAGCAACGCCGCGTCTTTGCGCCCTTCGCCTCCGGCTGCGCCGTGGCAGGCAACTCAATTCGCCCTACCGCCGGCCGACTTCCTTCTGCCACTTCTTGAACATCAGCGGCAGCATTTCATGCAGCAGCGAGAGGTCTTCCTCGTCCAAGTACGGAGAGAGGTTCAAGTTGCGGGGCACGCGTGTGAGGCGCTTGCCGGCCATGCGGCGGATGTGCTTGAGCATGAACTCGTGATACGGCGCCCACTCGACGCCCGCCTCCTGCACAGCCGATCGCTCGACAAGCAGGGCGATCTGGTGGGCGTGGTCGTATCGGATGTCGAGCATGGCGAGCATGGCGATCTCGACGGCCTCGTGAAGGACCAGGAACGGGTCGATCTTGACGCGGCGCCCGCGGTAGGCAAACGTCTTGGGCAGATTGCGGTCGATGAAGATCGTCCGCCCCGCCCGGCTATAACCAGCCAGGTACGGAATGTCCCAGTGACGATCGACCCGGACACGTTTGAGGATCGCCGCTATTGCGCCCTTAACGGCCGGGTAGGTGATGCTCTCGCCCTCATCGTCGAACTTGGGTAACTCGGGAGTCTTGGGCGGGCGCGCCTTGCGCGCGGGGACTTGTTTCGTGCCGGCACCGCCCAACTTGACGCTCTTTGCCATATACAACCCTTTCGACCACCTGTCCCCCCACGCGGTCAACGCCTATACATCCTACGGCGCGGAGCCTGTCAGGAGAATGGCAATCCGCCACATCAATTGGCCCGCGAATGGACCTGGCTCGACAGGCCGTTACGGGCACATGTCTTGTGGATGCCTTGGGGTCCTACGAAGCAAGTTCCTCGTCCAGCATGGCGAGTATCTTATCGCGGACGCTCTCGGGCTTGATGCCCAGGGCGGCGAGGGCCTTAATCGCCACGCCCTCCGGCTCGCCAAGCAGGGCCAGCAGAAGGTGCTCGGTGCCGATATGGGGCGACTTGAGGCGCCGGGCCTCCTCAATGGCGAGTTTCATTACGTGCCTGATTCGCGGCGTTTGCGGAAAATAGTCCAGCCCGTCGGCGTCGGACCCCTCGGCCGTGAGTTCAGCCAGGGCGTTTCGCACCTGCCCGCGAGTGACGCCAAGGCTCTCCAGTGCCCGATGCCCGTGGCCTTTCGGCTCGTCTACAAGGGCCAGCAGAAGGTGCTCGGTGCCGAGGTAGGCGTGATGCATCCGCCGAGCCTCCATGCCCTCCATGTCCAGCACGCGATGGGCGTGCTCCGTGAAATGCTCGAACATGCTCTCTCCTTGTCTCGAGTTGGCGACATTGTAAGGCCGGGACCGCCCCGGCGGCAAGGGCAATCGAGGGAAGAACTCATTGAAACCGCGCAGCATCGCCAAACCACCGCTCAAACGCCTGGCCGCACCATCAAACCCCCCTCCAAATCCTTCCAAACCCATCCAAACCCGCGTCAAACCCCCTCCCAATGAGCGCAACAACCACACCAAACGTGTGTTATGGACTACTCCCAAGGGTCCCAAAATGGCTCCAAACCCCCTCTCAAACGCATGGCCGTACCACCGAAACCACTCCGAAACCACTCCCTGACCCCTCCGAAACCACTCCCTGACCCCTCCGAAACCACTCCAAACCACCTCCAAAAAGCACGGCCGTACCACCAAAACCACTCCGAAACCGCGCCGAAACCACTTCCTGCCCTCTTTTTTTCCCCCCTGGGAACGCCAAATCACCTATTTCCTCTCAGCGTGTCAAGCGACCTCCCGAAGGGATCGTGCCTCCGCGTGAGATCTTCTTCTTTGACCGGAAAAGGCTCTTTCCCAGCCTGCCCCTTCAACCGCCTGTCGCAAAAAGGCATAATAAAAAACGCAATAAATCATTGACAAAGAGAGCAGTTGGGTGTAGTGTAAGATGATAGTATGCAATTGTTTCTTTGGATTCGGAGTTGTTGCAAGTGAGGCTGGCGGCGTGCGCGGAGGCAACAAAAGCCGCGGCAACTGCCAAGTCAAGTCCGCAAGAGAAGAGCGGTTTCTGCACATTTCAAGGAGAAGAGGCATGAAGCGGTCGCGAAGTCAGTTCACCAACGTGTTGTTTGCACTTTCTCTGGTCGCGCTCTGCGTAGCCGTGCCGGCAGCTAACGCCGGCACCACCACCTACGACTTCAGCGACGGTTTGCAGGGTTGGACACAACTTTACCCGGCACTACCTACTGAGGATCTGTTGTGGCAGGATTGGACTTGGGAGGGGACTGGGCCAGGTTGTCTACTCGCAGGCGGCGACTGGGGAGAAGGCACCAACACTTATTTTGGTCGTTCCCCGGAGTTTACCCTGGATGCCGGGAAGATAATCGCATTTAAGCTCATAGGCTCCCAAACGATGATCGACACACCGGCGGCCCCTGACGCTATTCCCGTAGCCGCAATAGAGGGAGGGTTCGTGGGCGTTGCCCTGCGTGACGTCACCACCAACACGTACCTGATGTGGACGAGTCGAACCGGGACCGATTTTACTTGGCAGGCCAATGGGTTCTCGGCGGCGGCGCTAGCGCCCCTTGTCGCCAGCGCCCCTGCCGCACTTTACACGCTGGATTACATTGATTACGACATGACGCCCGGCAACGGCTGGGTGGGCTTAGACAGTGTCAATATAAACGCGCCGCCGACGCCGACGATCTGGGACGGCCCCACCGTTACGTTCACCAAGGCCGACTACGCCGACTGGACGCTCCCGGAGAATCAGGACCGTCTCACCGACAATGTCTGGATCACGCGCCAGGACCAGCAGCAGATCTTCAACATCAAGACAGAGACGGATCCCGGTGGTTGGGAAACTGACAGCCCCAAGGATACTGAATGGGCTTGGCCTGGGCAATTCGGGAACTCCTCCGACCCGGCGGATTTCACGGCGGCCAATTATGCCAATCTGAATTACGGCCATTTTGACCTCGTAAATGGTGGTTGGGTTGGCGGAATTGTTGGCGTTCCGGGCGTCGTGCATCTGATCTCCGAGGACATTTACCTCGAGGTCACGTTCACGGGTTGGACACAGGGAGTTGGTGGAGTTGGCCAAGGAGGCGGTTTTTCCTATGTGAGGACCACCTACGTTCCTACTCTGACCTGGACGGGCGGTACTTCCGAGTGGAGTACTAACCTCGTGAGCAACTGGACAGACTCCGCCGGCAACCCCGTCCCTTACGAGGACGGCATGAGCGTGCTGTTCGACGACACCAACGCCGGCTCGACCACTGTGGACATTTCCGGCGCCGACGTCACTCCCTGGAAGGTGACCTTCAACAATACGACAGCGGAAGGCGGCGTGCCTGTCTACACACTGACAGGGACCCATGGCATCGCGGGCACCACCGGGCTGACCAAGGACGGCGACGGCACGCTGATCATCAATAACACAAACACCTTTACCGGACCCACGACGGTCAACGCCGGCATGCTGAAGCTGGGACACTCGCTCGCGCTGCAAAACAGCACGTTGAACTACGCCGCCGCGGGCGGCTCGATCGACTTCGGAACCCTTACCGCCGCCACGTTAGGCGGCCTGACCGGTGACAA
>CAZSBS010000258.1:0-6853 GCA_964605095.1 uncultured Planctomycetaceae bacterium | reverse complement strand
CAGTGCCGCCAGCACGATAACCGCCAGCAACATCCTCACGCGCCGCGGCTCCATCAGGCTGTCGTCATGTAATGTCGGTTCCCGCATGGCGGACATTGTACGCAAAGAAGGTCCCAGGTCATAGGTCCCAGGGGAGGCAGATCCCTGGTCCTCGGCGGCTTCCCCTTCCCGGATACAACTGCCAGTCATGCCCGGCTGCGGTAAAACGCCTTCCCCGTCAGGACATAGCTGCTGATTGGGCCAGTAATGAGGATCAGGGCCGTGTCCAGGGCTCGCCAGGCGAGGCTGGCGGCGAGGATGTCGGGCGCGACAAGGCCCACCAGATGGCCGAGCAGTGCCAGTATGCCTTCATAGACACCCACGTTGCCGGGCGTGAGCGGTACGACCGTGCTCACGTTAGCCAGCGCAACGATCACTATGAGCATCCCCAACCCCGCGGGCTTGCCCATTGCCGCCAGCAGCAGGGCGTATATCCCAGCCATCGTCAGGATCTGCAATCCGCTCACCGCCAGCAGGCCCAGCAGGCTCGGACGGTGCCGGCTGACGAGGTGGTAGCTGTCAAGCAGCCGCTGGATGTGCCCGCGAAGCCGGTCAAGGATAATCTTGATCCTCGCCTTGTTGGTGCCAGCCTCCGCCAGTCCGGCATCCACAGCGTCGCCCTGGCTCGATCCGATTCGCGGGCGCAGAACGACCGTGAGCGACACAGCCACCAGCGCCCCGGCCAAAACCAAGGTCACCTTCGGGAACGTCTCGCCGGTGGTGGCGGCGATCCATGCCAGCCCGCCCAGTGCGCAGAGCAGGCTGCCAGCCAGTGTCGAGAACAGCATCGCTGAAAGCCCGGCCAGGAAGTCCGCGTAGGACAACCCATGGGTGCGGTTGAGGTACACCGCACGCACGACCGCCCCGCCCCGCAGAGGCAGCAGGAGGTTGCCGAGCCTCGTCAACAAGCTCAGCAACATGGCCTCCATCGTGCCAAGGCGCGTACCGAAAAGATGCACCGTAAGCACGATCGCGGCCGCACCGTAGAGGTAGGTTAGCGCGTCGAGTCCCAGCGCCGCCGCGAGGCTCGTCCAGGACACGTTGCCCAATTTCCGGAAATCCTCGGCGTGAGCGGCGACGTACCAGGCAATGAGAGCCAGGACGGCCACAAGCATCCCCAGCCGCGCCATGGCTATCCATTTTCGGCGCGGGAGCGGTATTTCATTGCCGCCGGCTTGCTGAGGTAATTGCACCATATCCGGCCTCTATAGCCTTGCTACGGCAAAAAGGGAAGCATGGTGTTTCAGTGTTCCCAAGCCGGACACAATATGCCCTCTCCGGCGGGGCGACATCCACGCCAGCGGATACGCCGACGGACCCTTCGACACGATGTCCCGGTTTTGCAGTTGCCTGGCCCCGGCAGCGCAAGTACCCTTTGTTGCCCTCCGCACCGGAGCTATGTATAAATGACCAACGACCGTCAGCAAGCCATTCTGGACAACGTCATTCACGACGAGGATCACCAGAGCAACCGCCGTAAGCTCCTGGGCCTTTACGGCATGGTGGCCGAGAGGCAGAACCGTCGGATCGCCTCCGCTTGCGCGGGCTCAAGCGTGCTGGATGTTGGGGCCGGGTACGGCAACCTCACGCAACACTTGCAAAAGTGGGGCTTTGAATGCACGGGCATCGAGATCGACACCGAGAAGATCCCCCTGGCGAGCCAGTGGTACGGCGTAGAGCTCAAGCGCCGCGACATCCACGACAGCGGATACGCCGACGGGCAGTTCGACACGGTGGTCTTCCGCGAGGTGATCCGCCACCTCCGCCTGGCCGAGGTCGTCAGCGAGGCCGCCCGCATCGCCGGCAGGCGCGTGGTCGTCTTCCAGGCAAACCCCATCCTCATGCTCCGGCTGGCGTACAAACTCACCGGCCATCACGAGCACGCACAGTACGGCCTGGATGATATCGCCCAGACCCTCCGGAACGCCGGGCTTACAGTCCGCCGAATCCAATACTTCGACACGATAGCCTTTCCGCTCTCCGGCGGGTACATTGGACGGCAGTTGATACCCAACTGGCGCTGGCTGGCCAGGCTTGTCATGGGCATCGACTGGGCGGTCACCAGCCTGGTCCGCATGCTGGGCCTGGGGCGCTGGATGTGCTACCGCGGACTTATCGTGGCGGAAAAGAAACCAGAAAAAGATTTCACGCAGAGGGCGCTGAAAACGCGGAGAAGAAGCAGCGCGGAAGAATAGAAGAAGGATGAACCAGAGGCCATACTTATCGGTTGTCGTGCCGGTCTTCAACGAGTCCGAGAACATCGCCTCGACCGTCCAGGCCATCGAGGAATCCCTGTCCAAGATGGGCAAGAGTTTCGAGGTCGTACTGGTCAACGACGGCTCGACCGACGACACGCCCGCGCGAATCGCCGAAATCGCGGCAAAGGATGATCGCGTAAAGCCGGCGGGGTATCCGGTCAACGCGGGGCGGGGCAAGGCGCTGCGGACGGGCTTCGACGCCGCCGACGGCGAGTTCGTCGCCTCGATCGACGCCGACCTGTCGTACCACCCATCAAGCATCCTGGACCTGCTTGCCGCGCTGGAGGCCCACCCGGAGGCGGACTTCGCCATCGGCTCGCCATATATGCCTGGCGGCGCCGCCAAGGGCGTCCCGCCGCTTCGCCTGCTGATAAGCAAGGCGGGCAACTACGTCCTCCGCGGCATGATGCCCGGCAACTTCCGCACGTTCACGGGCATATTCCGCTGCTACCGCGGCGAGATGATCCGCAGCCTGGTCCTGTGCAGCGACTCGAAGGAAATCCACCTCGAGATCCTCACCAAGGCCATAGCCCTTGGGTACAAGGGCGTCGAGGTCCCCGCCACGCTTCGCGGACGCAAAAAGGGCAAGAGCAAGTTCCGCTTCCGCAAGACCGCCGCCCACCACCTCATGTACGCCATGCACGAGCGCCCGGTCGCCATCTTCGGCCTGGCCGGGCTGGGGATGCTGGTGCTGGCGGTCGGCCTGGCTGTTTACCTGTTCATCCTCAGCGCCTCAGGCCAGGCGGTCAGCGGCAGGCCGCTACTTCTACTGGGCGTGTTCCTGGGCCTCTTCGGAGCGATGATAATCTCCATCGGCTTCGTCTCGCTCCAGAATGTGATGCTCCGCAACGAGATCTACAAGATCGCCAGCCAGAACCGCCGCATATCCCAGAAGCTTGAATCCATGGACAAGTCAGGGCAAACCAAACCCAGCCTCCCGGAAGACGATTAGCCCCACTTCCCAACCCTTATTCAAGCCTCCTGGCAATCAGTCCGATGGCAGGGATGACGGCGGTCCCTGAAGTCAGGCGCCAGCCGCGCCGTGAACTCAACCGGGAGACATCGAAATGGCTGATGACACCCAAGGCCGCGTTACCCAGGACGAAGTCGTCCGGATGGCTGTCCAGATGGAAGAGCTGGGCCGGGATTTCTACGAGGCCCTGGGCGGGGCTACACGCGATCCGCGAGTCTTCCAGCTCTGCCACCGCCTTGCGGCCGAGGAAGACAAACACCGCGAGATCTTTCGCCGGCTCCACAGCAGCCTGGCTGCACGGGGCGAGTCGGTAATGCTCACCGACGAGCAGGCCACCACCGCCCGGCGGCGTATCAGGGAAAACGTCGTGCCGACCTCCGAAACCATCCGCCAGGTCGCCTGCGGCGGCAACATCATCGACGCCCTGAACATGGCCGTGAAAATGGAAGCCGAGGCCGTCAGGTTCTACACCCACCTCGCCGAGAGCCTCCCGCCGGGCAACGCCATCGAGGCCGTAATAGCCGAGGAACGCACGCACCTTCGCCTTCTCTCAGCCGTGCGGTGCGGCATGGAAGCAGGACGCTGACAAAGTGCCAAGATGATCATAAACCCCCAAGTCCCGCTGCACCGTCTGGTGCTGTCGTTGTCGGAGGTGTTGGACCACGTCAATCCCTCCGTGGCCGATCACCAACTCCGCGTGGCCTACATGAGCACGCGGATGGCCAGGCTGCTGGGTTATCGCGGCCAGGCCCTCCGCAACGTCTTCAACGCCGCGGCGCTTCATGACATCGGCCTAATCCGGGCGGAAAACCGTGTCCGGGTCGTGGGCTGCAACCAGCTCGAGGGAATCGAGTGGCATGGCCAGGCCGGCTACGAACTGCTGTGCGACAACGAGTTCTTCGACGAGGCCGCGCCGATCATCCGCTATCATCACGTGGCCTGGAACTACACCCAGGGAGCGTATGCCGACAGCGAGGCGGTGCCTATGGCTTCGCACATCTTGGCGCTGGCTGACACCGTAGACCGCAGCATTCAACGAGACGTGCCCATCCTCCACCAGAGCAAACGGCTGCTCGAACTGGTTGCCCAAGGGGCCGGCCGGGAATTTCATCCTGACTGCGCCGAAGCCTTCGGCCAAGCCTGCCGGACGCCCGCGTTCTGGCTGGATGTCACCTCCAAACGCATCTATTCCATCCTGACGGGCGAGTTGGACTGGCCAACACAGACGATCAACGAGGAGACAGTCGAGGGCATTGCCCACATCTTTGGGCGCATTGTCGACGGCCTGAGCCCGTGGACATGGACCCACTCGGCCGGCGTTGCCGCCACCGCGGTGGCGCTGGCTGAAAGGCTCAACTTCTCGCCCCGCGAGCAGACCCTCATGCGGGCGGCCGGCTATCTGCACGACCTCGGCAAGATAACCGTCCCCAGCAGCATCCTCGACAAGCCAGGCAAACCCACCGACGAGGAATGGGCCATCCTCCAGGGCCACACTTATCACACGTTCCGCGTCCTGGAGACCATCGGCGGCATGCCCCAGATCTGCGAGTGGGCGGCGTTCCATCACGAACGCCTCGACGGCACGGGCTATCCCTTTGGACACGCGGGCAGGGACCTCACCCTTGGCTCGCGGATCATGGCTGTGGCTGACGTGTTCACCGCCGTCGCCGAGGACCGGCCATACCGTGCCGGCATGAGCAAGGCACAATCCCTCGCCGTCCTGACCAGGCTCGTCGAAAACGGCGGACTCGATTGCGACGTCGTCAATGTCCTGGCTCGGGATTTTGCCGTCATCGGCGAAATCCGCCGAACGGAGCAGGCTGCCTATGCCGCCAAACAACGAACCCTCGCCGAGATGATGGGACCAAGCTCCACTCAGATCCGCCGGCCGGGGCCGGTCACGCTGCCGTCAAAAGGGGCTTGAGCAATCCCACGAAACACTCTCCCGTCGCAAGTGTTAATGTAACAGCGGCAAATCGCAAACCCCAACGTGACGAAGGAGAGCGCCATGAGCAACCATGCGATAAACCGCCGGTCGTTTCTCAAGTTCACCGCCGGTGCCCTTGCGGGATCCCTGCTGACTTGGCGAGCGCTCAAGGCCCCGGCCGCCCAGGCCGGCAAGGCCAGGCCGAACATCGTGTTCATCCTTTCCGACGACCTCGGCTACGGCGACGTCCAGTGCCTCAATCCCAAACGCGGCAAAATCCCCACGCCGAACATCGACCGCTTCGCTCGCCAGAGCGTTACGTTCACCGAGTCTCATTCCGGCTCGGCCGTGTGCAGCCCGACCCGCTACGGCGTGCTCACCGGGCGATACTCGTGGCGGGTCCTGACAAACGGCATCGTCAACGTCTACGGCAAGCCGCTGATCGCACCCGACCGCTTGACCGTGCCGGGCCTGCTCCGCCAGAGCGGCTACAACACCGCGTGCGTGGGCAAGTGGCACCTCGGCTGGGACTGGCCGCGAAAGGGCAAGGACGTGGTCTTCGACCAGCCAATCCCCGGCGGGCCGACCGACAGGGGCTTCGATTACTACTTCGGCGTCGACGTTCCGAACTGGCCTCCATACTGCTGGGTCGAGAACGACCGCCTTCAGGGCAACCCAACCGAACATCTCGGCGTCGTCGGCAAGAATATAAACTCCAGACCCGGCGCGGCCATGCCAGGCTGGAAGTTCGAGCCAATCCTGCCGACCATCACCGACAAGGTCTGCCAGTACATCCAGAAGCAGGCCAAATCCGACAAGCCGTTCTTCCTGTACTTCCCGATGACGGCCCCGCACACCCCGCTTTCGCCAACAGACGACTGGAAGGGCAAGAGCGGACTCAACGTCTACGCCGACCTGGTCATGGAAGTCGACGCCATGGTCGCCCGAGTGCTCGATACGCTCGACAAGGCGGGCGTGGCTGAGAACACTCTGGTGATATTCACCAGCGACAACGGCATGGCCCCGTATGCGGGCGCGCCCGAGCTCGAGGCGAAGGGCCACTACCCCAGCGGCGAGTTCCGCGGCTACAAGGCCGACGCGTGGGACGGCGGGCACCACGTGCCGTTTTTCACGCGCTGGCCCGGCGTGACCGCGCCCGGCACGACCTGCCATCAGCTTACCTGCCACAACGACCTGCTGGCCACGTGCGCCGAGATCGTCGGAGCCAAAGTGCCGGACTCCGCCGGCGAGGACAGCGTGAGTATCCTGCCGCTTCTCAAGGGCCAGGACAAGCCCCTCCGCGAGGCGGTGGTTCACCACTCAGCCAACGGCAAGTTCGCCATTCGTCAGGGCAAGTGGAAGCTGCTGCTCTGCGGCGGCTCCGGCGGTTGGGGTGGCAAGCCCAACGACGCCGAAGCCAGGAAACAGGGCTTGCCCGAAGTCCAGCTCTACGACATGGACGCCGACATCGGCGAGCGCGAGAACCTCCAGGACAAGCACCCGGAGATAGTCGCCCAACTGACCGCCCTGCTCCAGAAGTACGCCGATGCCGGCCGGAGCACGCCAGGCGCGCCGCAGAAAAACGACGTGCCCGTGGACATCCACAAGAAGCCCACGCCCGCCCCGGCCAGGAAGAACAAGTAGGCCCCAGGCCGC
>CAZSBS010000257.1:0-6964 GCA_964605095.1 uncultured Planctomycetaceae bacterium | reverse complement strand
AGTTGGCGGGGATTGTCGTTCTGACCGACGGGCGGCATAACGGCCCGGCGGCGGCTGAGCCGTCGGCTGCCCAGCTTGGCCTGGCAAGGGTGCCGATTTGCTCGGTGTTGATGGCGCCGTCGCGGCCTCCGCGTGACGCGGCGGTTCTGGCGATCGACGCGCCGCAAACGGTTGTCGAGGGTGACAAGCTGCTCGTCCAGGTGGAGCTTAAGCTCGACGGCCTGGCCGGGCGGACGGTCGAGGTCGCCCTGATGGATGGTTGGCGCAAGGCGGCCTCGCGGGCCGTCCGCGTGCCCGACAACGCCGAGAGCTACCGCCCGCGCGTGCTTCTGGCCGACGAGCCCGCCGGCGAGGCCCTGCGCAGCTACATGGTGAGGATCGCCCCGCAGGATGGCGAGGCCTTCGCCGACAACAACAACCGCCCTCTGACCGTCAACATCACACGCCGGCAGACCCGGCTGCTGATAATCGACGACCGCCCGCGGTGGGAGTTCCGCTACCTCAGGAACATGTTCGACGGGCGGGATCGCAATGTGATGCTCCAGTACGTTCTGCTGCATCCCGACAGCATCGCCGACAGCCCGCCGAGGCCGGCGGTTTACGCCTCGGCTGCCAGGCCCGCGGGCCAGGCCGAGGCCACCGCCCTGCCTGCCAGCGCGGATGAGTGGATGAAGTTCGACGTGATCGTGCTCGGCGACGTGCCGCCCGGAGCGATGAAGCCATGGCAGCTCGATACGTTGCGGCGGTTCGTCACCGACCGCGGCGCAGCGCTGGTTGTCATCGCCGGAGCCAACTTCATGCCGCACGCCTATGCCCGCACGCCCCTGGAGGAGATACTCCCCGTGCGATTTGCCGCGAGCGACAAGCCTGTCAACGGCAGCTTGCCCGCCGGCCTTCGCATCGCCGCCACGGCCGAGGGGCGAGAGCATCCCGTGATGTTCCAGAAGGTCCAGCCCCAGGACAACGACGCGGTCTGGGCGTCGCTGCCGCCGATCTACTGGCGGCATCCGTCGCTGGTCGCCAAGGAGGGCGCGACGGTGCTTGCCTACGCCGAGCCACTGATTCGGCCAAGTTTCCTTCGCGGGCCGACGACGGAGGAGTCCGACAACGAGCCGCTGCAGCGCCAGCGCGACGCACAGCGCCTGGCGTTCCAGCGCGAGAACCCGCTGATCGTGGTGCATAACGTGGCAGCCGGGCGGGTGATGGCACTGTGCTTCGACAGCACGTGGCGGATGCGATACCGCGCTGGCGACACGTACCACCACCGTTTCTGGGGCCAGGTGATGCGCTGGGCCACGACCGACAAACTCGCCGGCGGGACGGATCACGTCCAGCTCGGCGCCGACCGCACCCGCTACGAGCCCACCCAGGCCGTTCGCGTCCGGGCTCGCATCGTCCGGGCAGACCTCTCGCCGGTGCTAAGCCAGGACGTCGCGGTCAAGCTCTACCGCGGCCAAGAACTGGTGATGCGGCGGCGGATGGAGTACCAGCCGAGTTCGGCCGGAATGTACGAGGCTGCCCTCGGGGTGCTGGCGAGCGGAAAGTATCGCGTCGAGCTCGAGGCCCCGGAGGCCGGGCCGATCCTCGCGATGGACAAAGTTTCCGCGGTCTCGGCCGAGTTCGCCGTGGACCCCGTCGGCTCGGCGGAGGAGTTGGAGCTTTCAGCCGACACGGCCCTGCTGGGCCGGATGGCGAGCCTGTCCGGCGGCGTGGTGCTTCAGCCGGACGAGGCCGACCAGCTTATCGACGCGCTGGGCCCGCGGAGCCTCACTCGCCGCCAGCGGCGGGAGCTTCGCGTCTGGGACTCCTGGGCGCTGCTGGCGCTGATCATCGCCGCTGTCAGCGCCGAATGGATCATACGCAAAAGAGCAGGACTGACGTAGGAGAAGGTAGTAGTAGTTAGTAGATAGGAAGTAGGAAATGAACGGAACCAGGAACCTGGAACAAGGAACCCGGAAAGACAGAAGTGACACATACCCGGGATGAATGACCTGATAACTGCAATGTCTGAAACTCGCGACAACCAGGTGCCCGAAGCGATCACCCGGAAGCTGCGCGGCATGATCCGCCGCGGCCGGGCTGTAACGCTTCTGCGCGGCGCGGCCGGGACGCTGGCGGTGGCGACGGCATGCCTGCTTGCCATCATGGGCGTCGACTACTGGGTTGTCATATTCTCAAACGCCGCCAGGCGGTCGATGTCGGCTGCCGCGCTCGCCATGACGCTGGTGGCGGGGCTGTGGCTGATCGCCAGGCCCCTTGCACGCAGGCGGGGACTTGCCGCCGCCGCCAGGGCCGTCGATGGCCGCCACCCGCAGTTCATGGAACGCATCAGTTCGGCCGTCGAATTGCTGACCAGCACCGACGCGCCGGCACTTCGCGGGTCGGATGAACTTATCGCCGCTCTGGCTCGCCAGGCCGCGCACGACGCCGAGGCCCTAAGCCCCGGCCGGGAGATAAGCTTCCGCGGGGCGGCGGGGCACATGGCGGTCGCGGCGGCGGTATTGGGCGTGCTGGCTGGTCTGCTGGTCCTCTGGCCCAACCAGGCGGGGATGCTGCTGCGCCGGGCGATGATGGAAAACGTCAGCCGGGTCTCCGCCACGTCGCTGAAGATCACCCGTGTCGACGCCGCAGACCTCAAGGCCTGGAACCGCGACGGGATCGACTACGTCATGCTTGCCGGCGGCAGGCTCCGCGTGGAACTGACCGTTGCCGACCAGGCCGTCACCGAGGCGCAGTTCCGCAAGAGCGACTTTGCTGGCGGAGCCGAGAACGTGCTTTCGATGGCCCACCTGGGCGACGGCCCCGATGGTAGCCGGCGCTTCGCAGTCACCTGCCCGCCCGCTCAGGGGTCCCTGCGATTCCGCCTCGCGGCAGGAGACGCCCTGACGCGGTACTACAGCGTTCGCGTCGTGCCCGCCCCGGCCGTGCGGGGCATCGGCGTGAGAATCGACTACCCCGCGTACGCCAGGCGGGCCGCCGATATCGCAACCGACGCCGCCGGCGACATCGCAGCCGTGGCAGGCGCCAAGGCCACGATATCCGTCCGCGCCGCGGCGCCGCCGGCGAAGGCTGAGTTTGTGGTCGGCGGCAGGAGCCATCCCGCCCGGATCGGCGCGAGCGTATGCGAGTACACCTTCGAGTTGATAAGGGGGCCCAAATACCGATGGTCGGTCACACTCACCGACGAGTACGGCTTTACCAATCCCCCAGCCCAGCACGCTATCGAGGTTCTGCCGGACTCGCCGCCGACGGCAGCGCTGACCGCTACCCCACGGGGTCCGCGGCCGGCTGAGGCGCGGCTGAAGCTCAAACCCACCGACCGCTTGCCCGTGGCGTATCGCGTTGCCGACGACTTCGGCATCTCCTCGGCGGCGCTGGAGGTCGAGGCGGATGGGCGCAAGTGCCCGCCGATAAAGCTCGCCGCTGGGCCTACGAATATGCCAGCCCAGTCCACGGCCGATATGCCTCCTACGAGCGTCGAAGGCATGACCGTCCTCAACCTGGCCGCCATGGACCTCCAGGGCGCCAGGCAGGTGACCGTTCGCGTCGCGGCCACGGACTCTCTGCCGCGCGAGCTGGGTGGGCCGGGGCGCGGAGAGAGCAAGCCATGCGTGATCGACATCGACGCCGGCGCCCCAAGCTTTGCCGAACAGGTCGTCCAGGCTGCACAGAAGCATCTGGGCGAGATCCTCCAGGCCGCGAGGGCGGAACTGGAAAAATCCCGCGATGACTCCGCGCCGCTGCGGCGCATCGTGCCCAAGAGCAAGGACCTCACCGAGGCCGCCGTAACGAGGGTAGACCGTCTTCGAGCCCATCTCGCCGAGGCCGAGGCTGTGCTCCGCGATGCCGTTGACGCAAATGACGCCGCGGCCTTCGAGGGCTTCAATGACAAGATCAACGCCATTGCAGACGAGCATGTCGCCAAGGCGCTGCAACAGGCCGGGATGATCAAGATCGTTGACGACCCCAATCAGCGAGGCTTGGCCGCCGACGAGGCGGACTTCCAGGTAGACCGTTCGATCTCGCTGGTCAATGAGTTGCTCAAGGACCTGCCCGCCGCCGGCGCCAAGGCGACGATGGGCCTGGGCCCAACCGGCCTGGCCCGCGTGGCAACCCAGGTCCGCGGCGCCGCCGGGCCGACGGCGCCCGACTCGGCCGCCGCCCTGGCTAGACTGGGCATCGCACCGGCGGACTGGGCCCGCCTGCCGGGCAAGCTGCGAGGCCAGTTGCTCCAGGCTGCCCACTCCGACGGCCCGCGGGAGTACCGAGAGCTCATCCGCGGATACTTCCAGGAACTCGCCCGACGCGGCGCAGCCGACGACGGCGACGGCGGGGGAGGGGAAGGGAAGAAGCCATGATGCATGAGAAGGAATGCGAAGTGTTCCGAAGCCCAGGGATAGCAATCCCTGGGTGGGGCGGTTCGATGCTGTCTCTCCTGCTCGTCGCCGGCGTGCTGCTGCTTGGCGCGGCGGCCCCGGCGCGAGCCGACGAGGCCGCGCCAGAGCTTGCCCGCTACGATGCTATGATCGACAAGTCCGTAGACCACGCCTTGGCGTACCTGGCCGGCAAGCAACTCAAGGACGGCTCGTTCGAGTGCCCGATGCAGGGCAACTCCGGCGTGACGAGCCTGTGCGTTATGGCGTTTCTGGCAAAGGGCAACACGCCCGGCCGGGGGCCTTACGGCGAGACGATCAACCGCGGCGTGGACTTCGTGCTGGCCAATCAGAAGGACAACGGCTTGCTCGTCGGGCCAACCGTGTCGCACGGGCCGATGTACAGCCACCTTATCTGCACACTGATGCTCTCGGAGGTCTCCGGCATGGTGGACTCGGCGCGCCAGAAGCTCATCGACGCCGCGCTGGCAAAGGCGCTGAATCTGACCCTCGCGGCCCATAAGTTTGGCAAGAGCCCGATCCACCAGGGCGGCTGGCGATACCAGCACACCAGCGGCGACAGCGACATGTCCGTCACCGGCTGGGCACTGATGGGCCTGCGAAGCTGCCGCAACAACGGCGCGCCCGTGCCAGGCCAGGCCATAGAAGATGCGCTGAACTTCGTCATGAACTGCCGCTGCTCCGACGGCGGCTTCGGCTACACGGGACCCGTCGAGCCGCTTCTGGCGCGGACGGGCACGGCGCTGCTGTGCCTGGAGCTTTGCGGGCGGCACGGCGACAAGGCGGCCATCGCGGCCGGCGACTGGATCCTGGCCAACCTGCCGACGCGCTTTGGCGGGACTAACTTCTATTACGGCATCTACTACTGCACGCAGGGCATGTTCCAGCTTGGCGGCAACTACTGGCAGCGATGGGCGGCCGGAATGTACGAGATTATGCTCAAGAACCAGCAGGCGGACGGGTCCTGGCCCGCCGGAGAAAGCGCCGAAGCCTCCGCCGGCGCCTGCTACTCCACCGCCATGGGCGTGCTGGCGATGAGTGTGTCATATCGACAATTGCCCATATATCAGCGGTGAGGGGGAAGCCGGTAGCCGGTGGCCCGGAACAGCAAAATGGCGGAACCCGGAATCCGGTATTGGGGATCGGTGGCCGGGTGCCCCAGGTTCCGTGTTCCAGATACCAGGCCTGCCTGCCGCAGGCAGGTTCCGCTGTTTGTTTTCCCCGGCTACCGACTACAGGCTACCGGCTACTTCGGCAAGCGCCCCGGCTCGCGCAGGCCGGTGCCTTTTTGTTTGGTGGCTGAGTCGCCGAGATCGGCGCGGGCCGCGTCGGCAAGGGCTTTGAGTCGCTTGACCACGTCGGGGTTCTTCTCGGCCAGGTCGGTCGTCTCGCCCGCATCGGCCGACAGGTCGTACAATGCCAAACCGGTGCGGGCCTGCGAGTACAATGCGGGTTTGCCGCCGATGCCGCCGGGCTTGCCCGCCATCGTGCGGTAGCCGTGCGGGAAGTGCAGCTTCCACTTGCCGCTCCGCACGCCTTCCAATGCATTGCCCCAGTAAAAGAACAACGCCTCGTGCGGGCTCTTCGCGCCGGCCTGGCCGCTCATTACCGGCCAGATGTCAAGCCCGTCGATCTTGTGGCCCGGCAACTTTGCCCCGGTCAGGGCCGCGACGGTCGGCAGGATGTCGATGGTCATGCATGGCTCGGAGCAGACGTTCTCGGCCGGGATTCGCCCGGGCCAGCGCATTATCGTAGGCTCGCGCAGCCCGCCGTCCCACGAGGTGCCCTTGCCCTCGCGAAGCGGCAGCGCGCAGCCGGCGTGGTCGCCGTAGCTCAGCCACGGGCCGTTGTCGGACGTGAAGATCACCAGCGTGTCTTTGGTCAGCCCGCACCGCTCCAGCGAGCCGAGTATCTCGCCGACCGACCAGTCGATCTCCATTATCACGTCGCCGTAAAGCCCTCGCTCGCTCTTGCCCTTGAACTTGTCCGAAACGTGCAGCGGAACGTGCGGCATGCTGTGGGCGACATACAGGAAGAACGGGCGGTCCTTGCTCTTCTCGATGAACTTCACCGCGCGCTGGGCGTACCAGGTCGTGAGCTGCATCTGGTCCGGATTGGTGGCGATAACCTCGTCGCCCTCGATCAGCGGCAGCGGTGGGTAGTTCGCCCCGGCCGTGGGGTGGTGAGGCCACATGTCGTTGCTGTAAGGCAGGCCGAAATACTCGTCGAAACCGTGGTGAGTCGGAAGGAACCGCTTGCTGTCGCCCAGGTGCCATTTGCCGAACATGGCCGTGGCGTAGCCCTTCTGCTTGACGAGTTGGGCGAGGGTCATCTCGCCGTCGGAAATGCCGTGCGATGAGTGCGGCCCCGGTGCGCCGAGCATGCCGATACGGTTGGGATAGCAGCCCGTCAGCAGCGCCGCCCGCGACGCCCCGCACACTGCCTGGGCGACGTAGAAGTCCGTAAAGCGTATGCCCCCGGCCGCCATGCGGTCGAGGTTCGGCGTCTTGATGTCCGGCGAGCCGAAGCAGCCGACGTCCTGGTAGCCCTGGTCGTCGGTGAAGATGATC
>CAZSBS010000256.1:0-6965 GCA_964605095.1 uncultured Planctomycetaceae bacterium | reverse complement strand
TATTGCACAACTTTAAGGCGTCAGGCAGGTTTGGTCCTTACGGTCCTTAATCATCGAGCGGTTCGTATCCCATGGCCGCATCTTCGGCGCGGCGTTTCCTCTCGACCAGGAAGTACACCAGCAGCACGCCGATCTCGTAGAGCAGCCACATCGGGATGGCCAGGGCAATCTGGTCCAGCGGGCTTGGCGAGGTCACGAAGGCCGCCAGGATCAGGATGCCCACAATGACGAATTTGCGGTATCGGCCAAGGCTCTTGACGGTCACCAGGCCCATCTTTCCCAGCAGCAGCACGGCTATGGGCAACTGGAAGCAGAAGCCGAAGACCATCATCATGTTGGTCATGAAGGTCACGTGGTTATCCAGCGTCACCATCATCTCCACGCCCATCCACTTGTTGAATATATTAAAGGCCCCCAGCAGCATCGGGCTGATGTAGAACAGAAAGAACAATGCCCCTGTGATGAAGAGGGCAGCCGAGAATGGCACGGCGTAGACGACGTACTTTCGTTCGTGCTTGTAAAGCCCTGCCGCAACGAACATCCATATCTGATAGATGATCCACGGCGAGGCGATGAGAATGCCCATGTACAGCGTTATCCGCATGTACAGCGTAAACGGGTCCATCATGTTGGTGGTGACCAGGCTCTTCTTGCCTACGGCTTTGTAGAAGGGCTCGTTGATGATCTGAATGGCCGGCTGGCTTAGAATAAGGGCGATGACCATGCCGACAGCCAGGCCGATGACGGCCCGGATGATCCGAGTGCGAAGCTCCTCGAGGTGCTCGATCAGCGTCATTTTCCGCTGGCCATCCTCGTCCTCTTCGTCGTCCTCCTCTTCCTCGTCTTCGTACTCTTGTTCATACTCGTCGTCATCCTGGGATTCATCCGAGTTCCCGTAGTCGTATCCGTTCTCGTGTTCCTCCTGATCGGCATCGGCCCAGTAGTCGTCCGTGTCGTGGCTCTGACCCTCGGCTTCCTGCCAGTCTTCCTCGTACTGGCCATACTCATTGCGTTCGGAGTCGCCCTGGGGCGCCTCGGCCTGCGGGTCTGCCTGCGGACTGGCCCCGGCGCCAGCCACGATTTCCGAACCGTCGGCCCCGACCGGCTCGGAGGCATTGGCGTTGTCCCGCGGAGTCGGGGGATCGGCGTTTTTGTCTTCTGATTCAGCCATTGTGCTACCTTTTAACTGCAACCAGCCCGTGAGTATACCATATTAGAACCCCGCGTCGATGAAGCCCGCCTTCGCGCAGCCAACTATTGTTCCAGTTTTCCGGCCAAATGTCCGATAACCAGAGAGGAAGAGCAAATCGTTGGGCGGTGCGTCTATCACCGCCCTTGCATTGGACTTATGGCCAGAAGCAGGACGCGAGAAATGAGCACACGAACGCTTTGCCTCGTCAAGGGCGGACACAAGTATGTCTTCCGGTACAGCCCCGGCCACGAGGACGACATGCTTGACGCCATCATGGAACTGGCCGAGAGCGACAGCAGCCCCGTCGACTGGCTCGACGCGGCCACGCTGAGCTTTCAGGTCACCCAGAACACCGCGGCCGACTGCTTGCAGGCAATGAGCCCGACCGACGAACAGGTCTTTTGACCTTTTGACATTGCCGACACCGAACCTTGCTCACTCTGCCAATGATCAACCGGTTTCTAGACTACATCGACGCTGAGCGGAACTTCTCCGCCCACACCGTGCGATCCTATGCAGCCGACCTCGTCCAGTTCGCCCGATACCTGGCCGCCGGACCCGGCGAGGAACTCACAGCCAACAATCTGCCGCCGGAGGAGGAGCTTGACGCCGCGCGGGTCGAGCAGGCCATGCTCGCCATAGAACCGATGGGGGTTCGCGGTTTTCTGGCGATGATGCGTAACAGCGGCTACTCCAAGGCGACCGTGGCCCGTAAGCTGGCGTCGCTTCGGAGCTTCTACAAGCACCTCGTCCGCAAGGGCGTGATCGAGGCCTCGCCCGTCAGCGTGCTTCGAACGCCCAGGCAGGACCGCAAG
Organism: uncultured Planctomycetaceae bacterium; assembly: GCA_964605095.1. Lineage (GTDB taxonomy): Bacteria > Planctomycetota > Phycisphaerae > SM23-33 > SM23-33 > JAUWQU01. The sequence continues at coordinate 4,958 of CAZSBS010000256.1, read as the reverse complement.
CTGCCAAAGTTTCTCGACATCCAGCAGATCACCGCACTGCTGGGGGCGCCCGACACATCATGCCTGCTGGGCTCGCGTGACCGGGCGATACTCGAGACCATATACTCGGCCGGGCTTCGCATCAGCGAGCTGACGGGCCTGAACACCGCGGACCTCGACGAACTCGGCGAGGTCCTGCGGATACGCGGCAAGGGTCGCAAGGAACGCATGGTGCCGCTGGGGACAAAGGCGATCGAGGCGATCGACGCGTACATTGCGATGCGCAAGGCCGAGATGGGCATCGACCCGCGCGGGGCGCTGTTCGTCAACCGCTTCGGCCAGCGCCTGAGCGACCGCTCGATCCGCCGCAAGCTCGACGGCTACCTGTTTGCCGCCGGCATCGACATCCACATAAGCCCGCACGTGCTGCGGCACAGCTTCGCCACCCACATGCTCAACGCCGGGGCCGACCTGAGAAGCGTGCAGGAGATGCTCGGCCACGAGAACCTCTCGACCACGCAGATCTACACGCACATCACCAGTCGGCACCTCAAGGAAATCTATGACCGCACCCACCCCCTGGCCACCCGCGCTGGGGCGTAAGGAAGATTGCGGATTGCGGATTAACCGCAGAATCGCAGAGGCCTCTCGTCCGCGACGTACATCCCTACGTGCCTTGCGCCGGCGTTTGGGCTGTTTTCTTACGCGTGCTTGAGGCGCAGCCGCAGGTGGTTCAGCGCGGCAAGTGCGGCACGGGTGCGGATGCCGGCCCGGTCGCCGGGCAGGACGTGGCGGTGGGTTTCGTCGCAGTCGGGGCCTGCGAGGGCTATGTAGACCAAGCCGACGGGCTTTTGCCTTTGGTCCGAGCCGCCGGAGGGGCCCGCGATGCCGGTTACCGATACTGCCCAGTCGGCGCGGAACTTTTCTCGGCAGCCCTGGGCCATGGCGCGGGCGACGGATTCGCTGACCGCGCCGTTGGCGGCCAGGATGTCGGCGCCCACGCCGAGTACGTCTCGCTTGACGACGTTGGCGTAGCTGATTACGCCGCCTAGGTAGTAGTCGCTGGCCCCGGATACGTCGGTGATCATCCCGCCGATGAGCCCGCCGGTGCAGCTCTCAGCCGTCGCGAGCGTCTGGCCTCGCCGGCGCAGCAGCATCCCCACGGCGGCGGGCATGGCGTGCTCGCCCTCGCCGATCACCAGGTCGCCAAGCCGGGCGGCGATTTCCGCGATCGTGGCATCGGCCTGGCGCCCGGCCTCGGCGGCGCTGGCCGCCCGGCTGGTTACGCGAACGCTCACCAACCCGGCTGAGACTGTCGTGCCGACAAGCGGGTTGGCGTCGCGGGCCATCAAATCGAGAATCCTGGCGCCCATGTCCGACTCGCCGGCGCCGAACGTATGCAGCGTCCGGCGCACGATCGCGACATTGCCGCTGGGAAGCTCCGGCGCGATGCGCTCGGCGAACATTCGCCGCATCTCGCTTGGCACGCCAGGCATCACGTACACCATGGCCCGGCCTATTCTTGCCGCAATGCCGGGAGCAGTGCCACGGGCGTTTGCAAGCGGGCGCGAGCCGGCGGGGAACATCGCCTGGATTCGATTGGCGTCCACCATCGTCCGCCCGCGGCGGCAAAAGAATGCCTCCAACTCAGCCAGCGACGCGGCGTCCTGCACGAGCTCCGCGCCGCCCATCGCGTCGGCCAGGGCGTGGCGGGTGAGGTCGTCGGCCGTGGGACCAAGGCCGCCAGTTACAAGGACCAATTCCGCCTCGTCCGTGGCGGCGGCAATGGCCCGAGCCGTCGCCGCACGGTCGTCGGCAACGGTCAAGTGCGAAAGCGTCTCGATGCCCAGCACGCCCAACTGCTCCGCCAGATACGCGCTGTTGGTGTCGATGGTCTGACCGCTTGTCAACTCGTTGCCTATGGAGATGATTATCGCTTTCATCATCTGGGAACTAAGACCTTCTTTTCAGATCGATCTTCCGCCCGCAGTGCGGGCACTTGGGTTTGCCGGAGAGGCGGCGCAGCTCGCGGGGGCGTATCTTCCGGCCACACTTGTCGCAGGTGATCGTCTCGTCGCCGGCGCCGTCGGAGTGGTCAGGCTCTTCCGCGTCCTGGTCCGTAAGGCTGGCCGGGCAGTAGCCCCGTCGCTGGTCGCGAAACAACACCATCGTCGCCAGGATGCTGGTGGTGAAGATCGATATGATCAGCCAAAGCCAGAACGACCGCCCACTGCGCCGCATAGACCAGGCGGTGCGAGTACACAGCACGAGGTAGAACGTCACCATCGCCAGGATGAGGACCCATTGGGTTTCGAAAAATGCAAACATGGGGACATCATACAGGAGGCGACAGGCTTGAGGCCACAGGGTTCCGGGTTCCTACTTCCCGCCGGCCCCGGCCTTGGCGTGTGGCAGCAGTTTGACGGAGATGGCGTTTCGCTCCCAACTATGTCCGCCGCACTTGGGGCAGGCGGCGTCGGCGGGTATCACGCCCGGGTCGTAGCCGCAGTAGTGGCAGGTCGTAAAGACTGCCTTTGGTTGGGCCTGGCTTGGCGGGACGCGGAACTCGGGCCAGGCTTCGTCGCCGCCCTGGGCCTTGCGATGAATGTTCAGGTGCATCGTGCCGGCCTTGGCGGTTGCGGACTTGCCGACAGGAATACTCAACTGGCGTTTTCTTGGGATCTCGATCATTATTTCCTCCCGTTGGGTGGGCGTAAACACTCTTACGCTGCCCGCGAGATATAACCATTATTCGACCAAATGCCCATCCGAACATTAGCTGATTTAAGTCGTTGCTCGGTAGCGTCTTGTATCGGCTTTACTGGCCGGACACCTGGGCAGGCGGAAGCATGGGGATTTCGGGGCTTGGCTTACCGGGCGGGGTTATTATAATAGCCGCGTTGTTGACCAAGGCTGCCAGGGGCCGGCAAATGCGGGTCAAGGCGGCAAGGACCAGTAAAGAAGGAACATCGCCGGACCGTGAAAAGACTTACATCTGCCATGGTTTTTGCCATACTGGCCCCGCTGGCCTCCATCGGCGGCTGCGCCCCTGGGCCGATTTACGGCCCCGACGCCGCACGGGCCCCCATCGGCGAGATTACCGCCCGAAACACCTGGATAGCCGCCGGAAACCTGGACAAGCCCGACCTGGCAACTGACGGCGACCTGAACACCATGGCCGTCGGTCGAACCGGCAATCCCCCGCCGTCGTTAAGGATCGATCTGGGCCAGGCCTGCACGTTCAACTTCGTGGTCGTCGATCACGGGCGTGACGAACTCGCCTTCGCCCGGCGTGTGGAGATCGCCACCAGCATGGACGGCCGGACGTTCACCCAGCGTTTCATCGGCCCTGGAAGCCGTCGCGTGAGCAATTTCATGCTGCCGTCGACCGCGCTGGCGCGGTTCGTTCGCATAACAGCCATCGAACCCGGAACCAAGCCCTGGGTCGTGGCGGAAGTGTACTTCCAGTAAGCCGGGGAATATTGACGGCGGAACCTGGAACCTGGGAACAAGGAAAAGAAACAAGCCGAAAGCTCATGTGCGAGTGCGGTCTACTTTCTCTTCTTCACTTTACGAGAACTGTGCGACGATTCCCGAAGGCAGACTAGAAACCATGGAAGACACACCACCAACGCCAACACCAGCGCCTACCCCGACGCCCACGCCCGGCAGCTCGGACGCCAAGTACCTGCTTGTGGTGGCCGGGCTGATGATGACCATCGTGATACTGCTGAGCGTGCTATGGATCCGCGAGCGGCGGAACGTAGGGATTCTCCAGGGCGAGCTGGAGATCGCCCGCCGAGGCGCCATGCGGGGCAAGCTCCAGGGCGAGTTGACTCGCTTGATGACCGGCAAGGCCGAGCCGCAGGCTCGGGCGCTTCAGCGCGACGACCTGCCGCCGGAGACCGTCACGTGGAATGGCCAGCCGAGGACGGTCCTCCACGTCAGCGCCGCCGCCGGGCAGCGCCTGGGACTTGAGCCTGGCGACGTGATCGTCGTCGCCCCGCCCACCGCAACCGAGCCGGCAACACAGCCCGCGTCGCCGGCCGCTACGCTGCCCTCGACCCGGCCGGGGGCCTGATACGCAACCAGAGTGAATCTCGTGCGGTAGCGACAGAGCGATGCGGTAATTCCGGCCCTGCGACAGGAACGATAACCACTCGACGCGGGGATTCAGGGAAACCGGCTCGGACTACTGGCTCGGGCCAAAACCGAAGAAACGACCCGGACATGCTCCCTCAGACGAAAGCCACCACAAGCGATGGGACTCGGGGAGCATGCCACCACGGCGATTATCAACTGACGGTTTGATGGTCAGCGATGGCGCGCAGGATTTTGTCCCGAGCCTCTTGCGGACTTTCGAGTGCATAGAGCACAGCCTCCGCCTGCTGCCGGCCGGTGCTTGCCGTCTGGACATGAAGGGCCCAGATGTTCAACCTGTTGAGAAGCGGGCCTTGAACAAGCCTCAGATCGGTAATCTTCCCAAGCGGAATACTCTTCTCCTGGCGATAAAGGATCGCACCCCACAGAACAAAGCTGCTGGATATGAATAACTCGTTTTCGCTTATCCTGTATTTCAGGGATTGCACCCAATGCTGAATGGCTTTGCCCAGCCCAAGCTGTAACAGCAACCAGCCCGGAATAAACAGCCCGACAATGAGACAGACCAACTTCCAATACTGGACGAGCTGTTGTCGATTGACCTCAAATGTTCGTTCGTCCATGGTTCTATCTCCACTGACAAGCTGCCAAGCCGGTGGCATGGCACTGCGTGCCGAGGGATTTGAAACAATGCCACCGACCTTGATAAGGTAAATCAGTTCTATTTTGGTATCTGTCCCTGAAACCCCTGGCCGGCCCCTATCCCGGCAAATACGAAGAATTGCGACGCGGCCGGGGCCACACTGGGCGATACAGGACTCGGACCTGTGACCTCACGGGTGTGATCCGTGCGCTCTAGCCAACTGAGCTAATCGCCC
>CAZSBS010000255.1:0-6967 GCA_964605095.1 uncultured Planctomycetaceae bacterium | reverse complement strand
GACAGGTTCCAGAAGGCCTACATCGACCGCCACGTGCTGCCCGCGATCCAGCCGGCTGCCTCCCAAAAATAGATATTCGAGCACAATCCGTTCAATGGATCAGAAGTACATACGCAATTTCAGCATTGTCGCCCACATTGACCATGGCAAGAGCACCCTGGCCGACAGGATGCTTCTGATGGCTGGGTCGATCACCCAGCGCGAGTTCCGCGACCAGATACTCGACGACATGGACCTGGAGCGCGAGCGCGGCATAACGATCAAGGCCTCGGCCGTCACGATGCAGTACAAGTACCGCGACGGGGAAATGTACATGCTGAACATGATCGACACGCCGGGGCACGTCGACTTCCACTACGAGGTCAGCCGGTCGCTGGCGGCCTGCGAGGGGGCCCTGTTGGTGGTGGACGCCGCCCAGGGCGTCGAGGCCCAGACCGTCGCCAACGCCCACCTGGCAACCAAGGTCGGACTGACGATAGTGCCCGTGGTCAACAAGATCGACCTGCCCGCGGCCAGGCCCGAGGACACAGCCATGGAGATCGAGAACCTCATCGCCGTGCCGGCGGAGGACTGCATCTTCACCTCGGCAAAGAGCGGCGCGGGCATCGAGGCGATGATGGAGGCGATAGTCGAGCAGCTCCCGCCGCCCAAGGGCGATCCCGAAGCGCCGACGACGGCGCTGATCTTCGACTCAGCCTATGACGATTACCGAGGCGTGGTGGTCTACGTGCGGGTCTTCGACGGCCGGCTCAAGGTCGGCGACAAAATCCGCATGATGGGCACCGGCGAGGAATACCACGTGACGGACCTGGGCAAGTTCTGCCCGCGGCCCACGCAGGTCAAGGAAATGCTGGCCGGAGAGGTCGGATACGTGGTGGCCAACATTCGCACCGTCGCGTCGGTGCATGTCGGAGACACGCTGACGCTCGCGGGCAGGCCCGCCGCCAAGGCCCTGCCGGGCTACCGCCCGCCCCAGCAGATGGTCTTCTGCGACTTCTACCCGGGTCCGACGACGCAGTTCCCGGAATTGCGCGACGCGCTGGAGAAGCTCCAGCTCAACGACTCGGCCCTGACGTTCCAGGCAATCAGCGCCGAGGCGCTGGGCTTCGGGTTCCGCTGCGGTTTCCTGGGCATGCTGCACATGGAGATCGTCCAGGAGCGGCTCGAGCGCGAGCACGGCATTGAGGTGGTCCAGACCGCGCCGACCGTGCCATACCAGGTGCTGACGACCAAGAACGAGGTCGTCGAGGTGGACTCAGCCGGCGAACTGCCGGCGCCGAACTTCATCCAGGAGATCCGCGAGCCGATCGTCAGCGTGGCCCTCATCATCCCAGCCGACGCCATCGGCGGGGTAATGCAACTCGCCGAGGACCGCCGGGGCGAGTACGTAAAGACCGAGTACCTCTCCAGCGACCGCGTGATATTGACCTACAAGCTGCCGCTGGCGGAGATCATCTACGACTTTTACGACAAGCTCAAGAGCGCCACTCGCGGCTATGGCTCGATGGACTACGAGATCGTCGGCTACAGGGCCGACGACCTTGTCAAGCTGGACATTCTCGTCAACGGCCAGCAGGTCGATGCGCTTTCGGTGATCCTTCACAAGTCCAAGGCGGATAGCCGCGGGCGCCGGCTGTTGATCCGCCTTCGGCGGGAGATATCGCGGCACCAGTTTGAGATTCCGCTCCAGGCGTCCATCGGCACGAAGGTCATCGCACGAGAGACGATCAAGGCCGTCCGCAAGAATGTTCTGGCCAAGTGCTACGGCGGCGACGTCACGCGAAAACGCAAGCTGCTGGAGAAGCAGAAAGAGGGCAAGAAGCGGATGAAGATGATCGGCAACGTCGAGATCCCGCAGAAGGCCTTCATGGCCGTGCTGGAAGTCGGCGACGAGGACTGATCCGATTGCGGATTGCGGATTGCGGATTAACTGCAGAGACGCAAATTCGCAAAGAAAAAAGAACAAGAGCAAAAGCGGGTTAGCAACGATAAACGCGGATAAACACAGATAAGAATTAGAAGCCTCTTATCAGCGTTCATCCGCGTTTATCATCGCTGAAGTCTCTTTATCAATCCTCTGTATCGTCAGCGATATCTGCCTTTCCCTGGGATCAATTGGCACCGATCACGGCAATCCGCAATCCGCAATCGGTTCTTGGGCGCAGCCCGCGCTGGGGCAAAGGCCGTCACTTCTCCTGGGGTTTCTCGCTCTTGGCCGGCGTGATGAACACGAACCGCTTGCCGCCGGACTTGTCCATCACCAGCAGGCGCGCGCCGCTATCGGCGTCGGGGGCGGAGATGGCCTTGTCGAACGCCGCGGGACTGTCGATGGGCTTGCCCTGGACATTGGTGATCACCATTCCGGCCTGGAGGGCCTGGTCGGCGGCATCGCTGGACGGGGCAACCTCGGTGATGACCACTCCCTTGGCGTCGCTCTTGTAGCCGAGTTGCTGACGCGTTTCGTTATCCAGTGCCGCGACCTTCAGGCCGAACCTGGCCGCACTGGCCGCCTTGGCGGTCCGCGGGCCTTCGGCGCCGCCGGGCGATTCATCGCCGAAAGCCCCCGCCATGTCCGCGGGCTGTTCGCCCAGAGTCACCTTGACGATGATCTCCTTGCCGTCGCGGTAGACCTTCAACGGATACGACTTGGTCGGATCGAGATGGGCCACGATGTTGCGCAGTTCGTTGGTGTTCTTGACGGATTTGCCGTCGACGGCAATGATGAAGTCGCCGACCTTCAGTCCGGCCCTTGCAGCCGGGGTGTCGTCAGCGACCTGGCTGACCAACGTACCCTCGGTGCCCGGCAGCTTGAAGCTCTTGGCGAGCTTCTCATCGACGTCCTGTATCCTCACTCCCAAGTAGCCACGAGTCACCTTGCCCTTCTCGATCAACTGTTTCATCACGTTTCGGACCATGTTAGACGGCACGGTCAGGCCGATGCCCTCGTTGACGCCCGTCCGCGAGACGATCGCCGAGTTGATGCCGATCACCTCGCCCCGCATGTTCACCAGGGGCCCGCCGGAGTTGCCGTGATTGATCGCCGCGTCCGTCTGAATGAAATTCTGATACGATGCGTCGCCGCGACTTGTGGTCCGACCCTTGGCCGAGATTATCCCCGCCGTGACGCTCTGGCTGAGGCCCTCGGGCGCCCCAAACGCCAGAACCAAGTCGCCGACTTCCATCTTGTCGCTGTCGCCCAGCGGGGCGTCGATCAGCCGCTCCGGCTTGACCTTGATTACCGCCAAGTCAGTCGCCTCGTCGGTGCGGACCCACTCAGCCGAAAGGCGGCGGTTGTCATGCGTGACTACCTCCACCTCGTCGGCGTGGTCCACCACGTGCCAGTTGGTCAGGATGTACCCCTTTTCGGCGTCGACTATCACGCCACTGCCAAGCCCGCGCGAGAAATACTCGCGATTGGGCGTGTTGTTGGGCACGCCTGGCCTCGGCCTCATACGGAACTGGGGATTATCGCCGAAGAACCGGCGGAAGAGCTCTTCCGTATCCTGGGACTGGACCTCGACCTTCTGCTTGACGTACACGACGACCACGGCCGGCCTGATCGCCTTGTCCACAGCCCGAAACAGCGGGCTCATCGAATCGTGCTTGCTGAGGTCCGCCAGGGCTTCCCTCGCCGCACGGCTCTCACCGGAGGCCACGGCGTACGCCGCACGCCCCATCAGAGCGGGGCCGTACCAAACGACGAATCCGGCAAACAACAACGCTACCGTCAGGGGCACTATCTTCCACACTCGATTCATGACCTGCACTCCTGCAATTATTCGAGCCAAGGCAACGGTCCGCCCGGCGCCGATGTCGCGCCTGCAAGGCTCAAACCAGCTTTCCCATCGGCCACAACTTACTGTCCATGTTTCCACGGCCGCGGACCATGCCGTATACTACGCCGCCTGTCGGCGTTGGGTTTGCCCCAATGAGCCGCAATTCTCATCGGCAATCCGCCGCCCGGGCCGGCAGGATTAACGCGCCGACGCTGCGGCGGCTGGGCGGCGCCTAAGCAAATTAGGCGACAAATACTGTTGTTAACGGCACTTGTGCCGGTTGCTTGACCCGCCCCGCCCAGGTGATAAGAGGTATTTATGGCCCGTATTAGCCGACCCGGTTTATTTGCCGGCCAGCAGAATATAGAATGGAATACAGTAAGGAAACATGCCTGTGCAATTAACGCCATGCGGTCTGTACGATCCACAATTTGAACATGACGCGTGCGGGATCGGAGCGGTTGTCAACATCTCCGGCCGGCGCGAACGGAAGATCGTCGACTGCGCCAAGCAGGTTATCCTGAACCTGCACCACCGCGGCGCCGCCGGCAGCGACGACGTCACCGGCGACGGCGCGGGGATACTCCTTCAGATTCCCCACGAACTGCTCTGCGAGCTGGTCGGCAAGCTTGGCTTCTCGCTTCCGGCTGCGGGCGAGTACGGCGCGGCGATGGTCTTTGCGCCCAAGGACAAGAAGCTCGCCTCCGCCTGCGAGGGCCTGCTGGCCAAGGCCGTCGAGCACTACGGCATGCGGATGATAGGCTGGCGCGACGTGCCGGGCGACACGCGCGACCTGGGCGAGTTGGCGATCTCGGCCGAGCCGAAGGTGAGACAGGCGTTCATCGACGCCGCGGGAATTCCCGGCGACGAGTTGGAGCGAAAGCTCTACATGGCACGCAGGCGCAGCGAAAGGCTCATCCGCGAGCAGATCGGCTCGCCCGCGGATGATTTCTACATCTGCTCGATGTCCGCCAGGACCATGGTCTACAAGGGCATGTTCATGGCCCACCAGTTGTTCTCGTACTATCCGGACCTGGCCGATGAACGCATGATCTCCGCACTGGCGGTCGTTCACCAGCGATACAGCACCAACACGATGCCAAACTGGAAGCTCGCCCAGCCGTTCCGGTACATCGCCCACAACGGCGAGATCAACACCCTCAGCGGCAACCGCAACCGCATGAGGGCCCGCGAGAAGATCATGTCCAGCCCGCTGTTCGGCAAAGACATCGCCGACCTGCTGCCGGTGCTCAGCCCTGCCGCCAGCGACTCGGCCTGCTTCGACGCCACGCTCGAACTGCTCGTCCAAGGCGGGCGAAGCCTGCCCCACGCTATGACGATGCTCATACCCGAGGCATTCGGCGCCAGGTATCACATCTCCATCGACAAGCGGGCGTTCTACGAGTACCACACGACCATTCAGGAGCCCTGGGACGGCCCGGCCGCCATGGTCTTCACCGACGGGCAGACCATCGGAGGCACCCTCGACCGCAACGGTCTGCGGCCCGCAAGGTACGTCGTGACCAACGACGGGCTGGTCGTCCTGGGCAGCGAGGTCGGCGTGGTCGACCTGCCGCCCGATCAGATTCAGCAGAAAGGCCGGCTTCAGCCCGGCCTGATGTTCATGGTGGACACCGTCGAGCAGCGGATCGTCACCGACAACGAGATCAAGAGCAAGATCGCCCGCCAGAAGCCCTACCGCCGGTGGCTGAGCCAGAACCGCATCGAGCTTCGCGGCTTGTTCAGCACGCCCGAGCCGCCCGAGGCGAACCCCGAGACGCTCTACCGCCGCCTGCGATCCTTCGGCTACACGCGGGAGGACCTGCACGCCATACTCGTGCCAATGGCCCGAGACGGGCAGGAGCCTATCGGCTCGATGGGCAACGACGCCGCCCTAGCCGTGCTGAGCGACAAGCCCAAGCTGCTCTACAACTACTTCAAGCAGATGTTCGCACAGGTCACCAACCCGCCGATCGACCCCTACCGCGAAGAGCTGGTGATGAGCCTGATGTCCTACACCGGCAGGTCGGGCAACCTGCTGGACGAGACGCCCGAGCACTGCCGCATGCTCAAGCTGCCCCACCCGATCCTGGCCAACGAGGACATGCAGCGCCTGCGGAACTGCGACCGCCCAGACTTCCGCGTCGCCGCCGTTGCCGCCCTGTTCGATGCCGCGACCGACGACCCGGGCCAGGCTCTGGCCCGCGGGCTCGACGAGCTTGTCGACGAGGCCGAGCGGGCCGTGCGCAACGACGCGTCGCTGCTGATAATCTCCGACCGTGACGTATGTGAGGCCCGCGCCGCAATCCCCATGCTGCTGGCGGTCGGGGCAATCCATCACGGAATGCTCGAGCGCGGCCTGCGCGGGCAGGCGGGGATCGTCGTCGAGAGCGGCGAGCCGCGCGAGGTCATGCACTTCTGCCTGCTGTGCGGGCACGGCGCAAACGCCGTCAACCCGTACCTGGCCTTCGAGATCCTCGAGGACCTCCGCGGGCGGGGCGACCTGCCGGCGGAGATGGAACTCGGCTCGCTGGCCGACAACTACATCGCGGCCATAAAGAAGGGCATTCTCAAGACCATCTCGAAGATGGGCATCTCCACGCTTCGCAGCTACCACGGAGCCCAGCTCTTCGAGGCCATCGGGCTCAATCACCAGGTCGTGGACAAGTACTTCACCGGCACGCCGTCGAGGATTGCCGGCATCGGGCTCGACGAGATCGCCCGCGAGGCCCTGGCTCGCCACAAGGCGGGTTTCGACCCGCAGTTCCAGGAACGCCTGGGGCTGGAGCTCGAGTTCGGCGGCGAGTACCAGTTCCGCCAAGAGGGCGAGAGCCACCTGTGGAACCCCACCACCATCTCGCGGCTCCAGCACGCGGCCATCAAGAACGACCGGAAGGCGTACGACGACTTCGCCGCCGCCGTGAACGACCAGAGCCGCAAGCTCTGCACGCTGCGCGGGCTCTTCGACTTCAAGCCCGCAGGCGAGCCCGTGCCGATCGAGGAGGTCGAGCCGGCCAGCGAGATCGTCAAGCGGTTCTGCACCGGCGCGATGTCGCACGGTTCCATCAGCAAGGAAACACACGAGACGATGGCCCTGGCCATGAACCGCCTTGGCGGAATGAGCAACACCGGCGAGGGCGGAGAGGACCCGGCCCGCTACGAACCGCTGCCCGGCGGCGATTCCCTCAACA
>CAZSBS010000254.1:0-7095 GCA_964605095.1 uncultured Planctomycetaceae bacterium | reverse complement strand
CGGCCAGTTCCGCCGGTGTGAAGTTCCCGATGCCTCGTCCGGCGTTGGGCTGGCTGCGTAGACGCTGCCGGGCGGGGCCACAGCGGCGACGGCTGTGCCGCGGGATGCCCGCGTCTGCTTCGTCGTCCGGCCTGGCGACGCGGGCGCCGGGCACGCCGTTGACGTGGTAAAGCACGGCCGTCTTTATCCCGCTGAAAGAAAAGTCCAGCGAATCACCCGCCAGCAGCGACCGGGGAAAGCGCATGGCCTCAGGATTGCCGCCTCGCGCGGCCTTGTCGATGGCCGGGCCGCCGGGATAGCCCAGGCCCAGGATGCCGGCGACCTTGTCGAACGCCTCGCCGGCGGCATCGTCGATCGTGCTGCCCAGCAGTTCCATGTCCATGGGCGACTGGCAGCGGTACAGGGCGGTGTGCCCGCCGGAGCAGATAAGCGCCGCGGCGGGGTACTCGACGGGCTCGGCGTCCAGGGCGGCCGCGTATGCGTGAGCGTAGACGTGGTTGACGCCTATGAGCGGGACATCCCATACCCACGCGACGGTCTTGGCGGCCATGAGGCCCACCAGCAGCGAGCCGATGAGTCCGGGCTGGCACGTGACAGCCACGGCGGCGATGTCGCCCGGGGCGACGGACGCCTCGGCCAGCGCCTGGGCGAAGACGGTATTGACGGCCTCGATGTGCGCCCGGGAGGCTATTTCCGGCACGACCCCGCCGAAGCGGGCGTGCAGATCGATCTGGCTGGCGACGACGTTGCTCAGCACGCTGAGCCCGTCGGCGACAACGGCACAACTCGTCTCGTCGCAGCTCGACTCGATTCCAAGGACCAGCGTCGGCTCACTCATTTTGCTTGTCTTCCTTGGCGTCGGCGGGGGATGTTGCCGGCATGCTGGCCGGGCGGGAGAGTATTTCCCGCATCCGCTCGGGCGATTCCAACAGTCCGACCGCAGCGGCGAACTGGGCGTCGGCGGACATCGCCTGGCAGACCGGCCTGGCCGGGCGCGTCGCCGTCGCCGTCGCCGGCGCGGTGGTCTGGACATCGTCGCCGGTCCGGGCGGCACCTGTGCCCACGACATCCACGCCAAGCCAATACCGCCGCCTGGCCCGCTCGTCGGCGGCGGCCAGGGCAAGCGGCACGTCCGGCTCGATGCCCCATGTAGCCGCGCCAGGTCGCCGCTGCACGGGCACATCCTTGCCGATGAAGAACTCGCCCGTCGTCACGTTGGCCAGGCCCATGTTGTTCGGCAGGTCGATCATGCTCTGGACCAGGCCCTTGCCACGAGTCCGCCCACCGACCAGCACCGCCCGACCGCGCAGTTGAAGCGCCCCGGCCACGATCTCCGCCGCCGAGGCCGTGCGATCATTGATAAGGACCACGATCGGCACATCCGGCCAGGTGCCCTCGGCCCGCGCGTTGTAAATCTGCCGCTCGCCATGGACGCCGACCTGCGTGAAAATCGCCCCGCTGCGCAGGAAGAGATTAGCCACCGCGAAGCCGGACTCGAGTTGCCCGCCGGGATTGTCCCGCAGGTCCAGCACGAGCCCCGCAAGCCCCGGCAACTCGCGCAGGTCTTGTTGTATCCGCCCGGCCGTGGCCGGCAGAAACTCCCGGACGCGCAAACACGCCAGGTCGCGCTGGGCGTCGAGGAAATACTCCCATTGCCCATTGGCCGGGCGGCGAAGGCCCGCGACGCTCTCGACCACCAGCGGCCGGCGATGCAACTTGTAGCTGTGCGCCTGGGCGTTCGCGTCGGCAATGGTCACCTCGACTGCTTTTCGATCGGGGGCTTCCAGCAGCCTGCGAATTTCAGCGGGGGCTGTGCCGGTAACGTCGTTGCCGTCGAGGGCGACAACCCGCCCGCCGGGTGCGATGCCCGCCTCGTGGGCCGGCGAGCCGGGCAGCGAGCCGACGACCTCCGCCGGGCCGTCGCCCTCCCCCGCCAAAACAAGCCCCGTGCAGATCATCCGCCCGTTGAGCCGGGCGCGGAAACTCTTGACCCGCTCCGGCGGAATGTAGCTGGAGTACTCGTCGAGAGTCTCGACCATGCCCCGCACGGCCCCCTGCTGCAACTGGGCCTCCGTCGGCGACAGGTAGGAATACTGGCGCAGCACACGCTGGGCCCGCGCGACGGGTCCAAGTCGCACCATGTCCGGGTCGTCAGGCTGCGGGGACGTGCGAGTCAACAGCACCGTCGCCACGCCCGCTCCGACGATCACCGCGATCCAGATGAGATTCCTCTTCGGCATGCCAGCCCTATCCCAAGGCCATTCCCGGCCGAAAGTAAGTCTATCACCATCCCGGCCGGGATGGAAGCACCTGCCTGCGGCTTCGCCAGGCCGCGTCGGCCTGCATCGGCTTCGCCCGATCGGCGAAAGGTTTTGCGCTGTCGGGACATTGCCCTTGACCGCGGCGAGCCCGCGTGCTTTTATTATGGCCGGCCCGAGAAGTTGAGCGGGCTGTTCGTCGCGGATTGCCCCGGCATGGGTGTTATTTTATTTTCCGGCCGGCTGCTGCGGCAGTTCGAGGCGGCGGGCGAAATCGCCGAGGACCGCGGCGACGTCGCGATGGTGCCCAGCCAGCAGCGTGCGATGGCTGGGCACGCCAAGGCCGTCGAGCGTTTTTCTTTCGCAGTTGCATCTGGTCGTAATCGCTGTAACATCCGGCGATGAACACTGTGGCGCCAAGGCGTTTTGGCGCGGCCCGACGGATAATCGCTTGACGCGGTGTTGCCCGTCGGGGACAAAGTGTATATCATACCGCCTGCCCGCGGGCGGTGCGTGGCAGGCCCGAGAGTTGAACCACCGGGCCGAGAGCAGGTTTTGCGGGCAGGCGTAGTGTCGAGTCGAGGCGATGGGCCGTGGCCCTGGCGCCGCGAGCCGAGGAGTTAGCATGGCCAGAGCACAAACCGTCTGGGGCATCGACATAGGGCAGTGCGCCCTCAAGGCCCTCAAGCTGCGCGATGTCGGGGGACAGCTTGAGGTCGAGGAGTTCGAGGTCCTCCCGCACGCCCGCATCCTCTCGGAACCTGACGTCGACAGGGACCAGCTTATCCGGGACGCCCTGCAGAGGTTCCTGGCAAGCCACAGCATCGTCGGCAGCCAGGTGGTCATTTCCGTGCCGGGCCAGGCAAGCTTCAGCCGGTTCGTCAAGCTGCCGCCCGTCGAGCCCAAGCGTATCCCCGACATCGTCCGTTTCGAGGCCGAGCAGCAGATACCGTTCCCGATCAACGAGGTCATCTGGCGATACCAGACTTTCCGCGACCCCGACAGCCCCGACGTGGAAGTCGGCATATTCGCGATGAAGCGGTCCGACGTGGCCGAGATGCTCCACCACTTCAACGAGGTGGCCCTGCCCGTGGACATCGTGCAGGTGGCGCCGCTGTCGCTCTACAACTTCATGATGCACGACGAGCAGTTTGACGGCGACGGCGCGACGATCCTCGCCGATGTCGGCGCCGACAAGACGGACCTCGTCATCGCCGACAAGGGCCGGCTCTGGACCCGCACCATCCAGATCGGCGGGAACAACTTCACCGAGGCCCTTGTCCGGACCTTCAAGCTTTCCTTCGACAAGGCCGAGGAACTCAAGCTCGCAGCCGCGTCGAGCAAGTACGCCCGCCAGATATTCCAGGCAATGCGCCCGGTCTTTGCCGACCTGGTCCAGGAAATCCAGCGATCCATCGGCTTCTACACCTCGCTGCACCGCGAAACCCGCTTCAAGAAGCTTGTGGGCCTGGGCAACGGCTTCCGCCTGCCGGGGCTCCAGAAGTTCATCGAGCAGAACGTCAACGTCAACGTCACCCGCGTCGACGCGTTCAACAAGCTGATGCTCTCGGCGTCCGTCAACGCACCGGCCTTCCATGAGAACGTGCCCGCGCTGGCTGTCTCTTACGGCCTGGCTATCCAGGGCATGGGCAAGCAACGGGTCAACACCAACCTGCTGCCCGAGGAAATCGTCCGGTTCAGGCTGTGGAAGAAGAAACGCCCGTATTTCGTGGGCGCCGCGGTGGTGCTGCTGGCGGCGATGTTCTGCCCCGGCTACCGCGCCAACAGCGACAGCGCCGCCCTGCGAAACCAGAAAAACCTCGCCGCGGCCAGGGCGACTATCGGCAAGGTCGAAGCCACCATGAAGCAGTGGCGGGACGTCTTGGGCCAGGATATCAGGCAAGAGCAGGCCATGAGGCAGCGTGCGGCCCTTCTGGGCTACCGCAACTTCTGGCCGTCGATGATGGCGGTCATTGAGGAGTCTGTAAAGTCCGTCACGCCCGACCAGCCCATGCTGATGAACTACGCCAGGCTGCTTGAGTACCAGGAGTACATCAACCCGGCCGTGCAGGATCAGATCCTCGCCGGGCGGGGCCTGTCCGACCCCAACCGGATTGATGAGGCGGCCTCGATACTGCTGGACGGGCAAGAGCTTCGCGGCTTCCGCAACCGGTTCCAGACCGCCAGCCCCGCCGGGCTCAAGGCATTCGGCAAGTCGCTGATGGGGCAGGTCAAGCTGGATGCCAACAGCGCCGCCCTGGACGCCAACAGCCTCCAGGCGATGGAGGGCAATGCGCTGAAGCTCCAGGTGATGAGGCTGATGCTGCTAGATCGCATCCAGAAGATCGAGGCCTTCAAGGCCAAGCCGCGCAAGGAACGCAAAGTAATCATCGTCGAGGCCATGGACGCGGCCTACTTTGCGGACATCGGCGGCGCGGCCATCGCGGCCGGATGCGTGTCCACGGAGGCCGTCAAGGCTGCGACGGGCAAGCGCGGCTTCAAGGTGACGCTTGGCGCCCGGACCCCCCGCGAGCAGGCCAACGCCAACACGATGGTGGCGGAACTCCGACAGTACAGCAAGGAATACTCCCGGTGGTTCAGCGCCATCAGGGTGTCGGGCGAACGCGTGGAGTTGCTGCCCAATGCCCCCGCCATCGGCGTGACAAGGGTGGGTGGCGTGGGTCCGGCGGGTCCGGCGGGCCTGATCAGGCCCGACCCGCTCATGCCCGACGAGGACTCCGCCAACGACACCCAGTTCAAGATCGTCTGGTTCGTCGAGGTTCCCAATGAAGGCGTCGTCCTGGACGACGTCAAGATCGGGGCGGGCAAGAACCAGTACGTGCTGGGCAAGGACGCGGAGATGTTCCCGGACTTTGACACATCCGACGCCGTGGCCGACGTTAGGCGGATTGCCAAGCTGCCTGCCGGGACGAAGCTGGCCGTCGAGGAAATCCGCATCAAGATGACAGTTCCGTGGTATCGCGTGAAGGCATCTGACGCGGGCGGAAAGAGCCTCGGCGCCGGCTGGGTCTGCGGCGCCGACGTTAACCAACAACTGAAACCGGAGAAACCGGCCCAGTAGCGCCCTGGCCGGTGCGTGGGAGAAAACGCGTATGCGGTTCGTACGTGAGAATCTGTTCTATGTGATCCTCGCCGCCGTGGCGGTTCTCGGCGGCGGCGTGGCGGCCTTCTACTACCTCAGCAGCGACATCGGCAAGACCCTCAAGAGCCGCACCTCGGTGTCTTCCCAGTTGAAGGGGTTGTACGCCCAGCCGCTGAAGGCCGATCCCAACGCCGTCGAGGCCATGAAGGCGAGAATCCGCCATTTGAACGAGGCCAACAAGGCGGACCTTCAGGCGTGCCTGAAGTTCAACCGTGAGAATCTGCCCGTAATGAAGCTCAAGCCGCCCGGCAGAACGGTCGACGAAATCCCGGCGTTCCCCTTCAACCAGCAGCAGTACAACGAACTTGGGCTGTACTACATCTGCATAAAGCGGTATACGGAGATCCTCAACCAGATGGTCGCCCCCCAGCGCAACGGGCTCTGGCCGACCGCCCCGCCCACGAATGAGGAGATCCAGGTCGAGCGCGACAATCTCGCCGAAAAGTTCAAGGACCCGGCGGTCGCCACCGAGAAGGCCACCCAGAGCGTCAAGCTCCACAAGGCCGAGCAGGGGCTGATCTACATCGCCCCGTCCGCCCTGGACCCGGTCTTTAAATTCGAGACGACCACCACGGCAGAGAAGCTCTGGGAGGCCCAGGTGAACCTGTGGCTGACCGACGAGATCATTCGGGCGATCATCGAGACCAATCGGCAGTGGATTGCCGAACAGCAGGCGGAGAACCCCAAGCAAAAGCCCTCCGTCCTGAACAGCGTGGTAAAACGCCTGGAGAGCATCAAGATCACCGTGTCCTTTACCACCCAGAGAACCATTTCCGCCCGACCGTCGCTGACGCAACGGGAGTCGTGCCCCCAATATGCGGTCGTGCCATACAGGTTCACCGTGATCATGCCGACCAGGCACGTCCGCCGGCTGACCGGCGCACTGGAAATGCAGAACTACCATACCGTTACCAACATAGCCCTCTCCGAGGTCCCACCGACGGCCAAGGAAGGGTACTACTACGGCACCGAGCCGGTTATGAGAGTCCAGATCGACGGCGAGATGCTCCTGCTGGCCGATTGGATCCGCGATCTGATGCCGGCCTCGTTGGCTGTGCAGTATGGCAAGGTCGGCAACTAAACAAACCGCGAGCGTTTCTGCTGGGCAGAAGTCTATGCGAGGAGGCCGGTGAATGGCCAGGGCAGAGAATATCAAGATCATCGAACGGCATGTCGAAAAACTGGTGCTGGCGGTCTGCCTGTTGGCACTGGTGCTGGCGAGTTGGCACTGGCTGTTGTCGTCGCCGACCAAACTGCCGATCTTCATCGCGCCGGCGGGCAAGACGGTGCTGGTCTCGCCGACGGCGGCGGATGCGAAGCTCCTGGCCTCGGCCGCAGCCATCGGGGAAATGTACTCCGGCAGCGAGGCTCCCAAGTCGATACCGCCGGTGCCGGCATGGGTTGGGCGGCTTGGCGATCAGCGGGCTATGTCCACGTTGCCGACCACGCCGACCGACCTGGGCGGGCCGCGGAGACCCATCGGGCCCATCGAGCCGCCCACGCCGATGGATAGCGTCGGTATCGAGAGGTTGATCGCCGCGATGCCCGCCCCGGAAAAGCCGGTGGTGATCGGCTCGATCGAACTGCCCAAGAGGTCGCCGCTGGCGGACGTGGTCCTGGCCCGAGGCCTGAGCAGCTACCCGCTGGAGGCCCTTGGGGCAAAATGGCGGAATA
>CAZSBS010000253.1:3111-7099 GCA_964605095.1 uncultured Planctomycetaceae bacterium | reverse complement strand
ACGATGGCACGGGAACTCGTGGTGCCCTGATCCAGTGCAAGGATGTATTTCATGGCGATCCTGAAGCTTGATATCTAAGCTTGCGGTCCGACAGAGGTGATGGGAACTCCGCTCACCGAGCGCCGGCCTGTTCGGCGCTCAATTCGATCGTCAGCGGTTTGGTCGATCTCGTCCTGATCCAGATAATCACGTCTTCGCCTTGAATTGTGGGCCGCGCTCCGATGCGGAAATCGCCGCCACGGGACACCTGCCTGCCGTTGAGCTTCAGATTCAGCGACCGGGGATGCCAGTCTCTCACGACAAACGCCGGGTTGAACACCGGCGAGTCCTCGGATGCATCGAGTGTCAGCTCCAGTATTCCGTCAGCGGACGGATTGTCCTTCGTAAGCTGGTAGGCCCGCTCGGCAAGGTCGTAGCCATGGCACCGGAACCCCTTTGACTTGAGCGCCACCTGCGGGGCGTAGGCCCAACTCTTGCCTGCGAAGACGAGGGCGTCAATGTCCATTTCCGTCATGCTGTACAGGCCGTTCCACCAGGAGCGCCCGTCCTTCTCATGCACCGGTGGACTGGAGATCGGAAAACCCAGGAAGTGCGTCGGGCGATCCGGCGCCTGGGCGGTTCTGCCGTCGCAGGCAGCCTGGCCGACCGGCCAGTGATTGCAGGACCCGGGGACGGCGAGCCCCTTGGCGGGCATTTCCCGGTCCACGGCTCGGCCCATCCTGTTGCCCGGCTCGAAGATGATCGACGGGCGGTTCTTCGAGCGGAAATTGTACCGCTGGACGGTCAGGTCGGCGGGCATCTCGCGTTTGGTGGGGTTCGCAACGAACGAGAGGGTCTCCGTCTGGCCTTTGAAGTTGGCGACCGTGGCGAAATCCTTGTTGATCACGTCGCCCTGGAGCTGGCCGGAATCGGTAAAGGGCAGCGATTCCTGGAACTGGATGGGCCGGGGGAGAGTCCCCGTCTTCCAGGTCGGCTTGCGGATGCCCATCTGGTCGGGATAGATGTGATAGTACTCGTCGATCCAGCACGCACGGGTGGTCTTCTCATCCTCCGCCGCGAGTTCGTCATGGGCGCTGACCAGGGCGTACCGCCAGTGGACCACCACGCGGGCGTCGTTGCTCTCGATGATGCGGACGTGCGAGTAGCGGCAGCGGCGGTCCTGCATGTGCTCGTAGCAGCCCTGGGTCTTGTTCCATGTCTCGACGCTCTGGTCGGCCATCCAAAGCCCGTTCTCCGAAACCCATGCCGGCGAGAACCGGGTTCCCCGCCAGAAGACGACCCGAGTCGCCGACTGGTCGAACCGGACGACAATATCGGGATGCTCGTCGACGGCCCAGAGATTGTCCCATTCCTCGTAGTACTTCAGGTTGCAGTAATAAGCGCCGAAACATCCCGGGCCTTCGGGGCCGTGGGGCATTTTTCGCAGCGGCAGCGCCGGGGTCGCGAGCTTGCCCTTCGGCGAGGCATCTTCTTTGATCCGCTCGGCCGACAGCGCGGTGTCGTAGAGCTTGATCTCGTCGACAAGCCCGTCGATGCTGAACCAGCCCGGCAGTGTGCCGAAAGGGCGGTGGATGTTGGAGGGCTTGATTTTCTCATAATTCATCAGGGCTCGGATGTTCGCCTCCGGCGCCCAATCGGGCTTTCCCTTGACATCAAGCCGGCCGGCTTCTTTGCCATTGGCGAAGAGCGTGATCCCGTTTTCGGGATCATACGTTCCCGCGATATGTGTCCACTCGCGTAGCGGCAGGAGATTCTTCTCGGAGACGCATTTCTGCCACTTGCCGCCGACGGCCAGCTCGAGCGAGAAATCCCCGTTGGGGCCAACCGCCAAGCGATAGCCCTTTTTCTCGGTATCCTGTTGGGCGATCACCGGGCACCAGTTCCAGGGGTACGCCGCGTGCGCGACCCACGCCTCGGCGGTAAAGGCGGAATCCAGCGACGGCGCCTTGGCGGCCTTGCGCTCAATACAGGTCGTATAGCCGTCGGGCTTGAGGGCTGATCCGCAAGGGCCGGGCATGTATTTGGCGCTGCCCTCGATGGCATCGACGGTATCGCCGGCAGCGTCTCTGACCGCACCGGCGGTCTGCCCGTCAAAACTCCACCACAACACGGGTCTTCCCGCAGCAGCCCATGAGGCTTTTGGCAGGACAACAAGAACGACAAACGCCAATGCTCTCGAAATAGGGCTGTTCATCTGAATGCACCTCTTCCAATTCTTTGTCAGTCATGATAATTCGTGAGCGCCGCAAACTTCGGCCACCTTGACGGCTCAATCACTATGCGCCGCAGGCGGGGCCGGCTACCTCTGCCTGGTGCCACATGACCTTCTGGGAGAAACGTCGCCGTGTCAAGACGGAATCTTCGCAGTGGCTTCCTGCGTGGCAGCGGTTCAACTTCTATCCGCGGCTCAACAGACCGAACATGGCTTCGGAAGCCGCGGCGGCATATTCTCCGGGAGCTGGGTCATCGCATCGTGGAAGGCTATCTGCCGAAGCGTACCTTATCCACGTACTTTCCGATGTAAAGTCGACTGGATCCTCGCGTCAATCTCTCGTTCCCAACCGACACGTTGTCAAACATCACATCCTGGACATCGTGCTCGTCGTCCGCACCCATCAGTTGCACCAGGTAGGACCCGTCCTTTCCCTGCACCTGGATGTCCTTGAACCGCACGTTGCGGATGAAGCCGGGCGTCTTCTTGCGCATGTACTGGTTCACCACAGGCCGAAGGCGAGCCAGTTCTCGCTGCCCTTCGCCATGGATTCGCACATTCTCGATCGTGATGTTCTCCAGCCGCATGTCCTCGCCCGGCTCCAGCAGGAAAGCGGTCATCGAGAAATGCACGATATCCAGATCCCGCAACGTCACGTTCCGCATGAACGCGGCCCGGCTTTCGTGGCCCAGAAGGAACACGCGAGCACGGTCGCACCAGAGGATGCTCTTCTCGACGGTGATATTCTCCACGTTGCTGCCGGCTCCGCGGAGGTCCAGCCCCTTCATCGCCACGCAGTCGTCATCGCTGCGAATGAAGCAGTCCGTGATCAACACATCCTGGGAGTTGCAGGGGTTAATCCCATCGTCGTTCTGGACGCGGGAGTTGCAGATCTTCACGTTCCGGATCGTCACCTTGCGACAGTCCGTGGGCACGATCGTCCAGTGCGGCGAGCCGCGCAGCGTGATGCCGCTGATCTCGACGTCCGTGCTGTTGCGGATCGCGATCAGGTTGCCCACCGGCCCCGTGCGCCATACCCAGTCCGACCCGTCCAAGATGCCGCGCCCGCAGATGCGGATCCTGTTGCCGGTCGCGAGGACTTCGGCTTTGACCACGGCTCCACCGGCCAGGTAGAGCGTCTGCCCGCTCCCCAGGGTGATCTTGCCTGGTTTGTGCATGCCGGGGCCGAAGAACTTGAGGTTCGGGTCGCCCATCTTCGGAACGTCGGTCTCAAGGGGATTGGCGAAGAGCAGCAGGGGGCTGTTCTTGCCATCCGGCTCGATGCTGAGCTTGCGAGGCCTATCGAGTATCAGTGTCAGTGTGTGGTCGTCCCCGAGTACGGGCTTGACGCCGTAGGACTGTGGTCGGATCACGACATTACGGAGCGACCTCTTAGCCACGATCCGCACGGCAACCTTCCCGGCCATGTCGAAGTTTGCGAACGAGTACGGCCCGCCATGGTCCTCCCGCTTGTCTGCGAAGGGCGGGTCGAGCGTACGTGCAGCATAGACGGCCAGTTCCTTTCCTCCCGCGGTTACCTGGAAGTCCGTGGATAACGTCTCGCCTTTGGGGGCCGGGTGCGTAACGATCTTCGTGTCTGCCACGGCTTCGCTGCATCCCGCAAGCGACATAAGCTGTAGGACGGCAGCACAATATGCAAATACCGCTTGCCTCTCCATGTTCTCACCTGGTAAGGAGGCTTCTGTCGGCTAAGGGTACCCGGATGACCTCGCATCCACGGCTACCAACGGCTTATTGAGCAATTCTACCCAGCCC
>CAZSBS010000253.1:0-3011 GCA_964605095.1 uncultured Planctomycetaceae bacterium | reverse complement strand
GCGGAACAGGATTGCTACGTGCCAGCGTCGTGGTTTCAGCGTACTGAAACCTCCAGGCCCTCGCAATCCAGCAGGACGTTGACGCTGGCACGCATGTTGGCCGGGTCGCGGACAAAGCTCAGGTATTGCTCCAGGCGCTTGGCGCAGTTGAAGCTGTTGTGTGCGAGCACCACGCAACCCGGGCGTATGCGGTCCCAGGCGGCCTGGAGAATCGTCAGGTAGACGCCCTTGCCCTGTTCGGGCGTGCCATCGGCGTCCAAGTACAACAGGTCGATCGGCTCGGGAAAGCTCCGTGCGGTTTCGATGGCATCCTCGGCCAGTACCTGGGCTATGCCGGTCGGGTCGATCTTCCGCACGTTCCGCTCCGCCAGGACGGCCTTCTCCGGGTCGATCTCCACGCCCAGAAGCTGCTTTGCCTGATAACACGCGCCGGGTCCGACTGCTGCCCCAGCATTGGAGATGAAGGTGTTTCCACAGAACACGCCTGCGGCGATCATGTTCGCCGGCCGGACAATGGCGTTGATGGCGTACAGCAGCCGCTGCATCCGAGGCGTGATGGCTGTCCAGGGAATCTCGAACATCTGGCGCACCGCCTTGCGGTGGGCGAGCATCTTCTCGTGGTCGTACCGCGCGTGCGGCAGGATGCCCTCGGCCACCAGGACCGACAGGGCCTCGTCCACCACGGCGATCTCCCGCTCGGGCGCCTCCAACTCGCGGTGCGGCTTGTCATACTCCATGCGGTATTGTTCGCAATCCTCACTTCGGTATGTCTGGGCCATGCTCGCTTGCTCCTGGTACCGTCCTCTGCAAGGGCCGGGGTTGTTTAGTCGGTCCTGCAGGACTCTCATGCGACCAATAATATAGCCTCGGCGGGGGCAAACGAGCGGAGGGGGGAGACCGCTGTTTGCCGCGCACGCCGAGGCTGTGGCATCATACCGAATCCGACAGTGATGGGCCAGTAGGTTTAACGGTAGTCGGTTTCGGGTTGGGTATTCTCTCCGTTTTCGATTCTGTGAGGAGAATGAGCTAAACCGCCTTCTGGGCAGCGGGGGCCGAGGCCTGGTACTTCGGCCGGCGATGGCGCGCATGGCCCAGGAAGAGGAGCAGAAAGGTCCGCCACTTAGAAAGACCCGCGTCTTGCCCAAGAGCCGGTCGGTTGCGGATGTTTGTAATGTGCACGAGGCTTGCCAACGGGATAGGATAATGCGCAAGAGGCCCGCAATGGCTGCAGGCCGGCGAACATCCTGGAGAATCAGAATGAACACATGCATGCTAACCTTGGCGGCAATGGCCGCCATGTCGCTGACGACCCAGACCCCCTCGTCGCCCGCGGATATCAACGTCGCGGTGGAAAAGACATCGGCAGGGAACTTGACAATCCAGCCCATTAACCACTCGGCCATTCGCTTCGAGTTCAAGGGCAAGCAGTATTACGTGGACCCAGCCGGCGAGGCCGAGTGGGACAGAATGCCCAAGGCCGACGCCATCTTCATCACCCATGAGCACGGCGACCATCTGAACCCCAAGGTCATTGACCAGATCAAGAAGGATTCGACGCTCATCTTCGCCAATGCTTCGTCAGTCAAGAAGGCGGGCTTCGGCGAGACGATCGAAGTCGGCCAGAACAAAAAGGTCCTGGACATCACCGTCGAGGCCATACCGGCCTATAACATCACGCCGGACCGGCTTAGATTCCATCCCAAAGACCGGAAGGACAACGGCTACATCCTGATCTTCGGCGACAAGCGGGTATACGTGGCCGGCGACACTGAGGGCACGCCGGAAATGAAGGCGCTGAAGGACATCGACATCGCCTTCCTGCCCATCAACCTGCCATACACGATGCCGCCCAAGGAGGCCGCCGACGCAGCCCGAGCGTTCAAGCCTAAGATCCTCTACCCATATCACCAGGGCAAATCGGACCCGGCCGAGGTGAAGAAGCTCTTGGCCGACGAAAAGGCCATCGAGGTCCGCGTGTTGCCGCTGCCATAGAGGGCTGTGTCCCTTGTGAATAGCCAGACCGCGTGTCCTTGTGAAGTTGAAGCCGCGATTGCATCATGTGCAGTTAGAGATGAGGAGAACCATATGAACCGAAGAGAGCTCTTGAAGGCCGTGCCGGCAATCGCCGCGATGGTCGCCACCGCCTCCAGCCTGGCTGAAGACCTCCCCTCGGCCGGCGCCATGACCCCGAACCCCGCAGGTCGCCTGGAGCCTATCGCATTGGTCAAACCCAATACCGACGGCGGCAAGTCCGTGCTGGCGTCGCTGCTGGACAGGAAGACCACGCGCACCATCAGCGACAAGCAACTGCCCCCGCAGGTGCTGTCGAACCTGCTCTGGGCGGCCTTCGGGGTGAATCGGGAGAATGAACCCCGAGGAAGAATAGGTAGAACGGCCGCCTCGGCGAGCAACTCGCAGGAGATTGATATTTACGTCGCCCTGCCCGAAGGCGTGTACCTTTACGAGGCGGTCAAGCACTGTTTGACTCCCGTGGTGGAGGGTGACCTTCGCGCGAAGGTCGGTCGCGGCCGGCGGGGCAGTGGCGCTACGGCCCCGGTGAGGCTCATTTACGTGGCAGACATCGCCAAATTCGCCAAGGCCCAGTTTCAGGAGCCGGGCTTGAAGGACGCGGAGATCCAGAAATCCTACTATTTCGTGGGCACGGGCCTCATAGCGGGCAACGTCTATCTGTTCGCCGCCTCGCAGGGCCTGGCGGCCTGGTTCCACAATTGCGACAAGCCTGGCCTGACCAAGGATCTGAACCTGCGGCCGGACCAGCGCGTGCTCTTCGCCCAGACTGTGGGTTATCCGGCGTAGAGTTAACCTGAGCGTCACGAATGTGGGAGCTGGTCGTGTTGGGCTCGTGAACCTCCGGCACGTCCCGGCAATCAACTGGCTGAGCGTGACCGTAGACGGTTAAGGGGCAATTCGCCGCATTTTGGACCCAGGGGCGTCTTTGGTACGCTCTAAGGAGCCTTCCAGACTACCTGCCCGCTTTCGTCCAGAAGGAT
>CAZSBS010000252.1:0-7126 GCA_964605095.1 uncultured Planctomycetaceae bacterium | reverse complement strand
CCCGTTGGTCTTTATTCCACGGCCTGTTCGCTTCAGCGAGCAGGTGAACCGCCCCCCGAGAGATTTCCTGGTGCGCATCGCCTAACATGCTGTGAATCGTCATTCTGAATAACTGCACCGGGAGTCGAGCTCGTGAAGGACAAGATCTGGCAGATTCGTTTCGGGCTTGTGTTGGTGGTGCTTTCGGCGCTGCTGTACGTGCTGCACTTCGTCCTGTTCCACGACGCTCACCACATCTTGATTTACCTGGTAGGCGACATTGCTTTCGTGCCGATCGAGGTGCTGCTGGTGACGCTTATCATTCATCAGTTGCTGACCCGCCGCGAGAAGCTGTCCATGCTGAGCAAGCTAAACATGGTCATCGGGGTGTTCTTCAGCGACCTTGGCACCGAACTGCTGCATCGCTTGTCGGCCTTCGCCGCGGCCGACCAGGACCTCGCCCGGCTGGCGGACATCGACGCGAAGTGGGATGACAGGCGTTTCGCCGAACTGCGGCGCCATTTTGCGGCCAGGCCGTGCGCTCTGGACAGCCGCTCCGGCGACCTTGCCGAGTTGAGGCGGCTGCTGCTTGCAAAGCGGCCGGGGCTGATGGACCTGCTTCGCAACGGAAATCTGCTGGAGCACCAGGAGTTCACCGACATGCTGTGGGCGATCTTTCACCTGGCCGACGAACTGGAGCGGCGGGGGGGCTTTGTGGACCTGCCGGAAGCGGACTTGAATCACCTGACCGGCGACCTTCGCCGGGCGCATCAGCGGCTCGTGCTGCAATGGCAGGCCTATATGCGGCACCTCAAGGCGGACTACCCGTACCTGTTCTCGCTGGCGATCCGGACCAACCCGTTCCGCCCCGACGCCTCGCCGGTAATCGAGCAGGCGTGAGGCTGACTATCCGCCCATTGCCTCCAGGGCGTTGCGGGCTTCTTCGATGGAGGCCCGGGCCTTGGTGGCTTCGGCGGGCATGGCGGGCTTTCTGGCGAGGTAGTTGCGGTAGTAGTTGACGGCGCGGGCGCGGGCGAGCTTTCGCCCGGCGTCGGGTGCGCCGTCGGCCAGTGCCATCTGCCAGTCAGCCAGGCCCAGCAGTTCGCTGGGGTACAGGATGCTCATGTCCTTGCCGAGCAGGCCGATGAATCTCTTGACCAGGAAGTTGCCGGTCTGATCGGCGTATTCCAGGGCCTTTTGCGGCTCCTGGAGTTCGACCACGTACAGGCGGACGAGTTGCTCGGCGGCGGCCCTGTTGCCCGGGTGGGATCTCAGGCTGCTCTTCAGGGCCGATTCCCTATTTCGCAGCAGTTGCCTGGCCTTGCTTTCGTCCAGGGCCGTGGGCGTCGGCCCGGCATCCTGCGTTGTGGCGGGTCTGGTGGCGGCGCCGGTGAGCAGGGCGGGAAGCTCGCCAAAGTTGGCCTGCTCGAACTTATATCCGTTGATCATGTAAAGGGCGACCAGGGTGGTGTCGACGATGTTTCCCCACGAGCCGTCGGGCTTCTGCAAACCCACGAGATACCTGCCGCCGTCGGTCCACCACTTGACTTGGCCGAGCTTGTCGCGCCCGGTGGCCAGGCCGAGGCGCGAAAGCATGTATGTCGCGTCGCTGAAGATGATGCGCGCCGGGGGTTCATCGGCCTTCTTGCGGTCGAGGCTCTCTTCCGGGAGCAGATCGGCCAGCGTGGTGAAGTTCTTGTCCAGCCAGCCCAGAGCGCGGGCCAGCGGCTCGCACTGGGCGGCGCCTGGGTTCTTGACGGCCTCGGGGCCGTAAAGCCAGCCCAGGGCAATGGCCAGGCTGCCCGTGCCGATGATCGTGTTCGGCGAGCCGGGCCTCTTCCCGGAATCGCCCTTGTAATTGGGGCCCATGCCGCCGTCGGCCCTCTGCTGGCCGGCCCAGTAGCCGGCGACAAGCTGCCAGTACCCGCGCTGAACCTTCAGCCCGTTCTGCTGACCGGCATCGACTCCGAGCGGCGCCTGCCAACTCTGGCCGAACATTGTGTTGCCCCGGCTTGTCACGGTTTCGCCGTAACTGCCGTCGCGGGTCGCGAGAATCAGGGTAGCCACGTCTTTGGCGAGTATCTGTCCGGCCCGGCCTGGCTTGAGCTTCTGGACCTCCAGCCAGGCCAGGCACCGAAAGGCCACCCCGTCGGTCTGCGTGGTGGCTGTCGGCTCCAGCCAGCGGACTGCCTTGACTGCGCGGGCGTCATCGAGTGAAGCCCCCGCGCCAAACAGGGCTGCCAGGGCCGCTGCCGTCGGGAATGTGTTGTAAGTTCCGTAGTCGTATGTATAGCTTGTCTTGTAGGTTATCCAACAGCCATCGGGGGCCTGGGCGTTCCAGAGCCATTTCACGGCCTTGTCGAAGGAGTACTGCACTACGGGATCGCGGAAGAACACCTTCTCGGGCAGCTTGTCCTGGCCGATCTCCTTTAGGCTGGCGTTAATCTTCGTCATGGCCTCCTGCACGGCCGAAACCGTGGCGCCCTCCCGCCGGATCTTGGCAATGTGGGCGAGGTAGTAGTCAATCGCCCGCCTGACCAGCGTGGGCCGGACCGTCGACTTGGCCTGGCGGGCGAGCGTCTCGTACCAGTTGCCAAGCTCCATCAGCGGACCCGGCGCCAGGTCATCCGGCAAGCGGGCCGCGAGGGGAACGTACGTGCGATACGCCTCGCCGACCTCCGCATTCAGCAGATCCGCGGCTCCGCCCGGGTCGTCAAGAAGGCTCAGGTAAGCGTCGATAACCGACAACCGCAGCGTCGTGTTGCCGGGGTTCCGCTCAAGCCGTCGGCGAAGGGCCAGGACTTCTCTCATCCGGTTGATCTGGTTGATTTTTTCGGCTGCGACTTCCTTCTGCTTGGACTTCAGCGCCGAGGCTGTCTGGACGGCCTGCCGGTAAAGCTCGACCGCCTCATCCCATTTGCCGGCCTCGGCCCGCAGGTCGCCGACGAGGATCAACTCGACGATCAGGTCCTCGCCCAGCGTCGCGTGGTCGGTGGATTTGGCCTGACGATACAACTGGCGGCAGAGTTCCAGCCGGTAGTCTTCCCAGTAGCGGCGCTGCCTGGGGGCGAGGGAATCGAGCTTCGCAAGAGTCTGCCGGACCAGGGCGTGCGTTTTGGGCAGCCTCAGGCCGAAGATGCAGACCTTGTCGTAGAGGTACACCTGGAAGCCGGTGTCGCCGCCGGCTTTGGTGGCGGCGGCGGCGAGCTTTTCCGCGAAGTCGGCATCGTCGGCTTTCGGGGCTGACATGTCGACCGTGATCGCCTCGGGGCCGAAAACTGCCTCGAAGCGTCTCTGGCAGTTCGGGTCCTTGAGCGGGTCGGCCGACGCCGGCGCCGCGGCTCCGGCGGGTCCGCCGCCCGATGTGGGCTGGGTCTGCTGGGCTCTTGCCGCGTGGCAAACCAGCGACCCAGCTAATGCCAGGATGAGTACGGCATATCGTCGCTTCATAACCGGGCACTCCTTTGCCGGCCTGGCAGGCCCGGCCGGCCCCTAAACCCAATGGCTACGGCCTTACTCGAACGGTGCTCCACTTCTCGTAGAGAAGGAAGAACACCAATTCTATGTCCGCGTCGGCCAGGCGAATGCAGCCCAGCGACGACGCCTTGCCGATGCTGGCTGGGTCGTTGGTGCCATGGATGCCGTAGCCCTCGTGCGTCCTGGTGGCGTCGTCGGTGCCCTCCAGGCCAATCCAGTAGCCCATCTTGCCAAGAGGGTAGCCCGGCTGGCCCCAGCGAATCGAGCGATGGGCCTCGGCACTGGGCGGCGGGAACCACGGGGCCTGGTCGCGCTTGGAGCCAAGCCTCACGCGCCACATCCCTACCGGCGTCGATCCGTTCTTGCCCAGCCCCACCCGCAGCCGCTTTACGAACGCCGGGTCACAACCGGCGCGATGGAGGTATATGTCCATGTTGAAATCGCCCTTGTCCACAATGGCGTGGAACGGGCCATTGATGACCTTGAACGTCTGCCCGGCCCTGATGCTCTTGCCGCTGTCCATGCGGTTGATCTTCAGCAGTATCTGCGAAGGCACGTGAAGGGAGAGCTTGCGCTCGACCCTGATGAGCACCTCGCCCGGCAGGAATGTGTACTGGAACGTGTACGGGTCGCCGTCGAATATCTCCCGCGAGAAGATCATCTCATCAGCCAGGGCCTCCAGCTTGGTCCGAATGGTGTTTGCCGTCGCTTCGCCCAGCGACCCGGACAGCAGAGCCTTGCTCAGCAGTGCCCGGCCCTCGGCTTTCTTCCTCTCGGCCAGGAGTTTCTCGCCGTCGGCGACCATCTTGAGTGCCGTCGCGGCTGGGATGCCCTGGAGCAAGGTTATTTCGGCATTGACGTTGGCGGGGGCGGTGGTCGCGCCGTGGCCGGCAGGGGTGTTGGAGTCCGCTTGGCGCACGGCACCGCCGGAACCGTTGCCCACGACAGCCCCCGGCGAGTTGGCGTCGGGGCCGCCCGCGCGGGCGTTGTCGTCCGGCCGCCCGTGCAGCCAGAACTGCCAGATCACCATGCCCGCCACGATCGCGATGGCCGAGGCGATTATCCAAACTTTGCGGTATTTTCTTGAGTTGTATCTCACGTGGAACTCCAAGCCGCAAAAACCGAATCTCAAATTTCAGATTCGAGATTCGGGCTTATGATCTCATCGTTGCCTTGTCATTCTTAAACCGCAACACTTCCTTGTCGGTTACGAGAACCTTCACGGGATAGTCGTTCGGGTGGACGGGAATGTTCCCGACCACCTGTATGGAAAACGCCAGCCCGCAAGTATGTGCCGCCAAACCAGGGTGAGCCAGGAAGCGGTCGTAAAACCCGCCGCCCCTGCCAAGGCGATTGCCAAGCCGGTCGTACGCCAGTGCGGGCACGACGATCAGGTCGATTTCCTCGATCGCCAACGGCTCGCCGTCGGGCTCGCGCAGTCCGTTTCGGCTGGTCACCAGCTCCTGCTCCAGCGAGTGGACCGGCACGGCCGCCATGTGCCGCGGCGACCACGTCACGCGGGGCAGCAGCACTGTCTTGCCGTCCTTCCAGCCCGCAACGGCAATGGGGCGGCAGTCGACCTCGCCGACAATCGGCGCGTAGAGCATTACCGACCGTGCCCGGGCGTATTCGTCCAGCGTCAGCAGCGACTCACAGGCTACGCGGCTCATCTCGGCCGCGTCATCGGTCTTCATCGCCGCCAGTGCTGCCTTCATCTCGGTCCGCAAGTGATCTTTCATCGCAATCCGTTACTTACCGTCTTTGGGGCCTTCCCGCAAGCTGCGGGCCCATTCCAGATAGGCGGCGATGTGCTTTTCATAGCCGCGATCCGTCGGGTTGTAATATGTGCGGTCCACGCCGAGGTAGTCCTGGTCCGGGCTGATCCCGCCGGGATGGTCGTGGCTGTACTTGTAGCCCTTGGAATACCCGTACTGCTGGGCCATCGCGGGGTGAGGGGCGTTCCGCAGGTGCTTGGGCACCGGGATGGTCCGCTGGTTTCGCACATCCGCCAGCGCGGCCTCCACGGCCAGGTACGAGGCGTTGGACTTCGGCGCGCAGGCCATGTACACCACCGCCTGGGCCAGCGTGATCCGGCATTCGGGCATGCCGATTCGTTCGGTGATTTCGAACGCGGCGGCGGCGACGGAAATCGCTCGCGGGTCGGCGTTGCCGACGTCCTCGCTGGCCAGGATGGCGATCCGCCGTGCGATGAATCGCGGGTCCTCGCCGGCCTCGAGCATTCGCGCGAGCCAGTACACGGCCGCGTCTGGGTCGCTGCCTCGCATGGACTTTATCAGGGCGCTGGCGGCGTCGTAGTGCTGGTCGCCGGCGGCGTCGTACTGGAGTGCCTTGGCCTGGATGGACTCCTGTGCCGCCGCCAGGTCGAAGACTATCGGCTCGCCGGGCCTGGCGGCGATGGCGGCCCGCTGGCTGCGCACGCCGACTTCCAGGGCCGTAAGGGCGCGGCGGGCATCGCCGTCGGATATTGTGGCCAGGTGCGCGAGGGCCTCGTCGGAGGCATGGACCTTGTACTTGCCCAGCCCGCGCTCGCTGTCGGACAGGCTGCGGGCAAGCAGCTTGATGATGTCCTCTTCCGTCAGCGGCTCGAACTTAAAGACGGTCGAGCGGCTCAGCAGGGGGGAGTTGATCGAGAAGAACGGGTTTTCGGTCGTCGCGCCGATCAGCACGAGCGTGCCGTTCTCGACATCGTTGAGCAAGGCGTCCTGCTGGGCGCGGTTGAATCGGTGCAACTCGTCGATGAACAGGACGGTTCGCCTGCCCGTCGAGGCCAGCAGCGCCCGCGCGCCGTCGGCGATCTCGCGGATGTCCTTGACCGACGCCCTGACGGCGTTGAGCATGTGGAACTCATGCGAGCACTGCTGGGCGATGACGAACGCCAGCGTCGTCTTGCCGCAGCCCGGCGGGCCGTGGAAGATCAGGCTGCTGAGCCGGTCGGCCTCGAGCATCCGCCGCAGCATCTTGCCCGGACCCAGGAAAGCATCCTGGCCGACGATCTCATCGACCGTTCGCGGCCGCATCCGAACCGCCAGCGGCGCGTTGGTAGCCACGGCCGCGGCCTCCGATTCCTTGAACAGGTCCATATCCCGCCAGTATACCGCCAACACGCGCGAAAATGGGAACTGACTTCGCAGTCCCGGTGCGCCGGGACGCGAGTGTCTGTACCCGATTTTCGCGGACAAGGACCAAATGACAAGCACCAAATAGCAAACAAGGACCAAACGGAAAAACAGCAAGATCCAAACGGGGAAGCCAAGAAACCGCCAACAGGGGGAAAAACAGGAAAAGCCGAGAACGAGAACGAGGACGATGGCTGTCGCCGGGATCGACCCCCGGCCTGCCCCGTTGGGGTTCCCGGTTCCGCCGTTTTCTTCTCCCGCCGCCCGGCTACAAGAAGGCCGAACCCTCCATAAAAAAAGGGCCTCGAGGAAAGCCGCACAGGACTATCGGCGTGTCGTCATGAGAGGGAGGCATCTCTCGGAGCAGGTTGACTAAACACGTTTTTCCCGTGCGGGCATCCCCTCGGGGACCCCTTTTCTTATGGGGGCTTGCCCTTGGGAGCCCTTGGGGTGCATCATTTCAGATTTCAGATTTCAGATTTCAGATTTCAGATTTCAGATTTCAGATTTCAGATTGTCAACTCTCTCGCAGA
>CAZSBS010000251.1:0-7150 GCA_964605095.1 uncultured Planctomycetaceae bacterium | reverse complement strand
TTGGGGTAACCTGAATCAATCGAATATCCTAGTCGGGAGATTGGCGTTCCCAGGGCATTCCGTGGAATCGTTGCGGCTGGGGGAGTCCTTGGGGAGTTCATTGAGTCGGCGGGGCGGGGGAGAGGCGCAACTTCGTAGCATGGCCGGCCGCGCCGGACGGCGCCGAGCCGTTGCATACGCCGCCGGCACGCGGCGAACATTTCCCGCCGCGAGTCTGCACGCATAATTCCTAGCCAACGGGCCGGCAGGGGGATAAGCTTTGTGCTATACGTGTTGCACGCGCCTTTGGGCATTTCAAATCGCATAAAGGAGCAAAACTATGTCCGGCCGAATGATCGGTGTCGCGATGGCTTGCGTCCCAAGCGTGGTCCTGGCGGTCTGTGTGATCGGGGCCTTCGGGGCCGATGCCGGCCCGCCCGCGGCGCGCAAACCGCCCAAGCCCAAGGATGTCGATGTGTCGCAGGCGGCATCGCCGGTTTACAGGCAGCAGCCCGATCCCGCGGCCAACCCGTGGAAGGACAAGGGCATCGCCTCGAAGTACGTCTTCGGCGCCTATTACACGCGAAAGAACGTCGATGATCCGTGGAACCTGGCCAGCCGGACGGATGAGTACGCCGACGTGATGGTGAAGTTCGACAACTCGCCGGAGGAACTTGTCTTCTGGCGAGGCAGCAGTTACCTGCCCTGTTGGAAGACCGCCAAGGGGCGGTGGTCGTTCGAGCGGCTCATGACCCAGAGCGACAATGAGCGGCCTGACAAGGTCAACCGCAACACTCACGCGACCATCATCGAATCTTCCCCGCGGCGCGTGGTCATCCACTGGCGGTACATGACGGAATTCCCCGCCGACGTGGGCGTGAAGCACCTGCCTGACCAGACCAAGAGCGTCGATGAGTACTTCATCATCGCGCCGGACCGGACGGTGGTTCGCGCGGTTCGGCCTGGCTGCCCGGACATCGAAAGCTGGGGCGAGCCGTCGCGGGTAAAGGTCTCGAAGGCCAGGCTCGCCGAAGGCGGCATCGAGCCTCTGTCGGCCGAGGATGCGGACCGCAAGGCGGCTCTCGAACTGATGGGCTTCGAGTCCGCACCGGCCAAGGCGGTCAAGCCCAGGGCGACACATGCAGGCCCGGCCTCGCCGACCGCGGCGCTCAGTTGGTCGTTTGACGAAGGCACGGGCCGGACCGCCGCCGAGGCCGTCACCGGTGCCGCCTGCGATGTCCGGGGCCACGGCGCGCTCTGGCGGGCCGGCGTGTCCGGCTGCTCGCTGATGTTCGACGGCTACACGTCGCGGATCGAGCTTCCGGCGGCCAAGGCGCCGAAGGTCACCAACAAGCTCACGCTCGAGGCCTGGGTGTGCCTGGCGGCGTATCCGTGGAACTACACCGCCCTCGTGCAGCAGGGCGACGTGATCGACGATGGGCACGGCTGGTTCCTGGGCATCGACCCCGACGGCAAACCGGCGCTGGCGGCAATGATTGGCGGCGAAAAGCACGTGCTTGTCGCCCAGGCAAAGAAGGACCGGCTCCAGCGCTTCCAGTGGACGCACCTTGCCGGCGTGATAGACACCGAGGCCGGGAGGATGACGATCTACATGGACGGGCGAGCCTCGGGCTGGGCCGCCGTGCCAAAGGGCAAACCCATCGATCTGGCGGAGGAAAAGCCGGTGGTCGTCGGCCAGGGCCCACCCATGGCGACGGCCTGGCCGGTCGGAAAGACGTTCGGGCAGTTCCAGTACTCCGTCGAGGGCATGATCGACGAGGTCCGCGTGTACGACAAGGCGTTGTCGGCGGAGCAGGTGGCGGCCGCGCGGGACGCCATGGCCATGACCGACGAGCAGCGCGACAATCCGGACATGCCGCGCCGCGTGATGCCCGCTGGGCATGGCGAGTGGAAGGGCTTCGGCTCGCACTTCACGCACCTGAAGTACCACCAGAGTTGGAACAATCTCTTCCGCATGTCAGGCCAGCCGGACCTTGTGGTTACGTTCGACAAGCAGCCAGGCCGCTACGTGCTGTGGCACGGCGTGGGGTACATACCGATGATGGTCACCGAGAACGGTCGGTGGTACTCCAACGAGTTCAACGAGACGTGGTGGGAAGGCTGCTGCGAGCCGATGTCCGACAAGAAGATCGTCTTCGGCTATGTTCAGGTGCTTGAGCAGAGCCCGGCACGCGTGGTGCTCAAATGGCGGTACCCCGAGAGCAACGTGGGCTATCGAGTCTTCGGAGAAGACCCCAAGACGGGCTGGGGCGACTGGTGCGACTGGTACTTCACGATCTACCCGGACGGCACGGTCACCAAGCGACAGCGGGTGTACATGGCCAAGATGCACAGCCACGAGTGGCAGGAGTCGATGGCGATCTTCTGCCCGGACCAGCACCCGGAGCAGGTTGTGGAGACTCGGCCGGCGCTTCTGGTCGGCACAACGGGCGGCGAGGTCCGCAAGTACGACTGGATCGACGCGCCGCCGAAGAAGGTGGACTACCAGGACGTAATCCTGCACGTGGTCAACATGAAGGCGGACTACGACCCTTACACCATAGCCAGGTTCACGGGCGGAAACGTGTACAGCGCCCGCGGGCCTAGCCCGTATTCGGTATTCCCCGCCTGGAACCACTGGCCGGTGGCTCAGATCCCGTCCGACGGGCGGTTCGTCCACTATCCCGACCGCGCCGCGCACAGTTCGCTGACGCACGTGAACTGGGCGGACTCCGTAACGTTCGGCGAAAAGGGCACGTACGAGGAAAAAGTGCTGCTGGAGGGCCTCAGCAACGCACCGGCTGAGAAACTGCTGACGCTGGCGCGCTCGTTCGTCAACCCCCCCGCCATCACCGCCGCCGGCGAGGGCCTGGCCGCCGCGTACGACCAGAACCAGCGGGCGTACGTTCTGACGCGGGCCAACAGCGACGTTAAGACAATGCGGGTGACGATCGACGCCAGCGAGCAAAGCCCGGTATGCAGCCCGGCCATCGTGGTGGAGAACTGGTCGGCTGACACGCCTGCTAAGATAAAGATAGATGGCCAGGCCCCCGGCAAGGCCATGGACGTGCGCCAAGGCGTTGTGCCGCGAGCAAACGGTGTAAACGCGCTGGTCATCTGGATGGAACTGACCGCGACCAAGCCCGTAACCCTGGAAATAGAAAGGTGAACGAAATGGCATTCACGTTAGAGATAGGCAGCAAGGCGCCTGATTTTCACCTGCCCGGCGTGGACGGCAAGCAGTACAGCCTGGCGAGTTTCAAAGACGCACGGCTCCTCATCGTTGTGTTCAGTTGCAATCATTGCCCAGCCGCCATCGGCTCGCAGGGCCGAATGATCCAACTGTACGCGAAATACAAGCCCAAGTCCGTGGAAATGATCGTCATCAACTCCAACGAGGACAAGAACCACCCCGACGACTCGTTCGAGAAGATGAAGGTCCGCGCCCGCGAGAAGGGCTTCCTGTTCCCCTACGTCCGCGATGAGAGCCAGAGCGTGGCAAAGGCGTACGGCGCGCTTCGCACGCCCCATTTCTACGTCTTCGACGAGCAGCACCTCCTGCGATACACCGGCCGGATGGACGATAATCCCTACGACGCCGCCAAAGCCACCCAGTTCGACCTGCGAAACGCCATCAACGCCCTCCTGCTCGGCGAAAAGCCGCTCGTCGAAGTGACCAACCCTCTCGGCTGCAACGTAAAGTGGCGCGACAAGGACGCCCACTGGATGCCGCCGGAAGCCTGCGACCTGGTCTGAGTTTGCCGCGTGCCCGCCTGGCTGACGGCGACAAGAGGCCACCGACAGGAAGAGGCCGACAGGAATCGTCGTCTTGACGAATCCCCGGGGCATGGTTACGTTTTTTTCCTGCGTGTCGCGATTTGCGGCAATAGTGGAATCTGCCTGCCGTTATACAGGCGTATATGGGACGGGCATATGTTATCAAACCCGTCGTGCCACCCGCCCGGCAGTCGTGTTTACAAGAGGCATTGGGACCAGAGTACATCAGGTTGGAGGCTCGTAACGACATGGCCAATCACACACGTGCATCAAGTTTCCTGCCGCTCCTTTTGGGAATGGTTTTCGCGATTCTGCTCTGCCAGTCCCCCGCCTACGGCCTGTTGGACAAGGACAACCAGGGCCGATGGAACAAGCCCACCGAGAGTGACGCACCCGACAAGGAAGTTCCCGGTTTCCTGGTGAACCTCGGGCCAACCGGCGCGCGGGCCATCCTCACCGAGAAGACGTTCATCGTTAAGTACATCTTCAAGGGTTCTCCCGCTGCCGACCGGCTTAAAATCGACGACGTGATCCTCGGGGTTTTCGGCAAGCCGTTCTCCTCGCACAAGTTTGGCGGCGGGCCGCACGGCTACGAAGGCCCCATAATGGACATGGGCCTGGCCATAGAGAAGACCGAAGCCAAGGATGGCAAGCTGGTCCTGAACGTGAACCGTGATTCCAAAACGATCGAGGTCAAGATCGACCTCGAACCCATCGGCGCGTTCAGCCCGACGTTCCCACTGCTATGCAAGAAGTCGGAGCTATTGCGCGCCAGGGCCTTGAAGTACCTGGTCGACCATCCGGATTCGCAAAGGACGATGTCGCATACAAGATGCGCCGTGGCCCTGGCGATGCTGGCCAGCGAAAACCCCAGCCAGCAGGCCATCGGCAAGAGCATAGCCCTGAAGTGGAGCGGCGAAACGCCGAATTCGGGCACCTGGACGTGGCACTTGTCCTATCAACTCATCACGCTCAGCGAGTACTACCTTCTGAGCAGGGACTCATCGGTCCTGCCGGCGATCAAGACGGCCGTGAGCTTCCTGGAGAAGGCCCAGTATTCAGGCCGGATCATGGTGTGGGGGCCCAAGGGGGACAAGAGCCTCGAAAAGGAAGACTACGCCAAGGTCGATGCCCTCCAGCAGCTTTATGACGGCGGCTTCGGCCACGGGCCCTACACGCCGGGGTACAGCAAGCCCGACGGCGGCTACGGCCCCAACGGCTACGGGCCGATGCAGATCACCACCCTTCTGGCCATTACCGGGTGGCAGTTGGCGGCGCGCTGCGGCGTGAATCCCAACCCCGACAGCATCAAGAGAGCCATGGACTTCCACCATCGGTGCGTCAACGCGGCGGGAGCGGTGGGATATGGCGGCGAGTTCTGCCTGGCGTTCGGGATCCACGACCCCGCCGCGTACAAGAGATCGACGGGCGGCGACAACTACGTCGGGCGCGTCGGGGCCGCGATCATCACCCACAGGCTCAGCCCGGAGTTCCCGGAATCCGCGGAGTATCTCTCCAAGTTCCGGCACTACTTCGGCCAGGCGTACAGGAGCCTGCCGGACGGGCATGGGGAACCCAACCTGGCTATCTTCTGGGGTTTGATGGGGGCCGAGGCGTCGGGAGATGACAAGGTCCTGCGAACCATGATGGATTACCACAAGGCCTACTTCAACATGGCGCGCTGCCACGACGGTTCGTTCGTCCTGCTTCCCGGCCGGGACTATGCGGACAACGGCTACTACGGCAACTCGCGATACCACCCGACCGCGACGATGGCGCTGGTGCTGGGAATGAGCTATCCGAAGCTGCGGATTCAGGGAATCGAAGTGGGCATACCGGGCGTCAATCCCAAGGCGCTCAAGGGCAAGATGGACGCCGCCTACAAGGCCATCGTCAAGAAGACCTACAAAGCGGCCTACCTCAACCTGATCAAGCCCAAGCCCGAGGATGAAGAGACGGCCCAGGCCATGATGGCCTATGTCGACACCAAGTGGCAGGCCGGGATTGCGGAACTTGAGGCCGTCGAGAAAAGCGGCGACATCCTGAGCCTGGCCAACGAAGCGGCGAAACAGCGAACGATGTTCAAAGGCATCGAAGGCTTCGATCAGAAGATGAAGCGGTTTGACGAAGGCCTGGACAAAGACCCGTGGCGGAAGGAAATCTCTCTGGGCAAGGCGTACCTGAGCTATCTCGGCGTGCTGAAGAAATACAAGAGCAAAACGTCAGCCAAGGGGATGGAGAAGTTCGCACAGGATAATTCCACCTCGATTTACGCCAAGTGGGCAAGTGCCGTTCTGAAGGAGTTCCGCGAAAGCGGCACCATCAGCGTGTCGGCCAGCGGCAAGCCGTTCGACCTGATGGCCCCGAACCCCGCCGATACGAACCCCAACGCCACGGGCGCGAATTCCGCGCCATAGCGGGACTCAAGGCAATAACGCGAACCGTGTAAGCAGGCCCCCGGCTTCTTTGTCTATGCCCTCAGCCCGCCTGACGCCTGTAGCCTGAGGCGTTCATCCCGCCCTACTTCACCAGCACCGGGAAGACCTTTGCCAAGGCGCCGAAGCAGAACTTTATTCCGATGGCGACAATGAATATCTGCATCATCCGGCCGACCGCCAGGCTGCCGATGCGGCCCATGAGTCGGTAGAGGATGTGTGCGTAGTTGAGGATGAGCATCACGCCGACGAACGCCACCGCGCACGCGCCCAGCGCGAAGAGCCGGCCATGCTGGTTGTCGATGAGCATGACGTTGACGATGCTGCCCGGGCCGACGAGCAGTGGCGAGGCGATGGGCGTGACGGCAAGGCGGACCTGGTCCAGGTGGCGCTCGTTTTCGTCGGTTGCGAGTTGCTTTCGCTGGTCGGGGCTGGCCACGATGCCGCGGATACCGATGACCACCAGCAGCAGCCCGCCGGCGAAGGCGAACTGGGATATGTCGATCTGGAAGACATCATGGAGCAGGAACCGCCCGAACAGCGCCATCACGCAGATCATGACCAGGGCCGTAAGCCCCGCCAGGCGGAAAACGCGC
Organism: uncultured Planctomycetaceae bacterium; assembly: GCA_964605095.1. Taxonomy (GTDB): domain Bacteria; phylum Planctomycetota; class Phycisphaerae; order SM23-33; family SM23-33; genus JAUWQU01. The sequence goes on along the minus strand of CAZSBS010000251.1, from coordinate 363 downwards.
CGCCGCTCCTGGGCGGTGGTGTCCTCGGTGAGTCCGATGAATGTCGGCAGCCCGCCGATGGGGTTGACTATGGCGAAAATGCTCAGGGCCGCCTCGCCAAAGGAACGCAGCAGTTCGATATCCATGTTGCCCAATCCTGATTCTAGGAGACATCCGCCCCCTGCTCGGGGCATTGCGGGCAACTCTACCCGCGCGGGCCGCGACAGGCAACCGTCGGGGCTGACCTACATTTCCTTTTGGCATGGATGCAGGGGACCTGCCCCAAGGGGGGGCAAGGGATAAGGCGGAAGGAGTTTATTTGAGCTTCGATACCCGCATCGCTATCCTGCGGTTCTATTATAGTCGGCGGCGGCGCCGTACCGA
>CAZSBS010000250.1:0-7213 GCA_964605095.1 uncultured Planctomycetaceae bacterium | reverse complement strand
CCTACAATCCCGCCATGAACTGGAACGTCGTGTCGCTGTGGCCGGGGAGGTTCTCGTGGCCGAAGTCAGGGTAGAGCACCGTCGACTTGGGCGACGTGATCCTGTTGTAGGCCGCGAACTGTGTCGAGGGCGGGCAGACGGTGTCTCGCAGTCCCACGGCCAGCATCACGTGGGCCTTTATCCGCGGGGCGAGGTACTGCACGTCGATGTACCCCAGGCGGGTCCAGACGTCGTCCTCGCGCTCGTGCCTGGGGTCGAAGCGGCGGAAGTAGTCCTTCAACTCGGCGTATGCGCCGGTGTCCTGGTCGATCTTCCAGACTCGCTTGTAGTCCGACAGGAACGGGTACACCGGCGCGGCCCGGGCGATCCCGGGCTCCAGGGACGCACATGCAAGCGTGAGCCCACCGCCCTGGCTACCGCCCATCGCGCCGACGCGAGCGGCGTCCACGTCGTCCATCGCCATCACGATCCGAGCAAGCTGGGCTGTGTCCAGGAATATCTGCCGAAACAGCAGCTTGTCCGGCCCGTCGTCCAGGCCGCGGATTATGTGCCCGTGCAGCGTGTTGCCCTTCACGCCGCCGGCGTCCTCGCTTCGCCCGCCCTGGCCGCGGCAGTCCAGCGCCGCCACCGTGAAGCCCATCGCCGCGTACGCCAGCTTGTCCGTCCAGTCCCCGCCCGAGCCGCTGTAGCCGTGGAACTGAAGAACCGCCGGGTGCGGCTCGGCTGCCGCCCGTGGCCGAAGCAGCTTGGCATACACCCTGGCCCCGCCGACGCCGGTGAAATACATGTCGAAGCACTCGGCGAACGGTGTGGAAAACGCGGCCGGCCTAAGCTCGACGTCGGGATCGATTGCGTGCATTTCGGCAAGGGCGCGGTCCCAGTATTCGTCGAAGTCGGCCGGGCGCGGGTTGGTGCCCTGGTAGGTCTTCAACTGTTCGAGCGACAGGTCGAACGTAAGCGGCATGGCGTTGTCTCCTGGCCCCAAAGGGCGTATGTCAATCAACAATTCCGCACAGCGTACGCGCCGCCGGCGATTGGGGCAAGGGGCGGCGGCGATTGGGGCGGCAGCGAGCGTCAGGCCTTCGGCCGTCGTTTTCGGTCGAGAGTTCGGCAGCGGCGTCCGATATTGATTGTGTGGCCTGGCTGGGCTTGTGCGCTCGTTTTGACACGGGCGGGCCTGGCCGCGTAGGACTGGCGGCGAAATGGGATCAACTGAGACAATTCAAGGCCCCGACCCCGGCGGTCCCGGCGGGGCGCTTGGCGCGCTCATTGAGGCGATGCGCCCGACGCATTGGGTCAAGAACGCCTTCGTCGTCGCGCCGATTGTCTTTGCCAACCTCATCGGCAGCCCGGAGGCGTGGCTTCTTTGCCTGGCCGCGGTCGCGGTGTTCTGCCTGCTCAGCTCGTCGGTGTACCTCATCAACGACGTCTGCGACCGGCAGTTGGACCGCGCTCACCCGTCCAAGCGCAACAGGCCGATCGCCTCGGGCAGGCTCTCGCCGGCGGCGGCTCTCATCGCGGCGGGCGTGCTGCTGGCGGCGGGGCTGGCAATTGCGGCGGGCGTCTGCGCGGAACACCACGCGGGGACCCGGGCACTGCATGGCTGGGGGCTGCTGGTCTGGGCGGGCGCGTATTTCCTGCTGAACCTGGCTTACTCGACCTGGCTGAAGCGAAAGATAATCATCGACGTGATCATCGTTGCGCTGGGATTCGTCCTGCGCGCGATGGCCGGTGCGGCGGCGATCGCGGTGCCGGTAAGCCCCTGGCTGGTGGTATGCACGCTGACGCTGTGCCTGTTCATCGCACTGACCAAGCGCCGCTACGAGGTGATGGAGCTTTCGCCGGCTGAGGCTGCCGCGGCCAGGCCAGCCAACGCCGGCTACGACGCCAGGGACCTGGAGTACATGCAGACGGTCTCGACGGCGATGGCGATACTGACATATTGCCTGTACTGCCTTGCCCCGGCGACGGTCCACCGGATCGGCTCGGCCAACATGGTCTGGACTATCCCGCTGGTGATCTACGGGATGTTCCGCTACAACGTGCTGAGCCGCCGTATCGGCAAGGGCGACCCCGTGGCCGTGCTCATGCGGGACCGCGTGATGTGGCTGGTCCTGGCGGCGTACGTGGTGATGGCGGCGCTGGTGATCCAGTACGGAGGCCGCTCGGCCGTGAGGGGCCTGCTCGACGCGGGCTTTGGCGGAACGTAGGGGGCAAGGCAAGTTTGGTGCTTCTAGTGCAGTGTTTCAGAATTGATGAACATCATGCCGCCTGATAAATTCTAAATGCTAATCTCTAAATCCTAAACAAATCCGAAGGCTCAAAGCCCAAACGACCGAAACCGAGAGTTCGACGACCGGCTTGGCAGTGTTGTTTCGATCATTTGTCATTCGAATTTCGGGCTGCCGGATTACGGCGCAGTTCTTTTGAGACACCACACTCGCAGGGGGGAAGTTCTCATACGTCTGTGGTGGATCCATGATCTGCGTCCCGACACCTTCCCTTTCGCCTGGGCCGCTTTTCCCTTTTCCGCGTTTTTTAGTTGCCGGGCGGGACCTATATGTTAAGATACATAAGATTGGAGAGGTGTATTGCTTGGGCAAACTCGCGAACGTGGGAGAGTTACATTGAGGCAAAAGGCAGTATTCACAACTGGGGAAGCGGCGGAGGTCTGCCATCTTTCACAGCAGACGATCATCCGCTGCTTCGACAGCGGCCAGCTTGGCGGCTTTCGCGTGCCGGGCAGCAAGTTCCGTCGTATTCCGCGGCTCGAGCTGGTTAAGTTCATGAAGTCAAACGGGATACCGTCGGATGGCATGGAAGACAACACCATCCGCGTGCTGGTTGTCGACGACGACCCGGCCATCGTGGACTTGTTTGTCGATGTCCTCCAGGCCGATGGGCGGTTCGACGTGGCCAGCGCCCAGACCGGCTACGACGCCGGCGTGCTGACCACGCAGTTCAGGCCGGACATCGTTGTGCTGGATTACATGCTGCCGGACATCAACGGCACCGTCGTCTGCCGCACCATCCGCAGCAACCCGGAGTTATCGAGCATTCGAATCCTGGCGATCTCGGGCATGGTCAACCCGGCTGAGATTGAGGAACTCAAGAAGGCCGGGGCAGACGACTTCATCAAGAAGCCGTTCAATATTGAGAGCGTTATCGAGCGTATCATCAAGTTGGTGCGAGGCCGCTGAGAATCCGGACCCAGCATCGAGTTGCAGGTGGACCCGGAGGGTGTTCTATCTTGCTTCAGGCAAACATAACCTTGCACGACCTGGACGTTATCGTGCGGCAGATCGACGACTTGCCGGCCATGCCGGCCGTTGTCCGGCGTGTGCTGGAGTTGACGGCGCCGCAAGTCGCCGGTGCATCGGACCCCGCCGACCTGATTGACGAGGTAACCCGCGTCCTGTCCGCCGACGCGGCCTTGTCGGCGCGGCTGATCTGGATGGCAAACACCTCGGCGGCGGTGGAGGTTCGGACTGTTTCGGGCGCGGCGAAGTCCCTTGGCGTCGAGGCGGTTCGGGCGGCGGTTCTCAGCAACAGGGTTTGCGAGCATGTCGGCGTCGCGGCGCCGGCCCAGTCCGGCCCGCCGCGTCGCGGGCACAACAGCCAGGGCCTTGGTTGCCGCGTGCTGTGGCGTCACAGTCTGACTGTCGCGTGGATCTGCCGTCTGCTGGCGGAGCGGCTGGACATGCCCATCGACCCCGAGGAGGCATACCTGGTCGGGCTGATGCACGACATAGGCAAGCTGCTGCTGAGCGAGTCGCTGCCCAAGAGCTATGCCCGCGCCGTCGCCGCGGCGGCAGAGCACAATGGCAGCCTGGCTGAATGGGAGAAGAAGACTCTCGGCGTGGATCATCTGGTGGCCGGGCGAAGGCTCGCCCAGCACTGGCGGCTGGGCTCGTCGACGGAGAACGCGGCCTGGCTGCACCACCAGCCCAGCGAGGCGATCCCGGCTTGCATTCCCGACGCCGGGCTTATCCGCGTGGTTGCCTTGGCCAATGGCCTGGCAAACCGAAAGCCCCTCGGTTCCTGCGGCAGAGCGGCGGCGAATCAGACTTGCGAGGGCATGATGCGTGCCCTGGGGATCGGCGAGGCGGACATGTCCGGCCTGACCGCCAAGCTCGACGAGCAGATCGAGCGAAATGCGGACCTGTTTGGCCTGGCCGACGCGCCGGCCGGGACGCGAGCCCGAAGGCTCACGGAGGCAAATGCCGAACTGGGCAGGCTTAACTCCAGGCTGGGCCTGCATGAGCGAAAGCTTGCCGCCCAGGCCAAGGCGTTTGCCGGCCTGTCCGGTTTCGCCGCCGGCCTGTCGGCGGAGTCCAGCCTGCCGGATGTGCTGTTGAAACTGGCGGAGTCCTTCGGCCCTTGCCCGACCGGGACTGGCGCCCGCTTGGCCGCGGTGGTAGCCTACTCGCTCGACGAGCGGGCCGGGACGATGCTCGCGGTGCGGCTGGCGGCGGCTCATCGCGGCGGCACGGGCGGCGACTGCCGCCCGCAGTGGCGCAGCTTTGCCCTTGTCGGCGGCGGGCATTCTCTGGCGGCGCCGGACCATTTGGCCCCCCCGGCCGAGGCCTTGACCACGCTGCTTGGCGGCACGGATGCATGGGCCGGCTGGATGGACCTGGCATCGGCGAGGCACGTGCCGCTCGCCAGCGGCGGGCGCTGGCTGGGCGGGGTGATCTGCCCGACCGGTGACACGTCCGATGCGGCCTGGCAGGACGCCATGGCGGCGGCCCTTGCACTTGCGCTGGGGCTCGTCCAGCGGCGAAACATCGCCGACGCGATGAGCGAGGAGCTTGCCAGCGCAAGTCAACTGCTGGCTCAGACCCGCGAGGCTCTGGCCGAGGCAAGGACTCTCGCCGCCCTGGGTGACCTGGCCGCGGGGGCCGGGCATGAACTCAACACGCCGCTGGCAGTGGTGTCCGGGCGGGCACAGATCATGCGGGACAAGGCCGAGACGCCCGAGGACCGCCGAACCTGGCAGACCATCGCCGACCAGGCCCAGCGCATCAGCGACATAATCACAGGCCTGATGGACTTCGCCATCCCGCCGGCGCCGAATGTCGGGCCGGTTTCGGCCGAAGAATTGCTTTCGGAATCCGCAAATGCGTTTTCTTCCTCGGAACATCCTCAAGCCGCGGGCTGTGGGGTCGATATACAGGTTGAGGACGGTGTCCCGCGGATACTGGCCGATGGCGGGCAGGTCAAGGCTGTGCTGTTGGAGCTGCTTGCCAACGCCGCTTCGGCCGTCGGAGCCGAAGGGCTTATCGTGCTGTCCGCCTCGGCGGACGACGCCCGGCGGCACGTGCTGCTGACGGTGCGGGACAACGGCTCGGGCATGGACGCCGCGACCCTGGCCCGGGCATTCACGCCGTTTTACTCGGCCCAGAAGGCCGGGCGGCGGCGAGGGCTTGGCCTGCCAAAGGCCAAGAGGTACGTGGAGAACAACGGCGGAAGGATGTGGATCGACTCCGAGCCGGGCAAAGGGACGGTCGTTTCGATCCAACTGCCCGCGGCCCAAAGAGAGGCATTGGAGGGCGAAATAAACCATGGCAAACCACAGGACAGCCCGAGTACTGGTAGTTGACGACGAGCTCGAACTGAGGCACCTGGTTTCCGATATCCTGGAGGGGCTTGACGTGACGGTCTCGACGGCCGGCAGCGGCAAGGAAGCCCTCGAAATTGCCCGCAGCCACACGCCGGACCTGCTGATTACCGATCTTCGCCTTGGCGACTGCACGGGCCTGGACGTCATTGACGACATCCGCAAGTTGGCCGGGGATGTCCCCGCCGTCGTCATAACCGGCTACGGCGACCCCCAGAGCCTCGCGGCCGCGTCGCGACGCAGGCCCGTCGAGGTGATGACCAAGCCGCTGGATATTGACCGCCTGCGCCAGACCGTGCAGGGGGAACTCAATCGCCTGGACCGCGCCGAGCGGCTGGGCCGCCGCAACCACCGGCTGCGGATGATCGCCCGCAACCTCAGCCGAGACCGCAACCTCGTTCGAGGCCAGCTCGATTCGACCTGCGTGGACCTGATGTGCGCCTATCGCAGCCTCAACAACCAGCTCAGCATTCAGCAAACGGTGATCAACTACCAGAACTCGATGATCGTCGCTCGCAACGACGACGAAGTTTTCGCGAACATGTTCCGGGCCTTCGCCACGCGTACGGGTCCGCTATTCGGCGTGGCGCTGGTTTGTGACGAGAACGCCAAACTGAACATTATCGGCCGGTTCGGCGTGCCCAAGCCCGACGAGCTCGGCTTCTGCCAGAAGCTTATCCCGCCCATAGTGGACAAGATCCTCACGACGCCCAGGTGCATGATCTTTGACGCGTGGGATGAGGTCGAGCTGTTTGACCCGGCCATACGTCGGCGGCTGTGCGGCGTGTCGATACTTGTCGTGCCGCTGATACCCGCCCCCGGCGAGCTGATCGGAATGGGCGTGCTCTACCGCAAGGGCGAGCAGCCGTTCACCGAACAGGACATCGCCCTGGCCGATATGATCTCCCTGGCTACCGCCACCGCCGTCCGGCGAAACGACTAGCCCGCGACGCGGACGGTGGTTAGTAGCCGGTAGCCGGTAGCCGGGAACGCCGATCTCCTGACTGGCGCGGGTGGGCAAACCACGGCACCCATTGCACGGAATTACCGGACAGCCTCATGCACTCGTAACCTGGCAGCCAGCGGGGCGTTTCATGTTCAGAGTTGTGGCGCTTGCCGCGCCGGCGGCGGGTGACGTGTCGCAACGGCAAGAGGTGATCATGCTCTCGTATCGCAATGCTTTTTCCTTTCTGGCGGCATTGGCTGCCATGTCTGTTCTGGCTCTGCCCGCCATCGCGGCCGGGCCGGCCAAGGCAGTGCCCGCGGTCACCCGGGCCGACCTGTTCGCCGACTGGTGCGCCCAGGACATGCCCTCGTCAGGCCAGGCGTGCTTTGAGAACAAAGTCGGCTGCGATGTCGAGATGCAGATGGTCGGGCTGGTTATACAGGAGCTCGGCGATGGGGGGCGGCGGCTGTTCTCAGCCAGGCTGGCTGAGCTATCCGACGCCAACGTGCCCGGCACCGATAGCCGCTGGAGGGCGCTTTATGTAGACGCCTGCCAGGCCCGACGGACAAAGCGCCTGGCGCCACTGCTGTCCAAGTATCCAAGGATAGTCTACACAAAGCATTACGACCTGGGCGGCAGCCATTACG
>CAZSBS010000249.1:5228-7275 GCA_964605095.1 uncultured Planctomycetaceae bacterium | reverse complement strand
CACCTCGCAACCGGCGGCCGTGAGGATGCCGATCTGCTCGCCCAGCCGGGTAAAGTCGCTGGCCAGCAGCGACGGCGCCACCAGCGGCGCCGCAAGCTGCCGCCAAGGATTGCCTCGTTGTATTGTCATAGTCTCCATCTGCCGCCAGAGCCCGCCGGATAAGTCCTCACGCCGGTGGGCTCCATTAACGGGGATTGTATCCCGCTGCAAAGCGGCCGTCCAGAGCGCGTGTCGCGACGAGTTCGTCTTACGGCGCGGGCGATCGCATTGGCGTGGAATCGTGGATGTTGTTGGCGTAGAATCGGACCATAGCCAGTGAAAGAGGAAACACCATGGATTCATGGATTGCGATAGCCGCCTTTGCGGCACTTGCCGTCGCGGCGGGGGCAGTCGTTGCAGCCGAGGCCAATGTTCCCGGCGACGAGACTTCCAGGGCGCTTTACGATCCCCGCGCCAATAGCCCGATGGACGAATTGGCCTCTGCCGAAGAGGTTGTGAAGTTCACAGTCGGCCTGGATAGTGATTGGGTGCTGTTCGTCGAGGATCGTTCGCACTCGATCCGCAAGGCGACAGGCCTGCCGAAGCGTTGGCTGAGCGATTTGCCCGGCCACACGCATACGCTTACCGGCACGGCCCAGCCCGGCGAGTTCTACGTGTTCCAGGTCGGCGTATTTGCCGCTAAGTCAGCCATTGGCGAACTGGCGGCGCAGTTTGGCGACCTGGCCGGGCCTGGCGGCGCAATTGCGGCCGCCAATCTCCGCTGCTTCAACTTGGGCGGGGTCGATTTTCTCGGGCGTCCCTTCAGCAAAGCTCCGCGCGTGGAGCAAGGCAAATTGCAGGCGTTGTGGATTGGTGTGGACGTGCCGAAGTCGGCCACCGGCGCCTATGAGGGCAAGGTCCGGGTGAAGGACGCCGCCTCCGGGGCCGCACAAACGGTGAACCTCAAGCTCAACGTGGGCGGCGAGGCGCTCGACGATCATGGCGACCGCGACTCCTGGCGGCTGTCGCGGCTGCGATGGCTCGATTCGAAGATCGGGATGGATGACAATGTCGTCACCCGCCCGTTCCTGCCGATTACCCGGCAGGACAACGCGCTGAAGATTCTCGGCCGGGAGCTGGTCCTCGGCGAGGCCGGCCTGCCGCAACAGATTCGCTCGTTCTTTGACGCCGACAATACTGCCATCGCGGATCGACCGACGCGCGAGCTGCTGGCCGGAGCGTTTCGGTTTGTCGTGGAGACCGGCGATGGACCCGTGAAGTTCGAGGTGACGAAGATCTCGTTTACCCGCGAGCTGAAAGGAGCGGTTTCCTGGCGGGCCGTGTCGCGGGCGAAGGGCATGGAGCTGGCTGTGGATGGCCTGCTGGAATACGACGGCTTTGCCGATTGCCGCTGCCGGATCACTTCGGCTGCCGCGATAAAGGTCAAGGACATCCGCCTCGAGGTGGACGTGGGCGCCGGCGCGGCGGGGTACTTCATGGGGCTGGGCAGGCAGGGAGGCAAATGCCCGGCATCGGTGGACTGGAAGTGGAACGCCGACGTGAATCAGGACGGGTTCTGGCTGGGCGCGGTCAACGGCGGTTTCAAGCTCCAGCTTTACGGCGCCAATTGGCGAACGCCGCTGATCAACTGCTACTATCATTTTCGCGAGCTGATGATTCCCGAGTCCTGGGGCGGAGCGGATGGCAATTCGGGAGGCATTCGACTGACCAAGTCCGACGCCGGCGACGTCCATGCCGAGGCCTACAGCGGCCCGCGCGAACTCGCCGCCGCCCAGCCGGTGGACTTCAACTTCAGGCTTTTCCTAACGCCGTTCAAGCCGCTGGACACCGCCCAGCAGTGGGCCATGCGATACGTTCACAAGAACAAGAACGCCGGGGATGCCAACAGCGCCAAAGCCTCGGGGGCAAACGTCATCAACTATCATCAGTCCACGCAGCAAAACCCCACGATCAACTACCCGTACTTCGATCTGTCCATGCCGCTGCTTAAGCAAGCCGTCGCCGACGACCACGCCAAGGGCATCAAGGCCAAGATCTATTACACCAC
>CAZSBS010000249.1:0-5128 GCA_964605095.1 uncultured Planctomycetaceae bacterium | reverse complement strand
CGGGAGACCGGGTTCGACGGCGTGTATGTTGACGACACCGCGCTGGGCCGAAAGGCGTTCCAGCGGGCGCATCGCATTTTCGAGGCCGCGGGCAAGCCGCTGCTGGCCGACATGCACTCATGGAGCCACTGGAATCCCACGGCCGGCAAGACGCCGTCCGCCTACTGCTACATGCAGAACTTCCCCTACTATCACCGCATCTGGTACGGCGAGGGGTTCAACTACAACACGCCGGGCGACTATTGGCTGGTGGAGATTTCCGGCATCCCGCTGGGCCTGATGGGCGAGATGCTGCAAGGCGGCGGGAACAAGTGGAGGGGGATGCTTTTCGGCATGACGCAGAGGCTCGGCTGGTCCGGCGACCCCCGGCCGCTATGGAAGTTGTGGGATGAGTTCGGCATGCAAGGGACCAGCATGTCGGGCTGGTGGGATCCGGCGTGTCCGGTGAAGACCGACAACCCGCAGGTCCTGGCGACGGTTTACAGAAAAGCCGGCAAGTCGTTAATCGCCCTTGCAAGTTGGGCGCCGGGCAAGGTCGATGTGAAACTGACCGTGGATTGGAAAGCCCTTGGGCTCGATCCGGGCAAGGCGACAATCAAGGCGCCGGCCATCGAAGCCTACCAAGCCGAGGCGACCTTCCCCCTGGACGGCCCCATCCCCGTGGAACCGGGACGTGGCTGGCTGCTGGTGGCCGAGGAGACGCCTCGCGCAGATAAGTAACCAAGCGAAGGGGGGCAGGCTGATTCTTCACGCGTCGCCCCAGCAGAAGGTGTCGCCGTCAACTCAGAACGTGTATGAAAACGTGGCATGGGCGTCTCGCCCATGAGTCTCACGGGCATCTTGCCCGTGGTTCTTCAGCCCGGAGCAGGGCCGAGACGGCCCTGCGACGCATGGGCAAGATGCCCATGCCACGGCCCGAGGAGCTTTTCATACACGTTCTCAGAGAATCAGGGCAGTTCACGTTTACCTTCCGTCTTGCTCCGGCGGTTGAAGGTTCGCCAGGGCGGCTTGGGTGGGGGCCTTGTCGGGCAGGGCACGGACGTCGGCGACGACTTTGTCGATTCGGGCACGGTACTTCGCCATAGCGTCGGCCTGGGCGGCGGGGGGCTTGTCCATCGCGGCGGCAAGCAGGTTGCGAAGGTCGAGCAGGCTTTTCGGCGCGGCTGGCCCGAGCGTGCGTGCGGCCAGGTAGAGTTGCCAGGTCTCCTGCTCGCCGGCGAATCGCCACCGGTTGGCTGGGGCGGGCTTTGTCAGGTCCGGCCCGGCGGCTCGGAGGTCGTCGAAGTACGGCGTAATGCCGTGGTAGCCGTCCTTGGCGATGACGGCGGACGGCTCCTGAAGGATGCGGTTTCGTTGCCAACCCGTCAGAGGCAGCGTGGCGGAGAAGGCCTCGACTGCTCCCAACTTGCCGGCCCGCAGCATGGCTACGAGCTCGCCGGCTCCGATGCGGACGGTCAGGCCCGCGCGCTGGCCATCGGCTTGCATCGCCTTGCGGACGCGGTCGGCGATGGTCGCCTCTACTTTCCCGGCACCCAGGCCCTCGCCGTCGAGTGTCAGCACGCTGCCTTCGCGGACGTAGACGTTTAGCTGGCCCTTGGCGTCACGCGGGAGCAGTCCCGGCCGGCGGGTTTCGAGAATCACGCCGAACGCCAGCCCGCAAAGGCCCTTGCCCGGATTGCGCGAAAAGTCCAGCATTGCGCCGACCGTCGGCTCGGCCTGGCCGCGGCTGACGGGTCCGACGAGGTGCGCCGGCATCGGTCCGGCCGGCCAGTCCATGCGGAGGCTGTCCGGTGCGGGTTTCTCGCCGAGCGGCAGGTTGATGTTCGTCTGCGAAAACTGCGTCTTCTGAGGCCAGCCGTAGGACCAGAGCGTGTCGCCGTCCTGCTCCCAGCCCCAGTCGACGTAATGGAACGTGCTTCGCCGCTGGGCGAGCCACGCCTTCCACTGGCGGTCCAGCGCGTCCAGGTCGCCGTATATCTCCGTCATAAGGCGGCTGTCGGCCTGGCGGGTCTTTTTCGGGGACGTTGTCGCCGCCGCGAACAGCCCGTCGCGCCACAGCCGCCACTTCATCAGGCGGTCCGGGTCCGTCCACATGAACTGCGTGTAGAGGCCGCTGACCGGGCCGGCCCCAGGGGCCCCTTGCGGGCTGGCGTCGGACTCGATCAGATCGCGAATACTCCTGGGCCTCTCGGCCAGCTCGCCCAGGGCGGTGTCGAGCGGGTTGTTGATGGTTGCCTTGTCCAGCACGGCGACGGTGAGCCGGCCCTTCCGCTCGTCATAGACGTGGTTGGCGAAGGCATACGTCACGCCCTCGAGGAACCGGTTTGGCGTGTTGCGGCACGAGCCTGTAAGGCAGGCTTGGAGCAGGTGGAGGTTTTCGTGGATGACAAGCTCGCGTTTGTGGTAGGCCAGCGAGCCGCTGGGGTAGTTGTAGGCCGCCTTGAGGAAGTCGAACGTCACGCCGCCGCCGGAACTGTTCCACCGGAAGCCGCCATCGCTGAACGTAGCGTCGCGCATGGTTGACAGCGACTTGGCGTACACCATCACCATTCGCCTGCTCTCCAGGCCATCGGGCCGCCCGCCCATGACCGCCACCGCGTGAGGCCAGGCAAGCTCCGCCCACGTAAGGCACTGGCGGGCCCAGCTCTCGCCCATGTCCGTTTTGCACGCGAAGTGCCTGCTGACGTACCACTCGAAGCCCGGCGTGTTGGCGACCTTGCCGTCGGAAAAGTTCGGCGGGACCTCCTGGCCGGCCTTGACGATCGAGATGCTCACCAGCGTGCTGGTGCGCCCGCTGACGACGATCTCGACGGGCGTCTCGGCCGGCGCCGGCACGTCTGCCGCGGCGGGCCAGGCCGTCGACGCCAGCAGGCAAAGCAATACAGCCATGCCGCGGCCTTTGGGTCGCGCCGCGCCATGAATCACCGCGGCCTCAGGCGAATAGATAATACCCATCGACAGTCAACTCCACGAACAGCTTCACTAATGCCGTGAGCCTATTATAACGGGTTACTCCTGGAAGGTCTCGGAGCGGCCCTTGCGTTTGGGCCGGCCCGTGGTACGCTCTTGCGGAATTGTGCCTTGTGGCCGGTCAATCGCTTGCCGGAGACGTGCGTGGCTGAGAATATCAGGACTACGACTAACGATAAGAAGCAGGCTCAACAGAGGCACGCTCATCCATCGCCGTACTCGACGTGGGTCGCCGTTGCCATGCTCCTGCCCGGGCTGGCCGTCGTCGCGGCGCTGGTATGGACGACGGGGCACGTGCTTGCCTGGTGCGCCGCGGCCGTCAATGTTACGACGTTCCTTCTGTACTGGCAGGACAAGTCCGCGGCACAGAAGCACGTCGGGCGGGTGCCGGAACTGGTGCTGCACGCACTGGCCCTGGCGGGCGGCACGCCGGCGGCGCTGCTGGCGGGGCGAGTATTCCGCCACAAGACGCGAAAGTGGCAGTTCCAGGCTGTCTACTGGCCGACGGTCGCGCTGCACCTGGCGCTGGCGGCATGTGGGATGTCAAGCATCCTGGCCGCTCGGGGCTGGAACGGGCCGATGTGGACGGCATTCGCGGCCGGGGTGCTGGCTGCGATCAACGTGGCTGCATTCGTGGTCGAGCCGATGCGGTCCCGCGGGCGCGCCGCAACGGCAAGGCTGGCCCTGATCCTGCTCGGCGGCGGGCTAGGCGCGGCCTTTCGGGACCAGCGAGGCCCAGGCGCCGCCTGGGTGCCATACCTGGTCGGCACCGCTCAACTCGGGGCCGCACTGGCGCTGGCGATGACGGGCGTCAAGGCGCTGGTGGGCCTATACATGTGACTTTGCCGGCTCCGGCGGTTACCATCTCTCGCCCGACGCGGCGAGCGACGGCGTGGAGCTTGGAGACAGCGCGGGCCACATGGGTTGTATAGGACGTATGAGTCCTATGGGCCTTGTGAGCCGTTGCGTGCGAGGTATAGAGATGAGCTTTGCAATACTGGGTCAGTTCCTGAAGAACCCCAAGCACATTGGGGCGATTGCTTCAAGCTCGCGGGGACTTTCGCGCAGAATCGTCTCGGACATCGACATCGAGTCGGCCTCGGTGATCCTCGAATACGGACCGGGGACCGGCGTGTTCACGCGGCAGATCCTCCAGGCGAAGAATCCCGGCGCCGTCTTTGCCGCCATCGAGCGCAACGAGTTGCTGGCGGCGGAGTTCCGCCGGGAGTTCCCGGGCGTGGCGCTTTACGAGGACTCAGCCGAGAACGCTCCTGACATCCTTCGCCATCTCGGGGCGGACAAGGTGGACTGCGTCATCAGCGGCCTGCCGTGGGCGGCGTTCGACGACGGCCTGCAGGACCGCCTCATCGAAGCCACGCTGGAGGTTCTCCGCGAGGGCGGCAGGTTTGTGACGTTCGCGTACCTCCAGGGCCTGCTGTTACGCTCGGGCAAGCGATTCGCCGAGAAGCTCAAGTCGAACTTCTCCCGCGTCACGCGCAGCAACACCGTCTGGTGGAACCTCCCGCCGGCGTTCGTCTATCGCTGCACGAGGTAGTGCCTACTTCTTCCCGATGCAGTAGAGCTTTGTGTCGGTCCGCAGGAACAACTGGCCATTGGACACGCTGATGGTGGCCCGGCAGCCAGCGCCGGGGAACTTGGTGCTGTGCAGCAGTTTGTACTGGTCGCCGGCCTGGAGGACCAGCACCTCGCCGGAGAGGCTCACGCAATAGATCTTGCCGTCGGCACCGGTCGCGGATGCCTGTAAGACCGCCTTGGTGGGCAGGTCGTGTGCCCAGATCACCTTTCCGGTTCGCGGCTCGATGCACGCCATCTGCTTTCGCCGCCCGTCCAGCACGTAGAACCGCCCCTTGTACGCCAGCGGGGTGCATACGTCCGGCGAGTAGTCGCGGCTGGACCACAACTCGTCGGCGCCCGTCAGCTTGCCCTTGTGGTCGGTGGGCACCGCGAACATTCGCCCGCCCTTGGGCGCGCAGACTATGGCCGAGCCGTCCATGACGCACGGCGAGACCACCAGCCGCCATGAAGTCTCCGGCCTGGGGTTGTACGTTGGGGACCGCCAAAGCTCCTTGCCCGTCTGGGGGGCGTGGGCCGTAACGTAGTCGCCGCCGCTGACGAGGATCATCGGCCCGCCCGGGCC
>CAZSBS010000248.1:0-7349 GCA_964605095.1 uncultured Planctomycetaceae bacterium | reverse complement strand
CATGGCGACGCCACAGGCAGGCCGAACGCTACAGAAAAAGTTAAGCTGCTCTAGCTCATCTGCGGCCAGTAAAAGCCCTTGGTGTGCTCCCCAAAACCGCAATGGTCTACCCCTCCGCAATCTCAATGATCCTACGAATCGCCGGATCAGCGGCATTATCGCGGTCAGGCTGGTTCGATGGTCACCCTGATTCTCTCGGGCGGCACCGAACCTACGAACCATTTTTGAAGGTACTGCGTCTTGAGCACCGGCGGCTTGCCCGCTTCGATGGTCTCCTCGTAGACGTAGGTGCCCTTGGTTTCCTTCGCCAACGTCATAATGACCTCGGTCTTCTGCATGATCCAATCCCTTTCTGAATAGGAACTCCCGCGTGTTTATGCTTCTTCGTCGTGAGTAATCCGCCATTGGGCTTCAAGATACTCGAAATCCGGGAACTTCGTTATCTCGGAAATG
Source organism: uncultured Planctomycetaceae bacterium (assembly GCA_964605095.1). Taxonomy (GTDB): domain Bacteria; phylum Planctomycetota; class Phycisphaerae; order SM23-33; family SM23-33; genus JAUWQU01. The sequence continues at coordinate 6,896 of CAZSBS010000248.1, read as the reverse complement.
ATCCGCCGCCGATCAACGCCTGCCTTTTCCAGCCGATCCTGCAACGAACCGGCAAGACCAGCGACCATGCTGCTCCATTCGCCAATTGTTTCGACCAATTCGGGGACATTTCTCTTTTCCCAGTAGCGCCCCGGCGAAAGTTTCCGTCAGAGACAATTCTCGGAACGTACCCTTTTTCATCCATGAGTCAGCCACAAGTTAAACTTCGTGTCAAGCCGCGTCAAAGGTAAAGGACAGTCGGTGCCGATCTGAAAATGTGCAATTCCGCCGGGTTGAAAATGCGGTGAGTCGGCCTGCCAGATATTGGGGGCGGCGTACCTGGCGGGGTTGGCTGCGGGGTACTGGCAGGACCTTTCCGACCTCGCTCGACAGCGGCAGGGGGACAGGATCTTCACGCCAATGATGCCCGCGGAAGAAGTAGCCCACCTTCGCGCCGGCTGGCGCAAGGCGGTAGAGCGGGCCAAAGGCTGGCAGGAGCCGTAAGAACGCCCTCTGGCAAACGGGAATCTCGTGGGGCGTGGCGCAGGCTTTTGGCTGTGCCCTGAGCAAAACCAGAGTTGCTCCTGGTACGACGTGGGAAAGATTGGCGTCCGTGTCGAGCCGGGGGGAACCGTATCCTGGTGCGACTACTTGCTCGCTTTCGTCCCTGCCCATGGCGTGTCCATGTTCGCCTCGGGCTTGCCCCAGGTCTTCAGCAGGAACCTCTCAAGGATCGGGTCTCGCTGGCCCAAGGCGTCGCGTTCTTCCTTCGTGCCGAAGTACCGCGTCGTGACGCCCGCGAAGAACTCCTTGTGGTCGGCCCCGACGACCCAATCCCCGGGCGGGTACTTCCCTTCCTCGCGGGCCCGCTTGTGGGCCGCCAGCACATCGGGATTGTCGAATGAGAGAATCTGATCGTGGTACGCGTGGGCCAACTCGTGCAGCAGGACGGAGGCCGACGAATCGTCGCTCCTCTTGGCCAGGGACGCGGCATTGCCGAACTCGACGCACTTGTGCTTGTCGGGGTTGAAGTCCATGTCTATCAGCCAATCGAGGCCAGGGTGGTACTGGTAAGCCGACGTCCCGCCGTGTGGGCCTTTTGTCGAGTTCACTTCGAGCCAGACCTTCACCTTCAGCAGCTTCGCCCGCGGGCCTGCGGGTATCCATGTCTTGACGCGGACCATCGCGTCGGTCAGGCGCTTCATAGCCGCGGCCCCCGTTTCGGCGTGCTCCCCGCCGGGCAGGAGGGCGTTATGGACGTAGACCTGCCAGCCGGCCAGCGTCTTGACGGTGTAGCTGGTCGTCGGCTCGTAGATCTTGGCGGCTCCGGGGGCGGGGCGGGCCGTGCCCTCGGGCAGGATGCCGGTCTCGCTTATCCAGTCCCCCAGGTCGGCCTTCCACGGATTGGGCCTATTCGTCACGTCATGGCCGCCCTGCGGGTAAAGCTCCAGCGTCGTCGCAACGCCGGCTTTCTGGAGCGCCTCATGGTAGAGGATGCTGTTTTCCGGCGGGACCAGCCCGTCATCTTTGGCGTGGGCCAGAAATGTCGGCGGGGTGCCGGCGTTGACCTGCAATTCGTTGGACAGGTCGTCGATCAGCTTGGCGTCGGGGTTGGGGCCCAGCAGGCGAGCCACCGACGGGCCGTGCGGGTGGTTCTTCATGCTGACGACCGGGCAGAACAGCGCCATGTAGTCAGGCCGGGAACTGAACCGCTCGACGGGGTCCTTCGCGTCCGGCTTGCCGAGGTCGTAATGCGTCGCCAGCGTTGTCGCCACGTGCCCACCCGATGAGAACGCCACCACCACGACGCGTTTGGGGTCTATGTTCCATTTCGTCGCGTTGGCGCGGATCGTCGCCACGGCGCGCTTGGCGTCCTGCAGCGGGGCCGGGTGACGGTAGCCATGCACAGGCAGGCGGTACTTCATGCTAAAGAATCGCACCGGGCGCGTCTGGAAGAACTCCCAGAACGTCCCGTAGCCCGAGATGTGCTTGTACCCGCCGCCGGGGATCAGCAGCACGGCCGGGACCGGGCCCTTGGCATCCTTGGGCGGCGGGAAGATCTTCAGCGTGGGCGTGTCATTCTCTTCGGTTCCCTTGGCCCCCGGCGCCCCGTCGGGCCAGAGCTTCATATCCTCACCCCACACCGGCCTCGCCGCGACCACAACCGCCAATACCGTCAAGCACGCGGCCAAGAAAAGGAGGCTGGATCCGTCTGCGCTGCCCTTCTTGCCTTCCATCTGTTCATCACTCCTTCTTCTACGCAACATAATCCAGCCTTTCTCCGTCGGGTTCGGCGTATGCTTGCATGGCCCTCCTAAACTCATCGAAAGGCAATGGCGATGATTATACACCCGACACCTCGCAGCATAAACGGCGACTGTCCATTCCACACCGAAAAAACGCCCTGGCGAACGGCAATCTCGCAGGGCGTGGACGTCCACAGTCTGGCCGTCCTTTCCCGCATCGGACGGGCCTTCGCCCTGGATTTCGGCCACCAGCGAGTTCAGGCCGGACAGATTAGCAGGTCGTTCTGGCTGTCGCCGTCCTTCGCACGGATGGCCTAGACAATTCCTCGCCGGAAAGTCTTCTTGGCAAGCCAGGCCAGGCCCGCGCCGATGAAGACAAGCCCGCTGGCCAGCCACACAACCGCCCATGTGAACATCTCGGTCGAAATTTCGTGACCGCCGAGCCGATAGGAGTTGTACCCGCCGGCGCGGAGCCTGGACGCTTCGGATCCCATGCCCATAACCGCCGCATGCAGCACGCAGAACGGGTTGACAACGTTGCTCAGCCATGCCCAGTCGAACCTCAGCCCGGTGATGGCCCTGAGGGCGGGATCGAGCAGGTCGGCAATCCCAGGCCCCAGCACCCACAGCCCGGCCAGGCAACCCATGCAGGACAGCATCGCGGCGGTGGTGCGTTTGAAGATGCACGAGCACAGCAGCCCCAGCCCCACCACGAAGACCGTCACCCCGGCGAACAGCATTAACACGTGCAATGCCAGCAGCGGCGAGATCACGCCGACGGCGGTGAATATCCCCACGTGCAGGACCGAGATCTGGACCGGCAGCGATGCCTTCCAGATGGCTAAGCGAATCTTCGCCCAGAGTATCTGCCAGTCCGTCAGGGGCGTTGTCAGCAGCACGTGCCAGCAGCGGCCCTGCCTCTCGGAGCTGATCAGGGCGGAGCTCGTCGTGGCCAGCAGAACGATATAGACCACCATGGCGAGCGCCAGCACGAACTGGTGGAAGCCGGCCGATGCCAGGCTCCCTGTCAAGCCGCCAGAGAAATACAAGTACCCCAGAATCACGCCGATGGCGATCCGGGTGGTGTTGCGGTCGAACAGGAAGCTCCGCCTCATGGCCCGCCAGATGATGGGCGAGCCCTTGATCTCCAGCGGCCAGGGAATGCGAAGGTCGGCGGTTGGCCGGGGCCGGGGGGCAATTGAATCCGCGGCGATTGCGGGACCGCGATCATAGGCGGCCTGTGAGCCGGCAGGCCCGCGTTGGTTGTCGGCAGGGCCGCCGGCGAGCGTATGGGCGGCAATGGCGGTGGCCCGGCGAACCTCGGCAAGGCGACTCAGGGCCTCCTCGACGATCTCGGGCGTGCCGGACGGCCCGGCCAGGTTATGGACGCGGTGTTTCTCGTCGGTCATGCTGCCCATCGCCACCCCGCCACGGACGGCCAGGCGCCTCGTGCAACTGGCCAGCACTCGCAGTGCCAGCAGCATCTGCAAGCCGGCCAGGAAAATCCAGATGATCGGCCAGCTCTCGCCGGTGCCGCGGGCAAGCTCGTTGGCGCCCATGTTCGACGCCAGCCAGGCCGGTGCGTTGAACAGCCACGTCATGATCGCGGCCATGGGCACGATGAGGTGCGGTTCGTCGTAGCGGGCCGAGTAGAGCATCGCCATCGCGGCCCCTACCGCCGAGCAGCCCATGGCCAGCATCACCCCGCCGGCGACAAACACGGCCGGCACGCCGCCGAAGACCCGTACCAGCGCCAGCGGCGGCAGGGCCGCCAGGACCAGTACCTGCATCTGCGCCAGCCTGCCAATGAACTTGCCCGCCACGATGTGCGCGTAATCCAGCGGCGTGCTGAACACCAGCGTCAGCCCGCCTCGGTGGAGCTCTTCCTGGAAGCAGTTGGTCGCCAGCAGCACCGCGGCCGTTGGCCCGGCCAGCAGCAGGAACCAGACCACCCCGCTGCCTATTTCCACGCCAGCGGCGGCCATGCGGCTGCGGGTGTAGGCGCCCTGGTCCATCCAGGAGACAACGGCCGCCCAGACCATCGCCACGTAGAGCGTCAGGGCCACCATATACGCCATGCGAAGCCAGTACGTCCTGTGCCTGCGGCTGGCGGCGCGCAGCTCGAGCGACACCACCGGCCAGCAGCCGACGATGCCCTTGGTCACCAGGTAGCGGAAGGTAAGCTGCCGCTGTCGCGGAATCATCTGCGAGTTCCCGTGCGAGTTCCCGGCGGGCCGCGTCTTGCCCCCGCACTGAGAGCATACCGCGCGGCCGGCGTCGGCGAAATGTTCTTCGCGGAACACCGAGGCAATTGCCGCCCGGAAACTCGGACCGTATACTCCTGGTCCCGTCGGGATGTTATAAAGGATGACATGGACACACCTCCCGACCCGCAGGACGCGGTCCGGCAAGTGCGCTTCGGGCAGTTTGGCCGGAATCTGTCAGCATTTGCCGGCATTGTCCGCAATTGTGAACCAAGGAGCCGTTGAATGAGCCTTCAGTACGGCCTGGCTGCGCTTAACCTTGAAATGCCGCCGCGCGTGCCGCGGACGGAATACTCCGTCACCGGGCACTGGGAACTGGTTCGCGCCGTGACCGGCATGCCGGTCACCCCTCAAAGTTCCGACGACATCAAGCTCACCGCCAGCCAGGCGTTCATGATGGCGTGGGACTTCGACCTGCTGTGGTGCACGCTCATAGGCGGCGAGGAATTCAAGGACCTCCGCACCCGCATGGGCCATTGCGTCTACGCCGAAGGCGGCGGAGACTTCGACACCGTGCGAACCTGCCCCTTTACCGAGCCGGAGCAAGTCCTGGCATTCGACCCGTGGGAAGCCTTCGGATCCATCGACCACGCCGCGACCATAAACCGCTTCGAGAAACAGTACGAAGGGCTCTGCCGCAAGTACCCCAACATGGTCAACATGACCGGCGTGTACATCACGTGCATCTCCGGGCTGATCGACCTGTTCGGCTGGGAGATGCTGCTCCTGGCGGCCGGGACGGATGCCAAGGCCTTCGGCGACCTGACCAACCGCTATTCGAGCTGGATCCTCCAATACTTCCACGCCCTTGCCGACGCGGACGTGCCCGTTGTGATGTGTCACGACGACATAGTGTGGACGGCCGGGGCATTCCTGCCCCCCGAGTGGTACCGAAAGTACGTGTTCCCAAACTACAAGCGTTTCTTCGGCCCGCTGATCGACAGTGGCAAGAAGATCCTGTACACGTCCGACGGCAACTACACGGCCTTCATCGACGACATAGCCGCCTGCGGCATGCACGGCTTCGTGCTCGAACCGATGACGGACATGGCTTACATCGCCAAGAACTACGGCCAGACTCACGCGTTCATCGGCAACGCCGACACTCGCATTTTGCTTCGCGGCACGAAACCCCAGATCCGCCGCGAGGTGCAGCGCTGCATGGCCATCGGCAAGGACTGCCCCGGCTTCTTCCTGGCCGTCGGCAACCACATCCCGGCCAACACGCCCGTCGAAAACGCCATCTACTACAACCAGTGCTACGAGGAAATGGCGGATAGATAGTCCCCCGGCCATCCCGCCCGGTGTCTTGGCTGATCGCCGCCACCGCGCCGCATCTCGATTCTACCCCCAGAGGAGTTTATCCCGGCGCGCCGGGAACCCTACCAACCCCACCGACCCTACCGCCCCTGCCGCTTCTATCGTAAAACCCCCCGGCGCACGCTCCAAAACACGCCACGCAGTACCCCAAACCACTGCGAAAAAACTCGAAACCACTCCGAACCACCCCCAAAACCACCTCCCAAACCACTCCGAAACCATGCAAAAAAACCTCCAAATGAGCGCAATAACCACGCCCTGCGCGTGTTATGGACTACCGCCAAGGGTCCAAATAGGGCTCCGAACCCCCCCCAAATACTTCCCGGCGCTATCGAAAAACCATCGTGCGTGCTCGGCCAACGCTCCAAAACACATCGCGGCGCTATCGCTAACGCGACAAAACACCCCCTTGCGCGCTCGGCCGGCGTTCCAAAACACATCGCGGCGCTATCGAACCACCATCTTGCTCGCTCGGCCGGTACTCCAAACCGAGAACCTGCCTGCCGGTCCGAAAGCCTCCTCGGCGAGAAATTACAATAAAGACTTACATCACAGACAATCGCCATAAGTCCTTATTTTGGATTTTAGGCCGATTAGAGTGGTCTAAGTTTGAATGCCGGCGCGGGGTGGTGGCAAGACTTCAAACTTCAGACTTCAGGAAGAGAAGGGACCATGCCGGCTTGCCACTTATTCTGTCCCGATGTACATCGGGAGAGTCCGCCCTTGGGGCCCCTGACGGGGAAGTCTGCCGGCTTGGCATGGCATTGACGATTTGCACGTTTCGACATTTTCCTTCTTTCGCCCGCCCGAACAGCGAGTTATAATGCCCTGGTCAAAACATGGTCGAAAAATGGCCAAAACACGGCCGGCCAAAACACGGCCGAAACGGGAAGCAGCACCGGGGCCCCTGAACTCCGGGACCTCTTGATTTCTTGTCTTTTTGACCTTTTTGACCTTGTGCCTTTTTGTCAACCTATCGACGCCCGCAGCGCGGGCCACGAAGCGGACAAATGCAGAAAGATGCAGAAAGATGCGCATGGCAGCCACCGGACAAGCGACGATCTCGACGCACCCCGCGAGCCAGCCT
>CAZSBS010000247.1:0-7381 GCA_964605095.1 uncultured Planctomycetaceae bacterium | reverse complement strand
GGAATCCTTGCCCAGCGACTCGATGTACTCGATCCGCCACGGCGCCCAGATGTTGACGGGCCCCTGTCGCCCGGTATTGCTCTGCGATTCGTCCATGGCGGACTAATATACAGGCGGCGCCGGGCAAAGACAACGTGCGGCAGGCTGAAGGCGGAAGACGGCGGATTGTGATTTTCGCGCTTGCCGCCCGGCCCTTGTTTGTAGTCTGATGCCTGCTATGCAGACTCTCACCGAAATTCGCCGGATGCTCGAAGCGGCCGGCCTTTCGCCTCAGAAGGCTTTCGGCCAGTGTTTCCTGATCGATCACAACATGCTGGCCAAGCTGCTGGAGCTTGCCGAGCCGCCGGCCGGCCTGACCGTTCTGGAGGTCGGGCCGGGCACCGGTACGCTGACAGAAGAGCTTCTTGGCCTGGGTGCCGGCGTGGTGGCCTGCGAGATCGACCACGGCATGTGCCGCCTGCTGCGCCAGCGCCTGGCCGGGCGGGCGGGTTTCACGCTGATCGAGGGCGACGTCCTGGCCGGCAAGCACGTGCTTGCCCCGGAGGTGCTCGAGGCCCTGCCCCAGCGGACGCAACTGGTGTCAAATCTCCCGTACAACATCGCCACGTCGCTGATTGCGGAATGCCTGGCCGAGTCGTGGCGGCAGCTCAGGCAGCCTGCCCCTGAGCGGCGTCTCTTCGAGCGGATAACCTTCACCGTCCAGCGCGAGGTCGCCGACCGCCTGGCCGCTCCTTGCGGGTCGGACGCCTACGGCCCGGTAAGCGTGATGGTGGCCGTCATGGGCAGCATAAGGCCCGGGCCGGTCGTCTCGCCGGGGTCGTTCTGGCCCCGCCCCAACGTCGAGAGCCGCATGTGCCGTTTCGACTTCGACGCCGACAAGGCCGCCCTGCTGGAGGACGTGGCGGTCCTCCAGCGGCTGCTCGCCCACGCCTTCGGCCAGCGCCGAAAGCAGATCCGTTCCATCAGCCGGCGCAAGGGCCTGGATTTCCCGCCCGAGGCCGTGGAGGCGTCGATGGCCTCGGCCGGAATCAACCCGTCGTGCCGGCCCGAACGTATTGAACCGGGCGAGTTTCTGGCATTTGCCAACACCCTGTCCCGCGCGGTAGAATGAACAGTCAGGCTGGTGCCGCCGAACCGGTTGCGCAGTGCCGTTCGCAGTGCGCCTGTAACGGCGGGCTTGACGCCAATGACGCCCCGCGGCGCAGCCGGGAACGCCAAGCCCGGCCGCAAGTTGGCTTGCCAAGCCCGGGCCGCCTGAGTAAAGTATCGCACCGTCAGGAGTGAACCCAGTTAGAGGAAGTATGAATGACCAGCGCAGAAACGAACAGTAGCCCCAACGCGGGCAAGGGCAACGCCTTCTTCGAGCGTGCCGACCAGGTGGCCGAAACGGGCAATTGGGACTTCGCGATCGAGATGTACCTCGAGGGCATTTCTCGTGAGCCGGAGAACCTGGAACGTGGGCACAAGCCTCTGCGCAAGGTGTCCATGAACCGCAAGGCTCAGGGGGGCAAGCCGGCGGGCATGATCGACCAGTTCAAGCGCCGCCCCGGCAAGGACCCGGTCCAGAACCTCGTCAACGCGGAGTACATGCTGGCCAAGGACCCAGGCTCGGTGTCCAACATGATACAGGTTCTCCACGCCGCCAAGAAGTGCGAGCTGACCGGCGTGGCGCATTGGATCAGCCTGCAACTGCTGGAGAGCCAGCGCCAGGCCAAGAAGCCCAACAAGCGGATACTGGTCGAGCTGATTAACGCCTTCGAGACAGCCAAGGACTTTTCGATGTCGGTCCAGGCCTGCGACATGGCGATGCAGGCGGACCCCAATGACGGCGAGTTGCGCGACCGCATGCGCAGCCTGTCGGCCCTGTACACGATCGACAAGGGCAAGTTCGAGGAAGAGGGCGACTTCACCAAGGGCGTCGACAACCTGGAAGCTCAGCAGAAGATCCAGAAGAAGGACGCGTTGGTCAAGGACGAGGAATACCTCCTCGCGCAGATCAAGAGGTGCCGCCAGGATTACCTCGAGAACCCCCACGTCGCGGGCAAGATCAACAACGTGGTCGACGCCCTGCTGAAGATAGAAAACGAGGCGTACGAGAACGAGGCGATCGACATACTCGCCAAGTCCCACAAGGACAGCGGCGCCTACCAGTTCAAGATGCGTATAGGCGACATCCACATAAGGCAGATGTCCCGTCGGTTCCGGCAGTTGCGCGATTCCGGCGACACGGCCGGGGCCACCGAGCAGGCCCGACGACAATTGGCTTTCGAGTTGGACGAATACAAGGAGCGCTGCGCCAACTACCCAACGGACCTCGGCCTTCAGTTCGAGATGGGCCGGCGGCAGTTCCTTTCGGCCCAGTACGACGAGGCGATCGCCTCGCTTCAGACCGCCCAGCGAGACCCGCGGAGGAGCCTGAGGGCGCGCAGCCTCATCGGGCAGGCATTCGTCAAGAAAGGCTGGTTCAGCATGGCCGCCGAGACCTTCGAGAAGGCCCTCGAGTCGGAATCCACCGAGGAGTTCACCAAGGAGTTGCGGTATTTCCTCGGAGATGTGCTGGAAAGCATGGGACAGTTCGATCGGGCCCTGGAGCAGTTCTCCGACGTCGCCCAACTCGACTACAACTACCGCGACGTCCGCCAGCGTATCGAAAACATCCGCAACCGGCCAGCCGAGCCGCCGAAAGCGGACGGCACAAAATAGCCCTTGTGTTTCCCGCCGCCGTCCGTATAATATCGCGTTTCTCGGTACCTCTGAAATAACTGAAGACCGGATATAGATCAGGAGAAGCATTCGTGGCAAATTCGCTTTCAGCGAAAAAACGCGTCCGTGAGGACGCCAGGCGTCGCGGCCGCAACAGGTGGCGCAAACAGCAGATGAAGGACGCCCTGCGCGGCTTCGAAGAGGCCGTCAAGGCTGGCGACAAGACCAAGGCTGCCGATCTGCTCAAGGTCGCCTACGAGCGGTTGGACAAGACAGCCGCCAAGGGCACCATGCACAAGAACACCGCCAACCGGCGCAAGAGTCGCCTTGCCAAGGCGTTGAACAAGCTTTCCTAGCAGGCCGTGGAAGAAGACCGCCGCCGGATCGGGCGGCCGCCGGATTACCAGCCCACAGGATTGTCCGCCGCCTGACGGCGCGGCCGCTGTGGGCTGTTTTGTGTCCATTCGGAAACATGCCAGCGGCAAAAGGAGCCAGCAACCTCGTGGGCACAAGGGCAAAGGGCGGACGGTTCGTCAGCAGGGCCGGCGAAAAACTTGACGCGGCCTTGGACGCCTTCGGGCTTGGCGTGTCGGGCCTTGTTTGCGCGGACTTCGGCTGCAACGTCGGCGGGTTCACCGACTGCCTGCTTCGACGCGGGGCACGCAAGGTCTTTGCGGTCGATACCGGCTATGGGGCCTTGGCCTGGTCGTTGCGGCAGGATCCACGCGTGACAGTCATGGAGCGGACCAACGCCCTGCGATGCCCCGTGCCCGAGCCGGTGGACCTCGTGGCTGTCGATGTTGCATGGACGCCGCAAACGCTGATAATCCCCGCCGCGGCCCGCTGGCTCTCTCCCGGCGGGAAAATCGTCTCGCTGCTCAAGCCCCACTACGAAATCGCCAACACCGACCGCCGCAAGCCCCACGCCCCGCTGGACGACGATCAGGCACGGCAGGCATGCCTGGAATCCTGCCGACGCCTGGCGGAGGCCGGGCTGTACGCCCGGGCCGTCGTATGCTCGCCACTGCGCGGCAAGGGTGGCAATCTGGAGTTCCTCCTGATAATCTGATAATCTGTCGTTGTCGGGTCTTTTGTCTTTTGTCTTTTGCAGGAATGGGCGGCAGTTGACCCTTTGGCGCAATTGGCATAGAATTAGGGGGTGTTGAATTATCCCTTGTGGGAAACCACGCCAATGCCTAAGGAGCGTCCGGCCTGAGATTCCCCCCGGCCAGAGGATTGAAAGCAGTTGCCATGAGTGAGATCAGAATCGCCATTGCGGGCGTGGGAAACTGTGCATCTTCCCTGGTGCAGGGAATTGGTTACTACGCGGACATGATGCGCCCCGGCGACTCCGAAAACGCCGACGCTGTCGTCGGCCTGGCCCATCCCCGGCTGGGCGGCCACGAGCCGGGCGACGTGCGCGTCGTGGCCGCCATCGACATCGACGCCCGCAAGGTCGGCAGACCCCTGAACGACGCGCTGATGGCGCCGCCGAACAACACCAAGATATTCCACAGCCTGCCTTCCGGCGGCGGGCCGAAGGTAGCCATGGGCAACGTCCTGGACGGCGTGGCCGATCACATGGCCGAGTATCCGGAGCACCGGCGATTCGTGGTTGCCGACCGTCCGTCGGCCAGTGCCGCCCAAATCGAGAAGCTGCTTGCCGAAAGCGGCGCCGAAATACTCATGTGCTATCTGCCTGTCGGATCGCAGCGGGCCGTCGAGTTCTACGCCGAGTGCTGCCTGAATACCGGGGTGAGCCTGATAAACTGCATGCCGGTATTCATCGTCTCGGACCGGGCCTGGGGCGAGCGGTTCCGCCGGGCTGGGATCCCCTGCGTCGGCGACGACGTCAAGGCCCAGTTTGGCGCGACGGTCGTCCACCGCGTCCTGGCCAGGCTGATGGGCGAGCGCGGCGTGAAGCTCGACGCGACCTACCAGCTCAACATAGGCGGCAACACCGACTTCCTGAACATGCTCAACCACGACCGCCTGGGTTCCAAGCGGATCAGCAAGACCCAGGCCGTGCAGAGCCAGCTCGACGTGCCGCTGCCAGACGAGCAGGTGCACATCGGCCCGAGCGACTACGTCGCGTGGCAGAATGACAACAAGGTCTGCTTCCTCCGCCTCGAGGGCCGGGGCTTCGGCGGCGTCGGGCTCAACCTCGAACTGCGGCTCAGCGTCGAGGACTCGCCCAACTCCGCCGGCGAGACCATCGACGCCATCCGCTGCTGCAAGCTCGCCCGCCAGAAGCACCTGGCAGGCCCGCTCGATGCGGTCTGCGCCTACAGCATGAAACACCCGCCAGTGCAGTACACAGACTCCCAGGCGCACGAGATGCTCGAGCGGTTCATCACCGAGATGACCGCCCCGGCCAGCGGCTCGCCTGGCACGTACGCCGCGACCGCGCCGACCGTCATCGAGTTGCCCGGTAAGGCCCCGGCCAAGTGATTCGGCAGCGACCATGATCGGACGAGCAATCGGCTTCGGTTTTTCCACTGCCCGGGACTTCGTCGCCCGCGGGCTGATCCGCGTCGCCGTCACCCCCAACATGCTCACGCTGCTGGGTGTGGCCTTCATGCTTGCAGCGGGCGCATGCTACGCACTGGGCGGTGGCGCCACGCGGCTTGCCTGGAGCCTTGACGCCCTGCCGGGCGTGCCAAACGCTTATCTGTTCATGGCGGCCTGGCTGCTGATCCTGGCCTCAGCCTGCGACATGCTCGACGGCGCCGTCGCCCGCCTGGCCAACAAGGCCACGCGCTTCGGCGCCTTCCTGGACAGCACGCTGGACCGCCTGAGCGACTTCACCGTCTACGCCGGCATCGGCCTGTACTACGCCCGCCAAAGCCCGGCCAACCTCACCTTCGTCCTGGCTTCGATGCTGGCGTTCTTCAACGCCTTCATGATCTCTTACACCCGGGCTCGCGCCGAGGACATCATCGACTCCTGCCGGGCGGGCTACTGGCAGCGCGGCGAGCGGTCCGCCGCCATCCTCATCGCCACCTTCTCCTACAACATCCCCGCCCTGCTGGTCCAGCAGGCACTGCTGCCCATGCTCACGGTCCTGCGGCGAATGTCCCACACGTGGATGGTCATAAACGGCAAGGCGCCCGTCGCGGACATGCGATCAGCTCCGTGGCACATTCGCATCCGCCTGTGGCGCTGGCCGCGAATGACGGGCGCTTACGACTTCGTGACCGCCCTGAACATCGCCTGGCTTATCTTCGCGCCCGTAGGAAATATCGATCCCTTGCGGGCTCTGCTGGGATAGTAGCCAGTAGCCGGGGGCCCGGGAAAAGAAGAAGGCGGAACCGGGTATTGGGAACCGGGAACCAGGTGACACCTCAGGCAGTCGTTGGCAGCAGGGTCAGAATCCTGGCGACAGCCCTCGTCCTTGTTCTCGTCCTCGGGTTTTCGTCTTTTCGGGTGAACCGAAGGTCCAGGTCGGACTGCGGCAAGACAAGTGCTGTTGTTTCTTATTTTTGCCCTCTGTGCCTCTGCGGCTCTGCGGTAAGAAAGCCGTTTTTCTTCTTTTCGCCCTTTGATCGCCAGCGCCACCACGCCTTTGCCGCGATTGAATCGTAAGTTTCTTTCGTGGGGCCGTGAGCCCCCTTTCCTGTTGGAAAGCCCTTTGCAAAGAAGATTCGGTCACGCGCGGGTGGCATGACGGTCGTGCCGGGTGCGTGGCGGGGAATCAGTTGTAGGAGAGGGCAGCATGTTAATGCGATTGAGTTGCATGATGGCGATGGCCATGGTGCTGTTGCCTATCGGAGGCCTGTCGTATCGCGCCCAGGCGGACATGCCTGCCGTCGCCACGGCGTGCCATAACGGCGGGGCGTGGCTCGGGATCGGCATCGTAACCGAGCCCGGCACGGCAGGTCTGATCTTCATGGGAGTGCTGTGGTTCGTGGTCCGCCACTATGGCATACGCTGCCGCGGCACCGCCGGGGAGGATTGATCTTCTCTTCGCCCGCCGCGCCGTCCAGGCCGGGACATCGCATGCTCGCATGTCGAGCATTTTTCGCGGTTTGTCCAGCCTTGGATGCGGATTCCCCGGCCTGACCGGCTATAATTCGTCGGAAAGGTCAGGACCATGGGGAATAATGAAAATGCAGCATCGCCCGCAGCCTCGCCGCAATCCGATGGCGACGCGGAGAAGAAGAAGCATCACCGGCTCCGCTGGCTGGTGATCGTGCTGGCCGCAATCGGCGTGCTTTTGTTCGCGGCGCCATACATCGTCGCATCCAGGCCAGTGCTGGGGTGGATCCTCTCATCGGTCAACGGCGGGATTCGCGGCCAGGTCCAAGTCGATGAGCTTTCGCTGAGTTGGTTCTCTCCGCCCTCGGTCCGCGGGCTGCTGGTACTCGACGCCGACCGCCAGCCCGTGCTCTCGGTCGCAAGTGTCCGCGCCGGCAAGAGCCTGCTCGCCCTTGCGGCCGGGCCGATGGACTTCGGACGAATCGACGTGGACGACCCCAACGTCATCCTCTATCGCATGGGCGACGGGCAGTACTCGATCGACGACGCCTTCGCACCAAAGGGCCCGCCCAAGCCCGCCAAGCCTGCCGGCGAGTTGCCCCGGCCGCGAGGGACAGTCGTCATCAACCGGGGGACTGTGACGGTTGTCGATCCCAACGGCCAGCGGATGGCGTTGAGCGCGGACTCGCAGTTGGACATG
>CAZSBS010000246.1:3829-7396 GCA_964605095.1 uncultured Planctomycetaceae bacterium | reverse complement strand
TATGGTGTTGTCGCGTTGTTGACCGTTTGTTTCCTGGCCTCCGCCCAGGCGGCGGATTTTCCGGTCAAGGACTTCTCGGGGATCATCCAGTGGGGCGCCGGCGGCGCGACGGACAACGTCGTCCGGGCCACGACGCCGTATGTGGAAAAGGCGCTCGGCAAACAGATCATCCTGCAGAACAAGACCGGCGCGACGGGGGCCTTGCCGATCGACCGCCTGCGGCACATGAATCAGCCGGCAATCGACATCTACGCCGAGAACGGCATAGACCTTGCCCGCGAGCCGCTGGAGATAGCCGTGTGCGCGCAGCACAACAACGGCGGCTTCAGCGTGGACAAGTGGTGGCAGAGCAGCGTGCGACGTACGTTCGTCATAGGCGAGATGGCCGGGACACACGGCGTGAAGCGCCCCGGCGGCTCGGCCCTGAACGCCGGGCAGGTCGGCGCGATGCGGGCGGCGGAGTATATCGCCAACGTTTACGCCCGGGAGAGCTTTGCCGCCGCCGAGCTTGACGAGGCTGCCCTGGTCGGCGTAGCCGAGGCCGTCGAGGGCCTCAAGGCACGCCTGGCCAGGTCCGCCGCCGCGACAGTCACGCCCGCCGACGCTATGGCGGAGATAGGCCGGCGAATGACGCGGTATGGCGCCCATCTGCGCAGCTCGTCCGGCTCGGCCGCCGCGCTGGCGGAGGCGCTCGCCCAATACGCCGCCATCCGCGACGGCGGGCTCAGGATCGATTCGCCCGCGCAGCTTCCCGACGCACTTGTCGCCGAGCAACAATGCCTGACGCACATCGCCATGCTGAAAAGCATCCGCGGCATGTTCGATCGCCGCGCAGGCAGCCGGGGAAGCCATTGCATCCTTGCCGCCGACGGCGTCGAGGTACACCCCCGGCTCATAGACCCCGCCACGGCCCAGCCATATCGCTTCCGCAAGGAAAACGAGTCGCTCCGAGAAATGATCCTCACGACGCGATACAACCCAGCCGCGGCCGAACTGTTCGACCTGTCCGAGATGTCCCCCCGCCCGATCCCCGCCCGCGAGATCGCCTTCGAGCCGGCCTGGACGGAGTTTCGGGAAGGCAGGATTTACGAGGTGTGAATGCCTTTGGCCGGTTTGGGGTCGGTAGAGTAGAATCTCAAACTGACCGATATCGATCGAAAGCCCCGAAGGGGCGACAGAAAACCGCGCAATTGGCAGAGCAGGACGTTTGTTCTGTCGCCCCTTCGGGGCTCATTGGTATAAATGAACCTGTTCCGGGGGCTTACGCCCCCGGCTAAATACTGTCGGCCCTATCGGGCCTGAAGAACCAGTCAGTCCGTGTCTCTTAAGCTAATTGAGTGGCTTTTATGAAGAGGCTCACACGACAAACTGTTGGCATGAAGGTCGAGCAGTCGCTGGCTCATCACCACCGCCCCGGTTGGCGAATCGAGGTTGTAAACAAAGGCATCCATCAGGAAGATGACTGGTGGTACGTCCCTGTCCGGCCCGATCAGGACACCAGGCGGACAATTCATTACTATGACCTCCTTGCCGAAGTCGAGTCGTAGCTTCAGGACCAGCAGAATCTCAACATCTTGCTCGTGCCTGTGTCGAGCGACGACTGATCGCAATGGAGCCGTTTGAAGTCCTTGCTATCGCCGTTGCGCTTGGCCTGGACGCGATGAGCGTCTCGGCGGCAATCGGCGTGCGCTGGCACGGGCCTCGACAGCGGTTTCGCCACTCGGGGAACGGATTGTTCAGCCTCTCGGCCACCACGTAAGCACGTAAGAGCGAAGCGCCTGGCGCGCGCTGCTGGAGGGCGGTGGCATGTCTGCCGAGTTCCATAGCTGGTGGCGCCATGCTTCCGCATAACAATCTCGCAAGAATGGCGCCGCGTGAAGCGAGTGTCGGGAAATATGCTGCCGGCCATTGCAAAGAAACATACCGCCTTACGGCGTCACTACGAACGCTCCGCGAGGTTCGAAGTCGCCTCCGGCGTTCGTAGTGTGCTCGTCAGGGCATATTCTTCTTTGCGACTCAGGGGGAAAAAGGTTTCTGCCCCCTTCCTGACCCCTCTTCTTCATTCAACGCGCCTGCCTTTCACCCATCCATTCTGGACGTACCACTGCGCGGTCAGGCGCATGCCTTCTGTCAGTCCCACGGCCTCGCGGTAGCCCAGTTCATCGCGGGCGCGGTTCCAGAAGCAGGTCCACCACGGATGGAGCAGGTCACGTATCTTGCGGCGGGAGACGATCTGCGGCCGGCCCGTGATGGCCCACTTGATCTGTCCGACCTCGCCAGCCAGCAGGGCCAGCAGCGCCGGCACGCGGAGCATTCGCGGCCGCATGTTCAGTGCCGAGCAGACGGCCTGGACAACCTCGGACATCGTGTGGATGCCGCTTGCGATGAAGTACGTCCGCCCGACGGCCTGGGGGGACATGGCGGCCAGGCGGAGCCCCTCAGCCAGGTCGGTCGCGTACACGAAGGCAACCTGTTTGGACGGCTTGCCTATGACCGGCACGCGCCCCAGCCGCACCACCATGCGAAACAGCGGCAGGAAGTTGGCGTCTCTCGGCCCATACACGGCCGGGGGGCGAACGATGGTCACCGGCAGGCGGTCGGCATGTTCCAGGACGATTCGCTCGCCGGCGAGTTTGCTGGCGCCGTAGTGGTCGGCGGGGTGCGGCGTGGCAGACTCATCCGGCGGCTCGGCCGACTGGGCGGGCCCGGTGGCAGCCAGGCTGCTGACATACACGAAGCGCCGCAGGTTGGCGTTTTCGGCAAGCAGGGCATCGAGCACGTGGCTCGTGCCGTCGGCGTTGACGGACATGTACTCCGTGAGCGTCCTGGCCCGCGTCAGGCCGGCGGCGTGGAAGACGTAATCGATGCCCCTGACGGCGCGGGCAAGCGCGGCGGGGTCGTCAAGGGTTGCGATACGACGCTCAACGGGCAGCCCATCCAGGGCGGCGGGGTTGCTGGTCGGGCGCGTGAGGCAGGCGACCTCCAGCCCGGCCGCGAGCAGTCGCTCGACCAGGTGCCTGCCAACGAATCCCGTCGCGCCCGTCACGAGAGCCTTCAAGTGCTGTCTCCCTTGCCGATTGGCTCTCAGTATCGCCGAAAACCTCACCGCCTGCAAAGGCCCTGGTGCCCGCGTGGTTGCCTCGTTGCCTCTGGCAGGCTTCTGCTCTGACGGTCAGGGAAGGCTCGGGGTGACCGTGGCGGCGGCCTTCTTTGCCGCCAGCGCGGCTCGCACGGTCTTGACCTTCTCCTGGAGATCCGGCGAGAGCGTCGCGAGCTTGTCTTCCAGCGACTTCAGCAGCGTATCGGCCTCATCAAGTTTGCCGTCGGTGATCAGCGACTGGACTCTCTCGAGTATCGAGGCGTTCTCCTTCGCGGCTGCCTCGGCTGCCTTGGCTACCTCGGCCGCCTTGGCTTCAGCGTCCGCTTTCAGCTTGGCGGCGTCGGCGTCCGCCTTCACCTTGGCGGCGTCTTCCGCCGCCTTAGCTTCCACGTCCGCCTTCACCTTGGCAGCTTCCGCGTCCGCCTTCACCTTGGCAGCTTCCGCGTCCGCCTTCACCTTGGCGGCTT
>CAZSBS010000246.1:0-3729 GCA_964605095.1 uncultured Planctomycetaceae bacterium | reverse complement strand
TCCGCGTCCGCCTTCACCTTGGCAGCTTCCGCGTCCGCCTTCACCTTGGCGGCTTCCGCGTCCGCCTTCACCTTGGCGGCTTCCGCGTCCGCCCTCACCTTGGCAGCTTCCGCGTCCGCCTCGACCTTGGCGGCCTCTTCCGCCGCCTTAGCTTCCGCGTCCGCCTTCACCTTGGTGGCCGTCGCGGCCCTTTCAGCTTCTGTGGTCTTCTTGTCCTCACAGCCCGCAGCCAGTCCCAAAGCCAGGATCAAAGCCACCACGATTTTGGTCCGAATCATGCAACGTCTCCTTTGCTATGCGCCGTGCGGAGCGTTCGCTGCGCCGGCGCTTTAGCGCAGCGACCGACGGCCGGGGCCTTCGTGCCGGAAGCGGCGCGCCCCTGGCCGAACAGTCATATGATGACGAAACTTCCGGAACTAGTATATACTATTCTCGCAATGCGGCTTTTTCAACAACCCTATTCCCGCGATGCGGGTTTTTCAACAACCGGGCATATCGCACCGTGCGAGCTGACGGGTCGGATAAAGTGACGTAAGGTGATTAACCTACAAGTCTTATTGTTATAAATAGAGTTGACAATCACCGTTATTATCATATAATCTAATGTGCAGTCAGCAGCGAGGGATGCGGAGATAAACGCCCGCGGTCCCGCGATGTTGAAAAGGTGGAGCAGTGGCACGGGGTCAACCCGGAAGTCGCGTTCCGCCTTTGGGGCGGCCCGTCCCTCCCGGGTCGCTCCTCTTTTTTGCATGTCTCCAGGCCCAGTTCCGGCGGATTGATGCGGTAGGTTCGCGGCAGGGGGCAGTTTAACAGATCAGCCACAACGTTACCTCGTCCAGGGCCACGCTGGCATGAATATGGGTATCAATTCCAGGACTGCGGCTATGCTCGCATGGAGTCCCGGCTTTGAGTCAGTTGCCGCCCAGCCGAATGTACATGGAGAAACGCGGATGAAACTGCCAGGTGTTGCCTGTTGGCACATAGCTGTCCTCCTGTCGATGCTTTTTATCCAGGCCGTCCAGGCCATCCCGGCCGGCGGCGCCGAAACGCCCAAGGTGTCCGCGGAGATCGGCTCGGTGAACATGCCGGCGCTTCGGCGGGCGGTGGAGGACCTCTCAGCCAGTTATCCCGACAAGTACGGTGCCAAGGGCTACCTGGCGCGGCTGGAGGGTTTCGAGAAGCAGTTGCCGGAGATTCTCAAGGGCATCAAGGCAGGGCGGGCCGACGCGATAAAGCAGGGCGCGAGCCTGCTGGCATTTCGCCAGGAGGCACTGCTTGCCAACCCGCTGCTGAATTTCGATAAGCTGCTGGTGGTCAAGCGCAGCCTCAAGGGGCCGGCCCTGGGCCTGCCGCAGAACTGGCAGGGCAACTCCTGCCTGCCGCGCAGCGGCTATGACGACGAGGTGGAGGTGCTCTCGCCCGTGGCCCCAGGCGGGACGCTTACGACGTGTTTCAAGCCCGCCAACCCGCGGTTTGTCGGCGATGTTGATCTGCACTTCGACGCCGACAGGATGATGTTCTCCATGCTTGACGACAAGGGGCGATGGCAGGTCTTCGAGGTCGGCGTGGACGCCTCCACCGGCCGGGCCGACGCGGCCTCACTCAGGCAGGTCACGCCGGGTGAGCCGGCGGACGTCGACAACTATGACCCCTGCTACCTGCCCGACGGGCGCGTGATCTACGCCTCGACGGCGTGCATGCAGGGCGTGCCCTGCGTGCAGGGCAGCTCGTTCGTGGCCAACCTGTTCCTGCTGGACCGCGCTACCGGCGGCGTGCGGCAGTTGTGCTTCGACCAGGACCACAACTGGTGCCCGACCATGCTGCCCAACGGGCGGGTTCTCTACCTGCGATGGGAGTACTCCGATACCCCCCACGCCTTCAACCGGATTCTGTTCACCATGAATCCCGACGGCTCGGGCCAGAGCGAGTTCTACGGCAGCAACTCGTATTGGCCCAACAGCGTCTTCTATGCCCGCCCCGTGCCGGGGGAATCGACGAAGTTCGTCGGCATCGTCAGCGGGCACCACGGAGTGCCCCGCATGGGCGAGCTGGTGCTGTTCGACACTGCCCGCGGGCGCCACGAGGCCGACGGCGCCATCCAGCGCATCGGCCAGCACGGCAAGTGCGTCGAGCCGATCCTCAGGGATAACCTCGTCGACGGGAGCTGGCCGAAGTTCCTCCATCCATACCCCCTGAGCGACAAGTACATGCTGACGGCGGCGAAGCTGACGCCGGGCTCGCCCTGGTGCATCTATCTCGTCGACGTCTTCGACAACATGCTCGAGCTCGCCCGCGCGGACGGCGCAGCCCTGCTCGAGCCGCTGCCGCTGCGGCCCGCGCCGGTCCCGCCGGCCTTGCCCGACCGCGTCGAGCCGGCACGAAAGGACGCTGTGGTCTACCTGACGGACGTTTATGCCGGGCCCGGGCTGGCTGGCGTGCCGCGGGGGACGGTCAAGAAGCTTCGCCTGTTCACCTACCACTTCGCCTACCGCCACATGGGTGGCCAGCAGGACCGCGTGGGGCTCGACGGGCCGTGGGACATCAAGCGGGTGATCGGCACGGTGCCGGTTCGCCCGGACGGCTCGGCCACCTTCCGCGTGCCGGCCAACACGCCAATTTCCATCCAGCCTCTGGACGAAGCCGGCCAGGCCATCCAGATCATGCGGAGCTGGTTCACCGCCATGCCGGGCGAGAACCTCTCCTGCGTCGGTTGCCACGAGCGCCAGGACCAGGCGCCCGCGGCCGCCCCGCAGCCGGCCGCCATGGCGGCTGCGCCGTCGGAGATCACGCTCTTCCACGGCCCGGTGCGCGGTTTCGACTTCCGCCGCGAGGTCCAGCCCGTGCTGGACCACAACTGCATCGCCTGCCATGACGGGCGACGGGCCGACATCCCGGAGATCGTCCGCGACCTTCGCGACGCGCCGGACATCGTGGTCCACCCCATCCCCAACCAGCACGGCATGGGGCGCTACAGCCCGTCGTACTACGCCGTGCGGCGGTTCGTCCGCACGCCGACCATCGAGAGCGACCTGCATCTCCTGCCGCCCTACGAGTTCACCGCCAATACCACCAAGCTCGTACAGATGCTCCGCAAGGGCCATCACAAGGTTGCGCTGGACGCCGAGGCGTGGGATCGGCTGATCACGTGGATTGACCTGGGCGCCCCCGCCCACGGCACGTGGACCGAGACTGTCGGCCGGGGCCGCATGGGCAACCAGCCAGGCCGGCGGATGGAAATGCGGAAACTCTACGCCGCCATCGACGAGGACCCCGAGGCCATCGCCGACCCTTACACTCCCCCAGCCTCGCCGCCGAAGGCGCCCCAGCCGGAACCTGTTGCCGCGGCCCCGACAATCGCCTGCCCGGGCTGGCCCTTTGACGCCGCCGAGGCCGCGCGAAGGCAGGCCCAGGGTGGCCCGCACACCCGGGCCATCGACCTCGGAGGCGCGACGATCAAGCTCGTCCGCATCCCGGCTGGGGCGATGGTCATGGGCGACACCAACGGCCTGTTGGATGAAAGGCCCGTCTCGGCCGTCAAGATAGGCCGGGCATTCTGGATGGCGACTACGGAGATCACCAATGCTCAATACCGGCTGTTCGACCCATCCCACGACAGCCGGCTGGAAAACGGGGCATTCCTTCAGTTCTCGGAGGCCGAGCGCGGCTTTTCCATGAACGCGCCAACCCAGCCGGTGGTGCGGGTCTCGTGGCTGGAGGCGATGGCTTTCT
>CAZSBS010000245.1:0-7437 GCA_964605095.1 uncultured Planctomycetaceae bacterium | reverse complement strand
ATGCCGCCGATGGAGAACCTCTTCTACGGCACGCGCCCCGGCGGCCTCGGCGAGACAGGCATCATCCTGCTGATCGTCGCGTGCCTGTACCTGATTTACCGAAACTACCTCAAGTGGGAACTGCCGCTGGCAATGCTCCTGGGCGCGTGGGTCACCGTCGCAGTCGCGCCGATATACCTGGCCGGACCCAACAACACGGTGCGGACGCTCTGGGTGCCGCTGCTTTCGCCGGAGGGACTCGGTACGGCTCTGACGTACGTTAACTACCAACTCCTTTCCGGCCAGCTTGCGCTGGCGATGCTGCTGGTGTCCGCCGAGATGACGAGCCGCCCCGTGACCACCGGCGGGCAGGTCCTGCTGGGACTGGGATGCGGAACGCTGGCGATGCTGCTGCAACTCTACACCACCGTACCCATCCCGTGCCTGATGGGTGTGCTTGCGATGAACACCCTCACGCCGACCATCGACCGATTCTGGCGCCCGAGGGTCTTCGGCACCAGGCACTTCGCCATCCTCCGCGGGGAATGATGGAGAAGAAGGTTGGGAAAAGAAGAATCGAGAAGAAGGCAATGATGAACGCAGATGAACACAGATAAAGGCAAAAAGCTTTTTGACCTCCTTCTATCTGTGTGTATCTGCGTTCATCATTGCTGACGGTTCCTGGATTTACAACCCCGAAGCTGCCGTTTGCGATCCTGGACGACCACGCCGGCAAGGAAGTCTCGACGCCCCTGACGCAGCCCTACGGCTGCTCTGTGAAGTCCGCGCCGTAAATGCCGACGAGACGACCAGCCGCGCAGACAAACTCCCGGTCCGAAGGGCCGGGAGTCATGCCTGAAAAGCAGGCCGTCGCCACGTATATGTGGCTACTTCGACCGTTTCGGCGCGCTGCGCCCGCTGGCCTTGAACTCCTCCAGCCGCTCGGTCAGCTCGCGGACAATATCGGGATGCTTGCTGTAGATGTTGACCCGCTCGCCGGGGTCGGCGTCCAGGTCGTAGAGCTGTCCCGGCGAGTCGGGCTCGGCATCGGCGATCGCGTAGGGCCGCAGGTCCGCGTTCTTCTCGTAGCTGTTGCCGCCGGAGCCCTTGTGGACAAGCAGCTTCCACTTGCCGCGACGGATCGACATGGCCAGGGAAATGGTCTGCTCGATCATGTAAGTGCGGACCGGCTTTTCGCCTTGCGTGCCGAGCAGCACGGGCGACATGTCGTAGCTGTCCTCGGCCGCGGCGTCGGGCAGCTTGGCGCCGGCGATTGACGCGCAGGTCGCCATCACGTCGGTAAGGCTCGTCAACTGGTCGGTCGTGCTGCCGGGGCGGACCTTGCCCGGCCAGCGGACGATAAACGGCGTGCGGTGCCCGCCTTCCCAGTCATCCCGTTTTATGCCGCGCCACGGGCGGGCGCCGTCGTGCTGGTAGTCCTTTCGCATGTTGACCACCGAGGCGATTTCCGGCCCGTTGTCGCTGGCGAACATCACTATCGTGTTATCGGCGATGCCGAGGGTATCGAGCGTCTTGAGCAGTTCGCCGACGACCCAGTCCATCTCGTATATGTAATCGCCGTGCGGCCCGGCCTTGGTCTTGCCGTGGAACTCCTTGGGCGTGAGGCTCGCAAGGTGCACAGCCGTGGTCGCGTGGTAGAGGAAGAACGGCTTGTCGGGGTTGTCCTTGACGTGCCGCTGAATGAAGTGCCTGGACTTTTCAAGGAAGACCAGGTCGGTCTTATCCATCTCGTAGTTCGGCGCGATCATTCCTTCGCGGCAGTCGACGGTGCAGGGGTTCTTGGGGATGGTCGACTTGTCCAGCAGCTTGGTCGGCGGTACGGGGACGCGGTCGCCCTCGATGTAGGCGTAAAGGAAGTCCGTGGTCGGGCAGCATGCCGTGCCGAAGAAGTAATCGAAGCCGCGATGGATCGGCGCGTCGGGGATCGCACGTGAGAAGTCCACCTCCTGCACGCCCGCGATGCCGCCCTTGGTCACCCGCTTGCCGGCCTTGTCCAGGAACGTCAGCCCGACGTGCCACTTGCCGACCGCCGCGGTCGCGTAGCCCTTATCGCGGAGCATCCCGGGCAGCGTCAGTCGCCCTTCCTCGATCAGGCTTGGCCCGCCGACTCCGCAGAACACGCCGCGGTAGCCCGTGCGGAAGCACATCCGCCCGGTGAGAATGCTGTATCGCGACGGTGTGCAGACCGTCGAGGCGCTGTGGGCATCCGTAAAACGCATGCCCTGCCTGGCAAGCGAGTCCACGTTGGCTGTGACCACCTTCGCCTCCGGGTTGTAGCAGCTTACGTCGCCGTAGCCCAGGTCGTCGGTGAAGATCAACACGATGTTCGGCAGTTTCTTGTCCACCACGGTCTGCTCTCCTTTGGCGGCAAACCCGCCGACGGCAAGCCCGGCCAAACCCATGCCCGCGGTCTTGAGGAATGCCCGCCTTGTATGCGTTCGTGACTTGCCGCTGAGCGATTTCGATTCGGTCATTTGCCCGATTCCTTATGACAATCTGACATCAAGCCAGGAACGGCGCCTATTTTACCGGCCTGGCGAGGCAGAGGCCTTGTCAAAAAAAGGATTGCCTGGATAGACGCGGAGACAAGTTCTGCAATCCCCATCTGTTTTACCATGTCCCGTACCCGAATGCGCCTCAGGCCGGTTATAACAATGGCGGCCGAGCGGCATCGCGTGGCCAGGTTTCCGACGGCGCCTGTGGAGAGAGTATGAATATCAGGCATGCAATGACAGCCCTTGGAGTACTGCTGGCGGCTTGGACGGCAACGGCCCAGGCGGGCCAGGGCGACGCGAACTGGCCTGGGTTTCGCGGCCCGCGCGGCGACGGCACGACCCTCAGCGAAAAGCTGCCGCTGACGTGGTCCGAAAGCGAGAACATCGTTTGGAAGACGCCCATCGAAGGCCGGGGCTGGTCCTCGCCGGTGGTTTGGGGCAAGCAGGTATGGATGACCACCGCGACGCCGGACGGCAAGGTCATGTTCGCCGTCTGTGTCGATGCCGACAGCGGGAGGATCGTCCACAACATCAAGCTCTTCGAGAACGCCAAGCCCGAGCCCATCAACCCGATGAACAGCTACGCCTCACCGACGCCGTGCATTGAGGCCGGGCGGGTTTACGTACACTTCGGCACGTACGGCACGGCCTGCCTGGACACAGCCACGGGCAAGACTCTCTGGCAGCGGCGCGACCTTCACTGCGACCACGGCGTGGGGCCTGGCTCGTCGCCGGTCTTGGACGGCGGGAGGCTGTACCTGCTCTTCGACGGGATGGATGTGCAGTTCGTCATCGCGCTGGACGCCGGGACCGGCAAGACCGTCTGGCAAGCGCCTCGCAACGTGAAATTCCCCAACGACAACGGCGACCTCCACAAGGCGTTCTCCACGCCGCTGCTGATAGAGACGCCCGCCGGCCGGCAACTCGTGGCCGCCGGGGCGGAGTTCGCGATGGGTTACGACCCGCTCAGCGGGCGCGAGCTGTGGCGGGTGCGGTATCCCGGCGGGTACTCGACTGCGTCGTGCCCGGTCATGGTCGGCGGGCTCGTGCTGGTCAACTCCGGTTTCAACCGGCCCAAGGTCATGGCAGTCCGGCCGGACGGCAAAGGCGACGTCACCAAAACGCACGTCGCATGGTCGCTGGACCGCGGCGCGGCGAACAAGCCCGCGCCGGCGGTCGTCGACGGCCTGGTGTACTTCCTCCACGACAGCGGCACGCTGGCCTGCTGCGACGGCAAGACCGGCCAGGCCGTGTGGCGAGACCGGCTGGGCGGCAGCTTCTCAGCCAGCCCGATCGCCGCGCCAGGGCGGATCTACTTCTTCGACGACCGCGGGACAACCACCGTTATCGCCCCCGGCGGAGTGGAGATGAAAACGCTGGCGACCAGCAAGCTCGACGCCGGCTGCATGGCCAGCCCAGCCGTAAGCGGCAACGCGATGTTCATGCGGACCAAAACGCACCTCTACCGGATCGAGGCGCGAGGGAAGTAGCGTGGTGATTCACAATCGGCCGGCGGGTAGACTGTGGCCATGCGAATTCTTTTGAGCAATGACGACGGCATCCTGGCGGCGGGCCTGGCGGCGCTTCACGGCGCGATGTGCGATCTTGGCGAGACGACGGTCGTGGCCCCCAGCACGCCGCAGTCGGCGGCGGGGCATTCCATCACGCTAAAGACGCCGCTGGTAGTCCATCGCGTGCAGGTCAACGATTCCACCACGCCGTTCTGGGGCAACAGCGTCGACGGCCGGCCCGCGGACTGCGTCCGCCTTGCCGTACGCAAGCTGCTCGCCCAGTGGCCGGACCTGGTCCTCAGCGGCATCAACGCCGGGGCCAACGTCGGCGTCAACGTGTTCTACTCCGGCACGGTCGCCGCCGCGGCCGAGGCGGCTATGCTGGGCATACCCGCCGTGGCGTTCTCCGCGGGATACAGCCAGTCACCCGATGAAATAGACTACGCCCGCGCGGGCACGATCTGTCGGTGGGTTCTGGACCGGCTGCTCGCCGACGGGCTGCGGCGCGGCGACCTCATCAACGTGAACATCCCATCCACGCGGCCTGGCTGGCCGGTGGGCGTCCGCGTCGTGCCGCAAAGCACCTCCGAACTGGAGGACGTCTACCATCAGGCCCTCGACAGCATGGGCCGCGACAGCTACCGCCTAGGCGATAGCTATTCCTTCGCCCGGCACGTCGAGAACACCGATGTCGCCTGCCTCGCCGACGGCTACGTCACCATCACGCCCCTGCACGTTGACATGACGCTCTACTCGCGAATGAATCAACTGGCCGAGACCGACTGGCCCGCCCCGCCGGCGGGGGATGGGTCTGGACCTCCCGGCCCCGGCGGGGCCGGGGAATGTAGCCACGGGTGAAGCACCACGGCCGCACAGAGGCCGCAAGCGAAACCCGTGGAACAAGAATTCGCCCCTTATCCTTTCGCCCCGGATGGGGCGAAGGAGCCACTCGCGCAATACTTCCTCCGCCCCTGCCGGGGCGGGTTGTGAACCTATCATCTTCCACGGGTTTCGCTGCGTTCGCCTGTGGCGGACTGCGCTTCACCCGTGGCTACAGGCCGTCGCACCCTCCGGGGCGAATAGGTCTAGCGTCCCTCCCACGTGAAGCGGCGCGCAAGCAGTGATCTGCCGAATTGGTAGAGCATCCTCAATTCGGAGACGATATTCTCAAGGACTCTCCTGGCAGATAGCTCTCTCGCCAGATCGCCAGGACGCATGTCAACACCGTACCTGTGGGCATAGTGCACAATGTCGTAGAAGCGTTCCCAGTCGCATGGATGTAGGCCATTCAGATTTGCTAAGAATACGAACTGGTCAACCAACTCCTTGAGCTTCGTCGGCATCTTGTACCGACGCGGCTTGGACAGGGTGATTGATAGCAGAGTGTTCAGTATCATCGCCGCTTGGCGCGCGAGAGGCTCGAAAAGGCGAAAAGCACTGTTGATCTGCTTGTCCGAAACAGTCGTCTGGTGAGCGGGAATCCCAGCCCATAAGGTGGCTATGGGAGCAAAGTTGACGAGACCCTTCGGCGGACCACATTCAAAGACAGTCAAGCTGAGATCCTCCCCATCAAACTTCTGTCCGACATACTTTGCCAGGATCGTTCGCGGTGTGCATTCAGGGGCTTTCTGCAATATCCAGTCGTCGGATGCCTCAACTAAGGCCTCCAACTGGCGAAGGTACTCATCAACGCTCTCAATCTGGGCACAAGGCCAGACTACGGATTTACGTGCCATGCTCCATCTCCCACTGAAAATATTGAGCCTCCCTATTCATGACGGCATGCGGAGCTCGGCCAGGGCTCGTGCGACTTCGGCGGCCTGGCGGGCGGAGTCCCAGTTAAGGACCGCGCCGGCGATTGCGGCGAGTTCCGTCAGCGCCGGCTCGGTGGCCCGGCCTAGAAGGGCGATGATGCTTCTGCGGCAGACGAGGTCGTCGAGGTGCTGGACGTATTCCTCGGCCGCGATTCTGCGGATCTCGCCGACGGAGTAGTCCGGCAGGTTTTTCATCGGCGTCTCATCGGCCGCGCCGGAGGCGGCCGCGGCGTGTGCGGCGGCTTGGCGGGCGTAGGTTTCGCTACGGCTGCCGTATCGCGTGAGCAGGTCGGCGACGCGGGTTTCCGACAGGCCGGTCTGTCCGGCTACACGCGCGATGAACTGCTTTCGCTGCTGGTCGCCGACGGGGCAATCGTGGCCGCCGCCGATGGGCATGTCATCCGTGCGGCACTTACGAGGCTGGGCCAGGCGGGCGAGGATCGCGTCGGCGGACTGCTCAGCCATGGCGCGGAACGTAGTCCACTTGCCGCCGACCAGCGACATCACCGCAAACGGGCGCCGCTCGTCCGGCTCGATGGTCTGAATGCTGTGGCCCCGGCTGACGACGGCGGTGACCTTCGAGCCGCTGGCCTGAAGCGGGCGGACGCCGCAGAACACATGCACGATCTGGTCGCGCCTGATCTCCACGTTCGGCAGCACGCCGCGGAGCGTATCGAGCATGTACCGCACTTCAGGCTCGTCGCAGCGGGCGGTGTCGGGGTCGGCGATGCGGATGTCCGTCGAGCCCATGATGACCTTGCCCATGAACGGAAAGACGATGCACACCCGCCCGTCGGCGTGCTGGTAGTAGACCATCTGCCCGTCGAGAGTGCGGCAGAGTTCGGGGTTGTCCACGACCAGGTGCGAGCCCTTGGTGGGGCCCATGTAGTCCGTATCGAGGCCGAGGTCGCGATTGGCCAGGTCCACCCATGCGCCGGCGGCGTTTACGACCACTTGCGGGCGCACGCTAACGGTTTGCCCGGTGAGCTGGTCCTCCAGCACGACGGCCGGGCCGTCGAGGCCGCGCGGGCGGACGTAGTTCAGCGCGTTGCTGCCGGTATTGGCGCACCGGGCGTCCTGGATAAGCTCGATGCACAGCCGCTCGGCCTCGGTTATCCAGGCATCCCAGTACGTCGCCGTCGCGACGATATCCGGCCGCATCGCGGGCATTTTCCGCAGCGCCTCGGCCTTGCCTGTGATGAAGTGTGTGGGGGTCTTGCGGTTTTTGCGTGTGACGAAGTCGTAGAACCACAGCCCGAACTTTACGGGCACCACGCCGCGCTCGCCGGGACGGATCTTGAAGCCCGCGAAGATGAGCATGCTCCGCAGGAGCCCGCCGAACCAGCTTGTCAGCGGGATGGCGGTCTTGAGCGGCGCGACATAGTGTGCGGCGTTGGTCAGCAGGCGGTTGCGCTCCAGGATGCTCTCGGTGACCAGGGCGAACTCGCGGTTCTCCAGGTACCGCAGGCCACCGTGGATCATTCGGGAGCTCTTGGAGCTGGCGCCCGCGACGAAGTCCGCCTTGTCCACCAGCAGGGCATTGACGCCCTGGAGAGCCAGCTCCCGCAGCAGGGCCGTGCCGTTTACCCCGCCGCCGAGGATCAGCACCGGCACGTC
>CAZSBS010000244.1:0-7494 GCA_964605095.1 uncultured Planctomycetaceae bacterium | reverse complement strand
GTTGATGGTATCGTGCCTTGTGGTCCTGACGGCCTGCGAGAAGCCGTCCGAGCCGTCGGCCCCCAAGGGCAGCAACTCCGCGACGACCCAGCCGGCGACAACGGAAGTCAAGCCGGCCGCGGCGCCCGCACCGGCCGCCGCAACCAAGACGGACGCCAACGTGGTCACGGTCGCTGTCGCTCCCGCGGGCGACCTGGCAGCGATCCCGCTCGAGCTGCCCAAGCCGCGATTCAGCGGCACGCCCAAGAACCTGCCGCCCGGCACTCGCCTCAAACCCGTCAAGGGCCCCACCAAGCCGCGAGAACCGTTCCTGGCCCCCAAGGGCGTCACGAACGTCGCCCTCAAGAAGCCCGTTACGGCCAGTGACATGGAGCCCGTCATCGGCACGCTGGACCTGATAACCAACGGGTCCAAGGAGGCCGTCGAGGACGCCTACGTGGAGCTTGGCCCCAACGTCCAGTGGGTCCAGATCGACCTCGGTGCCCAGTACGACATCTACGCCATCGTCACCTGGCACGAGCACAAAGACCCCCGCGTCTATAAGGACGTGGTCATCCAGGTCGCCGACGATAAGGACTTCATCACGAACGTCCGGATCGTCTTTAACAACGACAACGACAACTCCGCCGGACTCGGCCTCGGCGACGATTGGGAGTTCTTCGAGACCAACGAAGGCCAACTCGTCGACTGCAAGGGCATCAAGGCCCGTTACATCCGCGAGTATTCCAACGGAAGCACCGCCGACGACCTGAACCGCTACTCCGAGATCGAGGTGTACGCCCTGCCGGCGAAATAGGCCCCGCGGCGCACCGTGCAACAACGATTGCACGGTTCTTGAAGGACCCCGACCGCCGCGTGTCGGGGCTGTCTGATAATTCCATGCAGCGGGTGCCGTGGTTCGCGAGTCCCGTAGGGGCTCGCAACCACGTCTTTCGGCCTGGAAGAGTGGATCGGGCGCCGAGCGGGATCGAAGACGTGGTTGCGTCGTCCCGGCGCGCCGGGACTGGGCGAACCACGGCACCCGACCGTCCAGGCCGCCTCGATTTATCGGACAGCCTGGCGTGTCATTTGCGGGCTGACAATGAAACACAGAGCGGCCTTTGTCATCCTGGTGTGCCTGGCTGGCGGCGCGGCCGCGGCGATGGTGGTGCCGAAGCTGGCCATCAGGCCCATGCACACCGACGAGGCCGTCCACGCCTGGAAACTCGGCGACCTGCTGGAGAGGAACGACTACCGCTACGACCCGAACGAGTTTCACGGCCCGACGCTCAACTACCTCACTCTGCCGATTGCCCATCTACGCGGCCAGGACACGTATGCGAGCCTCGACGAGACAACGCTCCGTCTGGTCCCGGCCATTTGCGGCATCGCGCTGGTTCTTGCGGCGATGCTGCTGCTGGACGGGCTGGGCGGCTGGGCCGTCGCGGTTGCGGCAATGCTTACGGCACTCTCGCCGGCGATGAGCTACTACAGCCGGTATTACATCATGGAGGTGCCGCTGGTCCTTTTCACGTTCCTGCTAATCGCCGCCGGCTATCGCTATGCCCGTAGCGGGCGTCTCGGATGGTGCATACTTGCGGGCGCATCGGCCGGCCTGATGTACGCCACGAAGGAAACGTGGGTCTTCGCGATCGCGGCGATGGCCGTCGCCCTGGGCTTCACGGCTCTCTGGCAGAGGCGGATCGGACCACACATCCCGCAAAGCGGCGGTGGCGAGGCGGCACGCCTTGACGTGCGCCAGCGCCTTTGGAACTGGCGTGTGCTGGCGGCATTGGCGGCTTGGGCGATCGTGACCGTCGTGTTCTTCTCGTCGTTTTTCACCAACGCCCGCGGCCCGCTCGACGCGGTTCTCGCCTATGGTCATGCCCTAGGCAGGGCGTTCGGCGGCTCGGCCGAGGGAGGCAACCTGCACATCCACCCTTGGTACTCCTATCTCCGGTGGCTGTTCTACACGAACTATCCGGGTCGCGGGCCCGTCTGGACCGAGGCGTTTATCGGCGTCCTGGCCGTCGTGGGCATGGTTGCCGGCTTCTCGGGCCGGGGGCTCGGCAGGGCGGACGGGCGGCTCGTGCGGTTCCTGGCTGTATACACGATCGTGCTCCCTGGCATATACACGGCCCTGCCCTACAAGACGCCCTGGTGCGTGCTTGGCCCGCTGCACGGGATGATCCTCCTGGCTGGCGTGGGCGCCGCTGCCCTGGTCCGCTGGATGCCGCGAGTCTGGCTCAAGGCGGCTCTGTGCGTGGTTCTCCTGGCCGGGGCGGCACACCTGGGCCGGCTCGCATACCTGACGAACTTCCGCTACTACGACAACCGCCGCACCCCGTGGGTCTACGCTCACACGCTGAGCGGCGCGGTAAAGCTCGGCCAGAGGGCAGAGGGAATCGCCTCGATCGACCCCGCCGGGCATCAGATGCGGATCAACGTCATCACGCCGGATGCTCACGATCAATGGCCGCTGCCGTGGTACCTGCGGCGCTTCGACCGCGTCGCCTACTTCACCGATGTGCCGGCCAATCCCGACGCGCCGATGATCATCTTCAGTTCCGCGGCATGGCCAAAGCTCGAAACGCTGTTGAAAGACAAGGACAACTACCAGTACGAGCACGTGGGCCTTCGCCCGGCCGTGGTGCTGATTGTCGGCATACAGGTGGACCTGTGGAAGAAATACCGCGACGAGGTGCTGGCCAAACGCCGCCCGCCGGGTGCCGCGCACGCCTCGCCGCCCGGGAGGCCGGCACCATGAGCGAGAAAACGCTCGCCACTTCAGGCCCGTCGTCTCTGCCGGCCGTCCGGCCAGTGGCGCACCGCGCGATGGCGACCATGTTCGAGATCATCATCCCGGAATCCGACCGGGCCGCCGCGCGCGGGGCCGCCGAGGCCGCGTTCGTCGAGATCGACCGCATGGAACGCCTTCTCAGCCGCTTCATGCCCTACAGCGACATCTCGCGGATCAACGCCGCCGATCCTGGCAAGCCCGTCGTGGTGGAGATCGAGGCGGCTGAGTGCCTCCAGGCCGCCTTGAGCATGTGGGAGCGAACCGACGGAGCGTTCGATGTTACCGCCGGCTCACCCCCAAGGGGGTCCGATGAAAAGGGCGCCGCCGGGATGAAGCGAATCGCCATCGACGCCGACGCCATGACCGTCACCCGGCTCGAAGCGGGGGTGCAGATCGACCTCGGCGGCATCGGCAAGGGCTACGCGCTGGACCGCGCCGCCGACCTGTTGGGCGACTGGGGAGTCTGCATCGTCTTGCTCCACGGCGGCACGAGCACCGTGCGGGCCATCGGCCGCCGCCCCGGCCGCGACGGCTGGCAGGCGGACCTGCGCAATCCTTCCGACGACCAGGCCGGCCTGGGGGTCGTGATGCTCAGGGATTGCTCGTTCAGCGGCTCGTCCACCGCCCTGTCGCGGCACATCATCGACCCGCGGACGGGCAAGCCCGTAGGCACCGACCGCGCAGCCTGGGCCATTGCCCCCGACGCCACCACCGCCGACGCACTGACCACCGCGCTGTGCGTGATGGATGCGGAAGAGATAAAACGCTTCGCGAAAGCCAACCCTAAGCTGTCGTTCGTAATAGGCCTGCTGGTCGAGGGCAAGTGGCGGCTGGAGGAGTTCGGCCCCAAGGTGCTTCGCGATGCCCCCAAGATCTGACGCGGGCGCATGACGATGGAAAGCAATCCACGTCGTTGCGTTACGGGCCTTGCCTGCCCGGCAGGAACTTTGTCGCCGGGGCCGGGTTAACATTGTGTGTACCTCGTGTCCGTGATTCTCAACGACAGGCAGCGGTGTGCGACATTCAGGCGTATTAGGAGACAGAAAAATGCAGCGTAACATGATGAGACTGGCGGCGATTTCGTTGTGTGCGGCGGTTCTGGCCATGGCGGCGTCGGCGCGGGCCCAAGTCCCGGCCGACGAAATGAAGAAGCTCGAGGCGGCGTGCCCCAAGACGGCTCCCGCCAAGCCCGCCAAGGCTCGAAAGATACTGATTTATTCTCACTGCAATGGCTTCAACCATGGCGGGGCCATCGAGCGGGCCAAGATCATCCTGCCGATGATGGGCGAGAAGACGGGCGCCTACACGGCCGTGGTCAGCGACGACCTGTCGAACTTCCTGCCGGAGAACATCAAGCAGTTCGACCTCGTGGTGCTCAACAACACCACCGGGGAGTTGTTCCAGGCCAATGGGAAGAAGGTGGACGATCCCGACACAGTCAAGCTGCGCGAGAGCTTCATGTCGTGGGTGAAAAACGGCGGGGCGGTCTTCGGCATCCACTCCGCGACGGACTGCTCGTATAGCTGGAAGGAATTCGGCGAGATGATGGGCGGCTGGTTCTCGGGCCATCCGTGGAACTGCGAGGTCGGCGTCAGGAACGACGACCCGAAGAACCGCGTCAACGCCGCGTTCGGCGGCAAGGGCTTCAAGATCGCCGACGAGATATACACGGTCAGCAGGGGCGACATCTACTCCCGCGAGAAACAGCGGGTGCTCCTGAGCATCGACCCCGCCGTTACCGACACCAAAAAGGCCGGCCGGGCGGACGGCGACGTTGCCGTGAGTTGGATCAAGGCATGGGGCAAGGGCCGGGTGTTCTATTGCTCGCTGGGCCACCGCAACGAGATATTCTCCACCCCGGCCGTCCTGGCCCACTACCTGGCCGGAATGCAGTGGGCGATGGGCGACCTGAAAGGCGTTGACGCGACGCCCAAGCCGCTCGTGACGAAGTAGTCCGGACGGCGCTACTGTGGCGATTCGTAATTGACTCAAACTGACCGGTTCTTAGGCCCGAAGGGCCGATAGCTTTTGGCCGGGGGCTTACGCCCCCGGCTCCCGGCGCGCCGGGACTATCGCCCCCGTTGGGGGCTCAAAGAATCTATCAGTTTGAGTAGTCGGCGGCCCGGCCGGCGGCCCGACCGGCGGCCGGTGTCGGCGGCGCTACTGATGTCGTCAGTTCGGTCTTCTCGTACGGCATTCCCTCGGCTTTCCACGCCAGCATGCCGCCCTCGATCGAGTAGACGTCCGTGAAGCCCTTTTCGCGCAGTATCTGCCGGGCCAGTTCGCTGAAGGTCGGCACAGACGGGCAATGGCAGGTGTTCCACCAGCAGTAGACCAGTAGCGGGCGGTCCTTGCGGGGCGTTCGCCCGTGGTTGATGGACTCGTAAAGCGTGTTGTCGTCAACCGCCAGGCGCAGCCCCGTAACCGGGATCAACATGCTGTTGGGCAGGTGGCCGGCGCGGTAGTCCTCGATGTTGGCCACGCAGAGCACCTGGAGGTTGGGGTCTTCGCGGATCATCTCCCCAGCCAGGATCGACGATACCCAGTTTTCGCGGTCGCGAGGGTTTCGGTAGGTCATGCGCGGGTTTCCGTAGGTGAGGTCCGGGGTGGAAACCGCCGAGCCGGGCTTGCCCGGCTCGCACCCGGCCAGCGCCAACGCGGCCGCCGCGAGCCAAATCGCCGCCAGCCGTCTCGACGGGCTATTGACCCGGGGGGGCAATCCAAAGCGGCGTCTGCGCCGCCGCACTCCATAGGCCGTCGCGTTTCTCGGCGTCACGCCAAACTGGAGAATGCCTTGACCCCGGCTTGCCCTTTGGAGTGCGGCGGCGCAGACGCCGCTTTGGATTGGTCGCCGCAGAACCAAGCGAGTCGATATTCCCTGTAACTGCTGCATTACCGTTTTTGAGCACTTGGCGTTGGCCATTTTACATTCCGTATTTGCGGCCCGCCGACAGGGCGAGGCCCGCACCTTTCCCTATGATAGTCGCGCCACGTCCTGAGCGGAGATAATCCCCTCGCGGACGTACCTGGCCGCCAGGTCCAGCAAGGCCGCGGGGCCGGCGTCCGGCACGGCTGCGGCGATGGCCTCGGCCCCGGCCGCGGTGCGCACCAGGCGGACCAATTCCCGGCTCGGCGCCAGCAGCGAGATGAGCCTGATTGTGCCGTCCTGGCCGCTTGCGCCGCTGGCCTGGCTCAGCCGCGGCAGCGTCCGGCAGACGATCGCGCCGCGCAGCATCGTCGCCAGGGGCCAGCTTTCGACGTCCATTTCCGCCAGTATTCCCAGCGCCTCGGCCGCTGTTGCGGCGGCGATTCCCGCGACGACCATTGCGCCTGCCAGGGCGGCCTCCAGCGCGGCGGCGGCGGTGGTCGGGTCCCGCAGTTCGGCCAGAAAGATCGCGTCGGCATCCTGCCCGACCAGGTTGCGGGCGGCGTCGCGGAAGCGGTAGCCGGCGATGGGATCTACGCGGGAGTTGCTGACGCTGGGCGGGGTATTGGCGGCGCCAATCGCAAGGACGTCTCGTCCCATGCCGGCCAGTTGACCGGCCAGGGCGGCCAGGACGTCATCGCGGTCGCCGCGAGCCGGGCCGCAGACCAGAAGCAATCCGCCGCGCCGCATCGCGAGCAGGTCATGGATTCTCTCGGCCTCGGTCGGGCGGGCGCCAAGTGCGGCCAGGTCCAACGGCTCTTGCGGGTGGGAAGGCAGGGTTATGACCAGTCGCGTGCCGTCAGTGGTCGGGAAACTCGACAGCGTCATTCGCACAGCCAGGCCGGCGACGGTGTGCGTGAACTCGCCGGACTGCGGACGGGCCAGGTCCATCCCGGCCAGGCCGGCAGAATCCAGCAACCGCCCGACCAGCGCCTTGGCCTGCGAGGTAGCCAGGTGGCGGAAGTTGGCCTTTTCTCTGAGCTGGCCGGCGATGCGGACCCGCAGCGTCAGACCCGTCTGGCGGGAGTGCAGGTGTACGTGCGTGGCGCCGCGCCGCACGGCGTCGTCGAGCACGGCTGAGAGCACCTGCGCCGCCTGGGCCGGGGCCTGCTCGATGGGCGTTTCATCCGCCGGCACCGTCGGCTCCTTGCGTCCCGGCTTGCCGGCAGCCACAGGCTTCTCGTCGCGCCGGTCTTCGAGGCCGGCTTCGTCATCGGGTTCGATCTCCTCGACCTCGCCCACGAACGGCCCATCGTCGTCCGCGGCGTATGGGGCGCCATGTGCATCCTCGTGGTCGGGTTCGGGGACAAGTTCTCCGTTGCTTGTCATGGCGCCCGATTCCTCGGCTCTGTCGGACTGTGCCTCAGTCTGCGAGGGGGCTGGACCCTTGATGTTCCTGATGGGTTTGCCCAGTGGCGCGCCCAGCAGGGCTGCAACCTCATCCTCGTTGAGGAGTTGACTGGGCCGAGCCACACCGGCCTGCCTCGCGCCCCGTGGTGGCGCGCCGAGCATGTTTCCGGTCGAGAGTGGCGCTGGCGGCTCCGCATCGGCTCTCGCGGCCGGGGCGGGCGCAGGTGTTGCCGGACGAGGTTGTCGCGGCGAGGCAAGGCCCAGGCTTGGCAGCGGGGCGGGTTCGTTGGAATCGTCGGGGACGTGCTGCCCGGTGAGCATCTCGCGTGCGGCAAGGGCGTTGGCGACATCCTCGTCGAGGCTCGGCCCGGCCGGGCCGTCGCAGGCGGATAGAAGCCGTGGTCGCGGACCGGGGGCGGTTTCTTCGTCGAGGTCGAGC
>CAZSBS010000243.1:0-7502 GCA_964605095.1 uncultured Planctomycetaceae bacterium | reverse complement strand
ACATCCGAAACACCATGTTGAAAATCCGGTCCTGATACTTGGCCACCAGCGAGCCAAAAGCCTGCATGTCGCCACGCCGACACTGCTCGACAAGCGCCGCGTCCTCAAACGAGATCGTCGCGGCCTTTGCCTGTGGCCCGCTCACGGCGGCCGAATCGCCGCCAGCCATACTATTGGACGCCTGTTCAGTCACGGTGTTCCCGAAAAGTTCGGATAACAAATCAGGATAAAGAAACGCCCGCCCGGCTACGGGGCTGTGCGAGCGATGCGGCAGATAAATATACCACGAAGGGCCTCGGCTGACACGGCCGGAGTCTGATGTTGTACGAATTATCCGCGTAAAACGTTCGATCGCAAAGAAGCGGAAACGGCAGGTTCACGCAGAGGCCGCAGAGAACGCGGAGGTGGAAGAAGAAACGGCCCCGCGGTGTCTCTCTGTTGCACTGCTTCTCTCCGTGTGCGGCGCCATGCTTTCGCTCTGGGAAGCATGTACCCCTCTTCTTCTTCGTTTGCTTTTCCCCTCTGCGACCTCTGCGACCTCTGCGTGAACCGTTTCTTCTTCTTTTTCTTCCCTTCTTTTTGCCACGATTTGCCTCGCGCCGGGGCGAATCGTAGGTTCCCTTCGTGTCCGACTTGCCGCGACGGAACATGTACCGCTCGACGGACCGGACGACGAACAACTTACGCCCTTGGAGGTGTCATATGAAGACTGCACTGATTATCGCAACCGTATCACTCGCCCTTCTCGCTGGTTCCGCCCATGCTGACTGCATCATCCTTGGCACGCATGCCGACGACAATATCGTGCCCGGCCGGAGCCTTGCGGATGTCCGAATGTCGGTGGGCCTGAGTGTCGCCGACGGCATGGCGACCATGACCTTCACCAACGTTTCCGTGCCGTCGGAGACGGCCGTGTTCAAGGAAATCGTCATCGACGGCTATGACGACGACACCGACACAGCCATCCTCTGGAATGCGGAGGTGCTCACCGACACCAAGGATGTCGACTACAGCGTCTCCAGTCATCCCAACGGCCTGCCCGGTTACCAGACCGAGACCAGCGACCCCATGCCGCTGATCGAGCTTCAGGCGAAGAGTTCGCCCGTCAAGTACGGCCTCGGTGTTGGCGAGGTCTTGCAGGTCCGGTTCAACACGTCGCTGGGCAACGGCTCGACCATGCAGGACTACTTCAATGCTCTTGACGGCGGCAACGACACGGCCGCGTATTCCATCGGCTTCCACGCCATAAGTGCAGAGGTGGTCTGCGGCGGCAGCCTTTCCGGCATCGTGCCCGACGGAACCCCGGTTCCCGAGCCCGCCACGCTTGGCATGTTGGCCTTCGGCGGCCTGGCTATCCTCGGCCGCAAGGCCAAACGCTGATCCCTGCCTTCCCAGTGCTTGCTGACTGGTTGCTTGCTCGACGCCCGGATGATCGCCCGGGCGTCTTGCCTGCGCGGACCGGGCGTCCGCGCGTTATGAGTTTTCTTGACATAACGCTTCGCGGCCGGAATACTGCCATGTTGTCGGCATATTATTCACTCGGCTGGCGCGAACGGGCCTTGCCGCCCGGCGGCGCGATTATCCTCGTGGCTCAAGGAGAAGACCGATGAGTGCTTACTGCGGCAAGCTTCTGCGAGTGAACCTTACCAGCGGGCGCCTGGCGACCGAGGCGATCGATCCAAAGACTGCCGCGAAGTTTGTCGGCGGGCGTGGCCTGGGCACCTACTACCTCACCCGGGAAATCGACCCGAAGGTCGATGCGCTCTCGCCGGCAAACAAGCTCATCCTGGCCACCGGGCCGCTGACGGGCACGACCGCCCCGGCTTCGGGCAGGTACATGGTTATCACCAAAAGCCCGCTGAGCGGCACCGTCGCGTGCAGCAACTCCGGCGGATACTGGGGCGCCGAACTCAAGTTCGCCGGCTACGACATGATCATATTCGAGGGCGCCTCGCCAAAGCCCGTCTACCTGGCCATTCGCGACGACAAGGCCGAACTGTGCGACGCGTCGGGCCTGTGGGGAAAGCTCGTCTGCGAGACGACCGACAAGCTGCTGGAGGCCTTCGGCGATCCCAAGGCCCACGTGCTTACCATAGGCCCGGCCGGGGAAAGAAAGAGCCTCCTCGCCGCCGTTATGAACGATAAGTACCGCGCGGCTGGGAGAAGCGGAGTCGGGGCGGTCATGGGAAGCAAGAACCTCAAGGCCATCGTCGTGCGCGGCACGGGCAAGGTCGCCCCCGCCGACGCCGCCAGGACCGAGGAGGTACTCAAGGCTGTCCGCACCAAGATCCGCGAGCATCCGGTAACCAGCAAGGTGCTGCCGACGTACGGCACGGCCGCGCTTGTCAACGTCATCAACGAGAGCGGCGCCTACCCGACGCGGAACTTCCAGACGGCGATCTTCCCCGACGCCGACCAAGCATCCGGCGAGGTTCTGGCCGAGAAGTACCTCACGGGCAAGGACGTCTGCTACCGCTGCCCGATTGCGTGCGGGCGGTACTGCAAGTCAGGCGACGTCGAGGGCGGCGGCCCCGAGTACGAGACCATCTGGGCCTACACGGCCGACTGCGGCGTGAAGAACCTTGACGCCGTCATCAGGGCCAATAAGCACTGCAACGAATACGGGCTGGACACCATCAGCGCCGGGGCGACCATCGCCTGCGCGATGGAGCTTTGCCAGCGCGGGCTCATCCCCGCGGCGGACATTGACGGTCCGGCGATCAAGTTCGGCTCGGACGAGGCGATCGTCGAGTGGACCCGCAAGATGGGCGCCGGCGAGGGCTTCGGGGCCAAGCTGGCGCTCGGCTCGTACAGGCTGGCTGAGATGTACGGCGCGCCGGAGTTGTCGATGAGCGTCAAGAAGCTCGAGCTGCCCGCCTACGACCCGCGAGGCGTACAGGGCCAGGGCTTGCAGTTCGCCACCAGCAACCGCGGCGGCTGCCACGTCCGCGGGTACATGATCTCCGCGGAAATCCTCGGCGTGCCGCAGAAGCTCGACCCGCTCAGTATCGAAGGCAAGGCCGTCTGGGCAAAGGCCTTCCAGGACCTCACCGCCGTCATCGACTCGCTAGGGCTCTGCCTGTTCACCAGCTTCGCCATCGGCGGCGACGACTACCGCGACTTGATCAACGCCATCATCGGCCTGGACTGGACCACCGACGACGTCATGACCGCCGGTGAGCGGATCTGGAACATGGAACGCCTCTTCAACCAGGCCGCTGGCATTAAGCCCGACCAGGACACGCTGCCCAAACGACTGCTTACCGAGCCGCTGACCGAGGGCGCCCCCAAGGGCCTCGTCCATAGGCTCCCCGAACTGCTGCCCAACTACTACAAGGAACGCGGCTGGACGCCCGGTGGAGTGCCCACCAAGGAAAAACTCGCACAACTTGGGCTTTGAGCGGGACCGTCCAATGCAGGTTGAAGTCCGATTATTCGCGGTCTTTCGGCAGGGCAGGTTCAACCGGACCGCGATGGACCTGCCCGAAGGAACCGCCCTGCGCGACCTCGTGCGACAACTGGAAATCCCCGAGAAGGAAGTCTCCCTACCGCTGGTAAACGGACAGTACTCGCCGCTGGATCGCGTGATCGTGGCGGGGGACATCATCGCCCTGTTCCCGGCCGTGGGGGGCGGATGATGCGAATGCCGACCGACGCCGAGAGAAACCTCCTGGCAGGCGCATTCGACCAGGCCCTGCCCGCCGGCGCACGCGGCATCACAGGCTCGCAGGCCCAGGCAATCGCGGCGCGTACGCACCTGCCACTGCGTGAGGTGGAGCATTTCGCCCTGACCCGCGGCATCATCCCCGAGCGTTACGACCGCAACGTCCCCGCGATCTCCTGCTCGCAGCAGGCACGCCTGCTGGACAGCTCAGCCGCGGTTGTGGGCCTTGGCGGACTCGGCGGGCACATCGTCGAGTGCCTGGCCCGGCTGGGCGTCGGACGGATTCTGGGCATCGACGGTGACAGCTTCGTCGAGAGCAACCTCAACCGCCAGGTCCTGGCAACAGGCGAGGCGCTCGGCCAGCCCAAGGCCCAGCAGGCCCGCGTTCGCGTCGCGGCCGTGAACCCCGCCGTCGAGTTCGTCGCTTACGGGTCGTCCTTTCAGGACCTCGCGCCCGGCGCCCTTGCCGGCGTGGACGTCGTGCTGGACTGCCTGGACAGCATTCCCGCCCGGCGCGGCCTGGCCGCGCTGTGCGCCGCTGGCGGCCTGCCGCTCATCCACGGCGCAATCGGGGGATGGTCCGGCCAGGTCGGCCTGTGCCCGCCCGGCGGAGACCTCATCGACAAGCTATACGCCGGCGAGAAAACCGGCGTCGAGAAGCGACTCGGCAATCTGCCGTTCACCGCCGCCGTGGCCGCCCACCTCATGGCCGCCCGTGCCGCCCGCCTGCTGATAAACCCCGACGAGCCGCAAACCCAACGCCTGCTCTTGTTCGACCTGCTCGGGGATGACTGGCAGACAATCGACCTGTGAATATCCCGGCCGAGAAAGTGCCTCAACTACCGGACTCCAGCCGAAGTGTTCTGGCGTCGAACCGTTGCACTTCAGATGCGAATGCGCCCAATCACCTGCCTGCTGTGCAGTGAACCCAAACCGGACATGTGCCATCGCCGCCTGGCGGCGGAGCATCTGCGGGACCGCTGGGCTGGCAGCGTGCAGGTCGAGATCATCCACCTCCCGCGGGTAATGCAGTGATGGCCCTCGCTCACCGACGCGGGTTGCCCTCCCACAGGCCAGCGATCAACGCATACCCGGCCGGATCCTGATCCTTCAGCTCGCAGCGGATAAACGGGTAGCGATCATTGACCAGGAAGTAGCTC
Organism: uncultured Planctomycetaceae bacterium; assembly: GCA_964605095.1. GTDB lineage: Bacteria > Planctomycetota > Phycisphaerae > SM23-33 > SM23-33 > JAUWQU01. Next base: position 2,678 of record CAZSBS010000243.1, on the reverse strand, counting down.
TCCATCAGTTCGGCGAAGTACCGCCTCTTGCTATCCAGGGCGGGATGCGGTACGTGCTGGCCGTCGAATCGCAGGACCGACTGGTACTTGCCGTCCTTGATGGCCTGCTCGTAGGCGGTCTGGATCTTCCCGCCCAGCTCGGAATCCTTCTTCGCGGCGTGGCGGTCGTAATAGGCCAGGGCCAGTTCGCCCAGCACGTCGGATTGCTGGAGCATCACCCACTGCATCATCCGCTGCGGGTCGCGCACCTCCACGCCCTGGAACTTGTCGGGATTCACCCCCTCACCGGCCAACTGCTCGCTGCTGCCGCAATACCGGATGTACGGACCCGCCTGGCCGATCTCCAGCCAAATCGGTATTTCGTGCAACTGCTTGCGGCCAGGTTCGGCGATGAAGTGGTCGATCATGTGCAGTTTGTAGCTCAACAGCTTGGCCATGCTCGCACAGAGCCCCGGCTGATCCACCAGGTGCGGGCTAACGTAGACGGTCCATCCGTTGATGTCCCGCTTGTCGTAACGGGCGGTTGGGATGTACTTCGTTGCGGCGGGGGATTTCGTGGCAGGCGCCGTCCGCCCGGACTGCCCCCGCCGTTGCTCCTGGTAGACCGCCAGATCCTTTTCCAGCTTCACCACATGCTCGGGCTCCACGCCCCAATACCGTTCGATAAACCGCGCCATGTTCGGATCGTGTTCTCGCAGCTCCGCCCGGACGAATGGATAGATGTCGTTGACGGCGAAATATGCTTCCGTGCTTTCGGCCCAGTATTCCATGCGGTTGGTCCGGCCGTAGTGGGAACCAATCCGGCCGTCCCATATCTTGACCTTCTCGTACTTCCCCTCCTTCATCATGCGCTCGTAGTTGGCCTGGCTTTCCTTGCTGCCGTAGGCGCGGCCCTTGCCGATGAAGTAATAGTCATAGCCGTGCGCAAGCTCGTGAAACACGACGAACGGGTGGCGATAGCTGTCCCCCACGTGCGTCTTGACGCTCAGCGACATGAACGAGTGGGGATCCCTTGGGATCGTGTAGCCGTTCTCGATCAGCCAGGACCGCTCCGGGTGATACGACAGGTCCACCTTCTCCTTGTACTCGACCCAGATGGCGTTGTTCTCCTGCATGTTGACCACCGCCACAGCCGGGGCGGCCAGCTTAATCTGGTAGAGTTCCCACTTGAGGTGCTCGAACGTCCGGGCCGTTTGCTCCGGGTACTGCCTGGGCACGTCACGGTTGATGTAGACGGTCCAGCCTTCCACGTTGCGGATCTCGAAGCGGTCCTCGGTGCTCGACTGCGAGACCGGCTTGGTCGCCGGGGTATCCTGGGCTGCCGCCTGCGATGCCATCATGCAGGCGATCAGGCATAGACTGCGGGTCATCATCACGATCTTCTCCTTGAGATGTTGTCCTTCTCGGCCTTCAGGCCCGCCAGATTCGAACGGGCGATAGCGACCTGGCCCTCGGGCAGGGCCCCGCTGTCCAGCAGGTTCGCCCACTCATCCATGGCCAGCGAGTAATTCACTTCCTTGCAGATCACTTCGATCTTCTCCCGGGATAATGACCGTCGTAAAAATCCCGCATGTAAGGGATTCTATGGGGTGGCGGCCTGAATTGCCACCTTGAAGAAGGTCCGGTCGAGTTTTGGGCCACAGGCAGGACATCCAGGTCCACAGTCTTCAGAAGCAGCAGATCCACGCCATCGGCTGGGGCCGGGTCCAGAGGCAGTTCGCTGACGGCTTGCCCCATCGGCAGGTCGGCAAGCACGTCGGCGTTGCCGGCTGCGATGGCGATCCGCTCAAGGCTGGGACGCAGCAGGCCGGCCATCTCAGCCGGCAAAGACGCGCCGGACTCGGCAAGGTCCCAAACCGTGCAACCTTCACTCGTCGGAACAGTCAGGGCCGGTTCCATGTCGTAAAGCAACGCAGCGGCTGACATCGCCAGCACGTCAGCGCTGGCGCTTGTGCTTGTGATGGGCCTGTCGCTCGTTGCGCCGCCTGCCGATGAGATGGCCGAGGCCGGTTCCGTACCTGCAGGCTCGGAATCGGAATCATCAATGATCGCCGGCAACACGGTGGCCGCAGCATCATCAACAACCGCGGGTGACGGGTCAGCCACGGTGGAGACTACGCCGGCCGACGACGCGGGCGTGGGCGAAGGGGTCGGTGACGCACTGGATGCGGCGTTTGAGGACCGGCCGAAGTTCGCCATCAGCATCGCCAGGTCGCCGCGGTCCACCACGCCGCTGCCATCGAAGTCCGGCCACTGGCCCGCTGTCGCGACAGGCGTGCCCATCATCCGCTTGAGGGCGATGTAATCGGCACTGTCCACCAGCCCGTCGCCGTTGACGTCGCCGGGGAGGCTGGAATCGGCCGAGGGGGCCGGCGAGGCAGTGCTCGTCGTGAAGCTGAACGCAAGCGTGTCGGCCATCTCGCCGCCGATGCCGTTGGCGTTCTGGTCCATCGCGTTGCCGGCAAGGTCCGTCACTTCCGGGCCGACGAATACCTTGTACTCGCCGTCCGGCAGCGCGCCCGGCAGATCGATGCGGTACGTCGCATCGCCGGTCCGCGTCACGCCGGAGACGTCAGCCAGCACGTTGATAACCTGCAAGCCGGCGGTCTCATCGGCCACGAAGGCCCGCGTGCCCGACACAGCCACGCCGTGGGCGGCGCCGGGTGTGTCCAGACCGG
>CAZSBS010000242.1:0-7561 GCA_964605095.1 uncultured Planctomycetaceae bacterium | reverse complement strand
ACCATCTCCGCCCGCTGCGCCTGCCGCTGCTGGCGCGTCTCAACGACCTTTACGCCGCTGGGATGCGTGATCTCTCTCGCACCATTCGGCAGGTTGCGAAAGGTCATATCCCGTTGAACATTTCGCATGGTTTTATCCATTGATTCTCCCTCCTCGAACAGGGGATGCGATGTAGGAGGTAGCACTTGTTTTAGCGACAGGACTGGCTGGCGAGCCAGTGCCGGTACCAGCTCGGTAGGCTTCAGTGGTCACACCAGCATTTGTGGTCGAGGCCCACCTGTATGCTGTATTCTCAGGCATAATTCGCCACAAACGTGCAGCTCCGGCCTCAAAGTCAAAAAGCGTTAGCAGCTCCATCAAGTTAGGTAGACGCCAGTCAGTGTACCCGGCATAATCCAGGGCTAGACAATCCGCAACGGCATCCGCCCACGCTGGATATGCGTGAGTATTCAAGGTGGCGGCACTGCCGATCCAGACCGTTTTAACCCAATAAGTCGCGTTCGGCGGCTCCTTGTCTCCGGCGGCGGTGTGCGTCTGGATGCAAACGTAGAACAGGGCATCAGGGTCGCCGTCGCCTTTTACCAAATCGCCAAGCGTGTACGTGCCGTGCGCTGCGGACCACGTACCCGATGCGTGCTGAACCTTGTAGATGCCTCCGACGGGTGCGCCGGGGATAATAAGGCGCGGGTCGGTGATCCAGGTCAGGCCGGTGTGGCGGTCGAGTGTGATGTTCTCGGTCGCCTTGCCAACGAGCCGTGTCGCTCGTGGGTTGCCGGCCTGGTAGTAGCCATCGTCGCCATCGGCGTAGCTGGTCGTCTGCCCGGTTCGCGGCAGCCAAAGTTTTGGGAAATGTTCAATGTTCAATGTTCAATGTCCAATTCTTTTGGTAGCCGGTAGCCGGTGGGGAGCCAGAGGCCGTTATTCTGTTTCTTCTTTTACCGGCTACCCGGCTTCGCCTTCGGCTACGCCGTGGCAAGCCCGGCTACCGGCTACTATTCCTAGTTCCCCGTGATCGCCACGGATCCGCTGCAGATCCGGCCATCGACCTCGGCCATCACGTAGTACGTGCCGTCAGGATTAGCCTCGACGCGCATAACCACCCGACCCGTCGCGTCGGACATCACCTCGTAGTCGGCGGTGGCGTAGATCTCGCGGATCTCCGTGCCTATATCGACGGAGAAGTCGGTCTGAGCCATGGGGGCTCCATACTCGGCGCCGCCCAGCCAGGTCCGCACGAGGAATCGCTCGGCGAGATTGTTGCCTGCCGCGTCCTTGACCTGAATCGTGACCGTCGCCGTCCCGTCCTCCTCGTCCACGCTTGTAATCGTTATGGTCGGAATCAGGTCCTGGACGGCGGCCTGAAGGCCCGCCACGGCATGGACGTGCAGGGCGTCGGCGTTGCTGGCGGCGCCGGCAACCAGCGTATTGGCGTTGGCGGCCGTCATGGCGGACTGTAGAGCCAGCGCGGATGCGGAGCGGAGGTCCGTGATGTCGTCGCAGCCGTAGCCGCCGGCAGAGGTGACGATCTCCGCCAGTGGTATGTGGGGCGTTTCCGACTGGAGCGGGAAGCTGGCGGTGCTGACGGTCACCGTGTTGCCGGCCGCCAAATCGGACGCCGTCAGGTAGATGTAGTTAGTGGCGTCGTCGGTCAGGGCGTTGCCCGCGGAGCCTTCGTATGCGTACGTGGTGTCGCCGCCACCGGCTCTGCCGGGGCGGACGCCGAAGCTCAGCGCTCCGTCTCGGTAGACTCGAAGGCTGTTGGATATCGCCTTGGCGAGCGTCAGCAGCCGGTGCCGCTGGCGCTGGCCCTCGGTGAAATAGCTGGCATCGCCCGGGCAGTGGTACTTGAAGTCGGTGTCGCTGTCGGTCGTGCCGTGCAGGGCGTTGGCCTGGTCGTCGGTCAGTGCTAGTTCGGTCATGCTCAGATGTCCTTTGAAGGTGTCATGGAAAGCACCAGCGTGTCGGTGATCGGGTCGTAGGATGCGACGGCCAGGTCTTTGGACGGCTCGGCCTGGCCGTCCACGCGGGCTGTCGTTTGGAAGGCCGACGAGACGTTGCCGTGGCCGTCCTCGATCTCCACGCGGATCGCGTAGAGGCCTCGGGGCAGCGGGTCGGTGACGTACGCGAGGTAGTCGATGCCGAAGCCCCAGGTGTATCCCCAGTGGCTCCCCCAGCCGGGCGCCTTGGAACCGCTGAAGCCCCAGCCGCCGTTGCCCCAGTCGCAGCCCCAGCCCGCGGAACCCTGGCCGGAGGGGAAAATCGGCGCCTCATACATGCGGATGTTGGCCTGCGAACTGCCCGGCTGGCTGCGCCAGATGCGCCACTTGTCCGTCGGGGCCCGGCCGTCGAGAATGTCGCGCCTCAGGGCCACCCGCAGCCTGTTGCCCATCGCGGCCGGGGTGGCAAAGGCTTGCTGGAAGTAATCCGCCCGCTCTTCGCCGGCGTCCACAGCCAGGAGGAAAACCACGTCCCACGGCCCGGCCTGGGGCAGGACGAAGCGAACCTGCCCGTCCTGCGGCGTCTGCCAACCGGCCAGCTCGCCGGCAAGGTAGCACTGCACGACTTTGTCGAGGTGGGCCGTCCGGGCGGTGACGACGAGGCCCAGGAGCGTCTCCTCGACGCGGACTATCCTGATGTCGGTGGTCCAATATGGCATAGGGGGAAGAAGGTAGTGGGTTGTAGGTGATAGGAGCGAATGCTCAATGCTCAATGTTCAATGTTCGACCGCGGGGGCGAGCAAGCTTTGCCGCTTGAACATTGAGAATTGAGCATTGGACATTTGCGGCCTTCGGCCGCTTACGGCTGGGCCACGATTGCCGCCTCGACATGGGCCAGGGCCTGCACGCCGCTCTCGACGGCGGAGACCTCCATCGGCCCGGCCTGGCGATAGGCCGACAGCAAGCTGCCGGAGTACAGCCGGCCGTCGGTTCCGGCGTAGGTTGCCACGACGCCGACGTACTGCTGGATGGCCAGCAGTTTGGCCTTGAGGTCGGCGACGGCCAGATCGGCTGAGGCTTTCACGGCCGAGGCCAGCACGCCGCGCACGGCGATTTCCCTCGCGCCGGCGGGCTGAACCTGGAAGAACTCGCCCGCCACGTCGGGCATCCGCTCGCGGCTGGTTCGCGAGGCCGGGCTGCCGATGACCTCCGCGGCGGCAAAGGTCGTCAGGTCATAAGTGTCGAATTTGGGATTCACGGTTGCGGATCCTTTGGGGTTGGTAGCCGGTAGCTGGGGGAAGAAGAACTGCGGAACCTGGAACACGGAACCCGGAACGGCAAAAACGGCGGAGCAAGAATCTGCTGATATCAGGTTCCCTGTCTTGCTCTTCCAAGTTCCAGGTTACGTTGTTTTTAAACGGGTTCCGTGGTTTGCCTTTTCAGGCCACCACCGGTGCGGATTCGGCAATGAAGGGCAACGTGACGCTGCTTGCGGCGTTGCGGGCGACGGTGGCGTCGTAGCCACCGATGGAGGCGCCGGCGATGGTGACGGTCTTGTCGGCCTGGGCCTTTGTGTCCGTCCATGTGAACGAGAGCGTGCCGGCCCGCCCTGCCACCGCGGCGGCGCCGGCGGGGTCAAGCAGCGTGATGGCGCCGCTGGTCCGCCCGGCCGTGAAGCGGGCGACAGTCTCGTGCATCTCCCCGTCGCCGGCGGCATGGAACTCCTGGCGGCGGACCGAGACGATGATCGACTCGACGCCGGCGATAGGCGTCTGGCCGATGGTTACGCTGTGGGGATCGTGGTAGACGTTGAATGACATTAGTTACAGCTCCATTTCGCGATGAATCGCCAAGGCCTCTCTTCCTGGCTACCGGCTAGCGGCGACCGGCGACTGGCTACTGCTTCGGTCAGTGCGAAGTTCCGGCCGGGATCACGAAGCCGATTTCCACGGGCAGGCGGCAGATGGCCCAGGGCTCTCCTGCGGACAGGTCGATTCGGGCCTGGCCCCAGCGGATTCGCCCCTGGTATGCCTGGCTGGAGCCCCAGGCGCAGGCGGCGGCGGGCGGCTCGGCCTCGACGGCGTTGACGGCGGCGTTCTTGAGCCGCAGGATTTCAGCCAGGCGTAGGGACTCGTCGAAGCCGGCATCATCCACGGCTGCGGCCAGGATGATCTCCAGCGAGATGCAGGCGCCGCGAACATCCTCCGGGCAGGCGGTCTCGCGTGTGGTGACGTACCGCACAATGGCCACCGGTGAGGTGCTGAGCCGGTTGGCCTGGACCTGCTCGTCGCAGGTGGTGACGGTGACGGAGTCGAACACGGCCGCGGACGCGAGGCTCGCGGCGGCCAGGGCATCGCGGACGTCGTCGACGATCGACCAGTCGGTGTTGGCAACAGTGATAGCGGTCATGGTTGGTCTCGATGGATGGGTGGACAAGGTCACCCTCACCCGGCCCTTCGGGCCACCCTCTCCCGTCAAGGGAGAGGGGTCGCGAAACGCGGGGGAGGGCCGGTGCTCAGACTCTCTGCTGTCGGACGGCCCCGGAGGCCGCCGCCTGTGTCGGCCCGCCGCCGGCCGGGCGGAAGGCAAGCACGAGCGAGGCCATGGCGCGGTCGAACTCGGCCCGGTGGTAGTCGCGCAGGCGGCTGTACATCGACTCGGCGCCGGTGCGGTGGCTTCGGCCCAATGCTATCTCAAGCGCCCTGTGGGCGCAGGCCAGGCGGAGCTGGGCGGGGTTGGCGATGCGCCGCAGGTCCGGCAGGTCGCGGCTGTCGTCGGCCAGGAACCACGCCCCCGCTGTCTGGCCGCCGAGGCGGTCGCGGAACATGGCCGAGACCTTTGCCAGCACATCCTCGCCCGCAAGGCGGATGAACTCGCCGCAGCCGGCCGTGGCATCGTAACCGGGCAAGGCCTCGATGCCGTCCCAGAGCGTGTCCATATCGCTGTCGACGCACAGGGCAACCTGGACCGGGCAGACGTCGTCGGCCAGGTGGCGGTGGATCATCAGCGATCCGGACAGGCCGGTTTCGTTGACGGCCACGAGGGTAAGCTCGACGGCTGAGGCCGCGGAGCCGTCCGTGCCGGAGACGTCGGCTGCCCCCTGGGCGACCTTGTCGGCCGGGGCGCGGGCGGCATCCTTGTAGAGGCTCGCGGTTACGGTGTCGCCGTCGCGGTCGGTCTCGAGCCACAGCACGCCGCCGTCGGTGTTTTCGGCACCGGCCTTGGTCCTCAGCCCGGAAAGCCTCCACCGCGACGTGGTGAAGGCCTCGCCGCGGTTCTCGTAGCAGATGATGGATTCCCACTTGCGTGGCATTTTCGGTTCCTCAGCGTTTTACGCTTTTCTTCTCCGCTCGCTCGGCGGCCTGTTCGTGCCGGCGGCGGATCTGCTGTTTTTCCTCGGGCGAGACGCTCCTGGTCCGCATCAGGTCGCGTATTTGCGTCGAGGCCAGGCGGTCGACGGTCCGGCGGTCAAGAGGCATTTCTGCGGCTCCTGCGCAGGGCGGCGGCTTCGGGGGACGATTGGCGGGCGGCCTGGGGCTCCGAACGGTCGGCCTGGTCTCCGGGGGATGAGTCGGGCACGGCGAGGCCTTCGACCATCATTCTCGCGTAGACGGCCTGCTCGGCCTCGGCGCGTCGGCCCTCGAGCTCGTCGATCTGCTCGGCCGTGGGCGCTTCGGGCTGCTCGAAGGGGTTCGAGAAGCCCTTCTCGCTGCGGTACCAGCCGAGCTTGCTGATTCCGGGATGGCCGTTGACGTGGTCGTCCATCGGCACCCAGACGATCTGCTTGGCGTAGGTTGGTTTGCCGTCGGCGCCGACGACCTTGCGCCAGCGGCCGGTCCACATCTCGACGGCGCTGTTGCGCCTCTGCGTCCCGCCGCGCGTGCCGGGCACTTGGGGCGAGCCTTCCGGGGCATATCGCCACACCAGGCCCTTGTCGCAGACCATCCATCGCCGCCCGCGGAGCACGCGATAGGCAATGGGCCGGCCCGCGGCGTTGGTGAGCCTCCCGCCGCGAAGGGACATCTCGGCGAGGATCTCCTGTACCTGCTGGGTTTCGGAGCCGTTCAGGTCGTATGCGTCTTCGTACATGTGTTGAAAAGTCCTTTCTCGGTAAGCCGGCCGCGGACGGGGCGCCTAGGCGGCGCCCCGCCGCTTGGGCAGGCTTGGTGGGTATAGGTCCTATAGGTCTTATAGGACCTATAGTCAGGCTCTAACTACTGGCCAGTCACTACGCGTCGGTGATGATCGGCACGCCGAAGGTGTCAACGTTCTCGCCGACGCCGTAGGCGATGGTCGCCACGACCTCGGTGCTTCTGGCCGAGGCGTCGCGCTGGTACTCTACCCGCAGCGGGCGGAGTTGGACGAGCGTGAGCGCCTCGCGGACGAACATCGCGCCGCAGCGGTCGGCGCTGGTATTGGCCGTATCGACCTCGGTGGTCACGTAGATCGGCACGCCGCAGAAGACGCCCCAGAAGCCGTTGGTCGCGAGCCCGTCGGGCAGCCGGCCCTCGCGGACAAGCTCGGGCAGGTTGGTGAACACGGCCGCACCGTTGGACGCGTCGGTCAGGGCGTTGAACAGGTCCATCTTCTGGACGGGGTGCAGGACGCAGACCTTCTGGCCTGGTGCGTTGGCCAGCTCGAGGGTGTAGATAGCCTCGATGAAGTTGGCGACTGTGAGGTTGCTGCCGCTGGTGCCGACTGCCCCCGAGCCGGAGCTGTTGAGCCCGGCAAACAGAGCGCAAAGGTCGCCGTCGACCTTCTGTGCGATGGCCCGGCCGCTGGAGCGAGCCCATACGGCCAGGTCGTTGAGGATGGCCGTCTCGAGGGCCAGGTCGGTCACCTCGGTGCTCAGGCCGACCTCGCCGATGGTAATGGAGGCCGTGGTAGCCGGGGTGCGGGCCGCGGCGGCCAAGTCGGCGTCCTCATCGACGCCGGCGGCCGTGGTGGTCGGAAGCTGCGTCTGCTCCCAGACCTTGCCCTGCCCGGCGCCGAGGAACTCGCGCTGGATCAGGCCGGCCACGACGATGTTCGGCCGGGTCTCCTGGAGGATGTCGGCCGAGATAAGCTCGCTCGGCACCCAGGCCTCAAGGGTTGTGGTGGTGGTTTGTGCCATTGATGATTGCTCCTAGATGTAGCCCCCCTCGTCGGCTGACGAGCGGCCCAGGATGCTGTCGCGCTGCTGGCGAGTCATGCGGTTGGCGACGGTAAGCCGCTGTGAAGGCGGCAGGGCCAGGAACTCGGCCTTCGATTGGGGCATGGGGTCCATGTGTGTCATCACTCCCCCGGCCTGGCGTGCGCCGCTGCCGGGGATCACTGTAGATCGGACAAGGTTGGCGTTTTCAGGCAGGGCCAGGAACGCATCCACGAAATGCCGCGCGTCGCGGATGGGCTTGCTGCCGCCGTCGAACGCCGCCTGGCCGTCGGGTGCGGTGAAGTTGGCCTCGTATCGGCCGTCGGCGGTCTCGACCATCAGCACTCGGCCACGCAACAGCGCGACAACCTGGTCCGGGTTGATCGCATTGGCACGTGCGGCCGCGACGCGAAGCTCCTGGTCGGCAAGCAGGTCAGCCAGGCGTTTTTCGAGCATTTCCTTTCGCCCGCGAAGGGCCTCGACCTGCCTGTCG
>CAZSBS010000241.1:0-7576 GCA_964605095.1 uncultured Planctomycetaceae bacterium | reverse complement strand
CCAGCCGTTCAGGTTCGCAGTGGGCTGGGCGGCAATTGGGCAACAGGCCCAGTAGTCGGTAGCCGGGAAAAGCAAAGGCGGAACCGGGTATTGGGAACCCGGAACCAGGTATCAGGAACACCGAAGAGTGTGGGACCTGTCTGCCGGCGGGCATGAACCACGGCAGGCCGGCACCCCCACCCGGTCCTGAAGGACGGTCAAAAACCTCCGCCGTCAAGGGGGAGGGGTTAAGAAGCACGGGCTTCCGCGCTGGCATCGCGTGAGGCCTTCCGGTAAACTCCCCCGTCGTCGGATGTCTCTTGCATTGAGCATTGAGCATCCGGCATCTGCCTCGGTGAAAGGGACGCGCGTATGAACATCCTGTTGATAGGCGGCGGCGGACGCGAGCACGCTCTGGCGTGGAAGATGGCCCAGTCGAAGCTCTGCGAGAGGATGTGGGCCGCCCCCGGCAACCCCGGCATCGCCGAGTGCGCCGAATGTGTCGACATCAACATCATGGACAATGACGCCGTCGTCGGCTTCGCTAAGGCAAACGGCGTCGGCCTGGTCGTGATCGGCCCGGAAGACCCGCTGGCCAACGGCCTGGGCGACGCGGTCCGCAAGGCGGGCATCCTCTGCTTTGGCCCCGGCGCCGAAGGGGCCCGCATCGAGGCCGACAAGGCCTACGCCAAGAACCTCATGCGCGCCGCGGGCGTGCCTACCGCCGAGGCCCGTGTGTTTACCGACCTGGAGTCCGCGAAGGCGTACGTACTGAGCCGTGAGCACGGCGTGGCGGTCAAGGCGTCGGGCCTGGCCAAGGGCAAGGGCGTCGTCGTCTGCCCGGAGCCCTACCAGGCTGTCAAGCCGCTGGAAGAGATGATGCGCGACCGCATCTTCGGCGACGCCGGGGCCGTCGTGGTCATCGAGGAAATGCTCTTCGGCCAGGAGGCGACCGTGTTGGCGTTCTGCGACGGCAAGAACATCTACACCACCGAGCCGCTCCAGGACCACAAGCCCATCGGCGACGGCGACACCGGAGCGAACACCGGCGGCATGGGCGCCTACAGCCCCGTGCCGATTATCGACGACGAGATGATGTCCCGCATCGAGCGCGAGGTCCTCGTGCCCATCATCGACGCCATGCGCCGCGACTTCGGCCGATACGAGGGCATCCTCTACGCCGGCCTGATGTTCACCCCGGGCGGGCCCAAGGTCATCGAGTTCAACTGCCGCTTCGGCGACCCCGAGTGCCAGCCGCTGATGATGCGCCTCAAGAGCGACCTCGTCGAAGTCATGGTCGCCACCGCCCAGCACAAGCTCGACGAGGTCACCCTCGAGTGGGATCGGCGCCACAGTGTCTGCGTGGTAATGAGCAGCGGGGGCTATCCGGGCGACTACACCAAGGGCTTTGAGATCACCGGCATAGCCGAGGCCCAGAAGGTCCCCGGCGTGAAGGTCTTCCATGCCGGCACCGCGATGAAGGAAGGCAAACTCGTGAACTGGGGCGGGCGGGTTCTCGGCGTGACCGCACTTGGCGAGACCACCGCCGAGGCCCAGAAACTCGCCTACGAAGCCGCGGGCAAGATCAAGTGGCGCGACTGCTACTATCGCACCGACATTGCCGCCAAGGCCATTAATGTTGGTAGCCGGTAGCCGGTTGAAGACGATTGGCGGAACCCGGAACATGAAAAGGCGTTTGACGGAATCCCTTGGCCGCGAATGTGACGCGCCGAGCCGGGGCCCAGAAAACTGCAAGAGAAAGGAAGCAGACATGACCATGTCGAAGATCACACGGCGGCTGTTGTTGGCATTGCTCGTTGCTTCGGTTGTATTGCCCGCAGCCGCGATGGCGGCGGACAACACCCCGATCGATATCGGCAAGTATAAACAGCCGATCAAGCTTGCCTGCGTGGGCGACAGCATAACCGCCGGCGTCGGGGCAGGCAGAGGCCGGTCGTGGCCCGATCAGGTCCGCGGGATGCTGGGCGAAAAGTGGAATGTCAAGAACTTCGGCGTCAGCGCCAAGACTCTCATGAACAGCGGCGACGGGCCATATCAGAAAGTAGGCGCGTTCAAGGCCGCCAAGGACTTCGCCCCGGATGTCGTGGTGATAATGCTCGGCACCAATGACACCAAGCCGCAGAACTGGCGGTACTTCAAGAAGGACTTCGAGGCCGATTACAAGGATATGGTCAAGCAGTTCGCCGAAACCCCCGGCAAGCCGCGCATATTCATCTGCTATCCGCCGTACGTCGCCAAGAACGGCAACTGGGGCATCAACGACCCCAACGTGCTTGAGGAGATTCCGGTAATCACCAAGGTTGCCAAGGATATGAACCTGGGCATAATCGATGTCCATACTCCCCTTAAGGGCAAGGATAGCCTTCTGCCGGACAATGTCCACCCCAACGCAGAAGGAGCGAAGGTGTTAGCCGCCACCGTCTTGAAGGCTCTGACCGGCAAGGCGGCGCCGACCGAGGCCCCGAAGGAATGAAGATAGTCCTCTGCGAGCCCTTCATCCTGCCGGCGATCAATCATTTGCATCATCGAGGCCGATGGGATGGATCGGGTGCTTGGCCAGGCCGATCTGGAAAACCTTCCCGACGGTATTGGTGGCCTGGAAGTACAGCCAATACTGGTTATCTCGCTGGATGACGTCGCCGTGGCCAAACGCGCCGGACGCCCATGTCGGCAACTTGATCTTGAGTTTCCCGTGGTCCTGGAATCCGGTGAGGCCCTTGGAGGTCCATGACTTGTAGTACTCTCCTTTATGAGACCACCCGACGGCGGTGAGCATGGTGTAGACGCCGTGGTCCTTCAGCACGATGTTGCCTTCCCCGACGGCGCCGGTCGCGATGGGCGGCGACGACCAATGGACCATGTCCTTGGACGTGACGTAGTGAACCCGTTCGCCATGGTCGTTGAAGAACAGATAATAGACCCCATCCTCTAAGTAGACGAAGGGGTCATTGGCTTTTCCGGGGCGAATCACCGGGTTGTCGGGGCTTTTCTTCCAGTGAACGAGGTCGGTGGACGTGGCATACCCGACGCACACTTGCTTGCCCGCCCCGGCATAATACATGTAGTAGACGCCATCCTTCAGGATTGGCTTGGCCGGCGCCTGCGGGCGCGCATCATCCCATTCGCCCGGCTTGCCCTTCTCAATCGCCACACCCTGCCGTGTCCATTTCAGGCCATCCGGCGAGGTGGCGTAGTCGATTCGCGGCTCCCCTTTGCCGCCGGTGCCGTCGCCCTGCCACGGGTTGGCGCTGGTGTAGAACATATAGTACGTGTCGCCCGCCTTGATGACCGAAGGATCCTTGGCCCAATTGTCATCCGGATCGGAGTAGACGGGCTGCTCGTCAGTCTGCCAGGGCGATGCGGCGGGCGTTGCAGAGGGCTGGGCCTTGGCGGCGGTCGCGACGGGGGCTGGCGCGGGAGTTGCCCCGGCCGGTGCGGAAGCCGCCGGGCGGGATCCGCCAACAAGCAGGAGCGTAACTACCAGAAGCGGCGTAGATCGTGACATACGCGATTCCTTAATCCAAGGCCTGGACTGCGACTGAGTACGCCACAATCATAACCGGCCGGGGCGGCGATAGCACGGCCCTACCCTCGGCCCAGGCTTAGGCGAGAACTCGCTTGTCGTAGGCTCGGCGCGCGGTAAAATGATTACGAGCGCTGGCGGCGGTCGGCAGCGGTAACTGGTGCTTGGCATCTCGAGCCGGAGGCTCCAGCATGCTTTGTTCTCGACGTCCTGAAACTTGCCTGGCAATCGCGTGCATCTGCCTGGTCTTCATCGGCGGCGGCGCCGGCGATGTCGCTCTGGCCGCGGCACCCGTCGCCCAGCCGTGGGAACCGGCCATCCGGGCTCTATGGGATTCAGAGTATGGTCAGATCGAAGCCAGCCTGAAAGCCAAGAAGCTGGCTGAACCCGGGAAGAACCCGCACGTCTTGGATGAGCAATCCCTGCTGCTTTCCGGTGATAAGAGCCCGCTTGACGTTCAGCTCCGTCGCACGCGGGCGCTGCTGGCCAACCTAGGGAAAACGCCGGGCGCCCCGGATTTGCGGACATTTGAGAAGAACGTGAGCAACATCGCCGCCCAGGCCGAGGCCGCTCGACAGTCAGGGGATGCGGCGCAGATCAAGGCGCTCTATTTGCAACTGCGCGCGGTCACGCGGCAGGCGGCGCTCGCCAACCCTCTGCTGGCCTTCGATGACCTTCTCTTCATGGGTTACATCAAGCCTGGCGGCGATTATCACATGGTGGATCAATACGTGGGATGGAACGCCAGGCCCGGCGGCGGGATATTCATCCTGCGGAACTTCAAGGTCAGCCCCAGCATCGTCAACGTGCTGGCTGAATCAGTCGTGGACAATGGCAGGTTCAAGGGCAAGAGCCTCTCCGGCGGAGCGTTTCTTCGCCCCGATCTTTCATTCGACGCCCGGCGCATCGCATTCGCATGGAACAACGTCACGGACAAGTGCTACCACATCTTCACCGTGAATGTGAACGGCTCAAGGCTCACCCAGCTTACCGACGGCGTGGTCAACTTCAATGAGCAGGCCGTCATGGATAGCAGCCAGAACGACTTCGACCCGATCTGGCTGCCGAACGGGCGTATCGCCTTCATATCCGAGCGGCGCGGCGGGTATCTGCGATGCAGCGCGGCCCGCCCGCTCATGACCTTCGCGCTACACTCGATGAAGGACGACGGCTCGGACATCATCCCCATCAGCTATCACGAGACGAATGAATGGAACCCCAGCGTCGATAACGACGGCAGGATCGTCTACACGCGCTGGGACTACGTGGACCGCGACGACTGCATCGCGCACCACATCTGGACCTGCTTTCCCGACGGCCGGGACCCGCGCTCGCCGCACGGCAACTACCCGCTTCCGCTCTCATACGCCGACAGCAGCAAGCCCGATGGCCGGCGGCTTCGACCCTTTGGCGAGTGGAACATCCGCGCGGTTCCCAATTCTAACAAGTACATTGCCACCGCGTCCGGGCACCACGCTCATTCGTTCGGCCAGCTTGTCATGCTCGACACGAGCGTCGCCGACGACGGCATGATGAGCCAGGTCAAGGGCATAACCACCGGCCAGAGCACCTGGCCGGATGCGGGGGGCGACTACGCCGCGGCATGGCCTCTCAGCGAAGACTATTACCTCTGCACTTATCGCCAGGACATTATCCTGCTGGACCGGTTCGGCAACAAGGAGCTGATTTGCCCCGCCGGCGCCATGCCCACGAAGGTTGACCGCGTCATGCACCCGATCCCGCTGGCGCCGCGGCCCGTCCCGCCGATCATCCCGACGGCGACATACCAGGGCGAGCGGGCGACCGCGGACGCCCCGCCCGCGACGATCAGCGTGATGAACGTCAACGACGGCGACATGCCTATGCCGGCTGGCACGAAGATCAAGTGGCTGCGGGTCATCCAGATAATCCCACAACTCAACCCCGTCATGAACAAACCGCAAATCGGCTACGGCACCGAGAGCCTGGCGCGGATGCCGCTGGGCGTCGTGCCGGTCGAGGCGGACGGCAGCGTCTATTTCAAGGCCCCCGTGGCCAAGGGCGTGTACTTCCAACTGCTCGACGAGCGCGGGCTGGCGGTGCGGTCCATGAGGTCCGCGACCTACGTGCATGCCGGTGAAAGCCTCTACTGCGTGGGATGTCACGAGCCCCAGAACTCGTCGCCCAAGATCCGGAGAGAGGTTCCGATTGCCCTTCGCGGGGCGCCGTCCGATCTCCAGCCGGAAGTCGCCGACGGCGCGATCCCCTATAACTGGTATCGGCTCGCCAAGCCGGTGCTGGACGCCAAGTGCGCCTCCTGCCATGCCAAAGAGCGCAAAGGCCCCGACATGACCTACGCGAGCCTGGTCAAGTATGCCTTCTATTACCCGTTCTGGAAGACCGGCTACGCCAATGGTGAAATCAAGGCAAGCGGTTCGCGGACGGTTCCGGGCAAGTTCGGCGCAATGGCGTCGCCGTTGCTTAAGTATCTGGATAAGTCGCACTACGACGTCTCTCTCTCGGCCGGGGAATTCCGCCGTATCACCCTCTGGCTGGACTGCAACGCCAACGAGTTGGGCGCCTACACACAGGTTGCCGAGCAGCGCCTTGGCCAGATCGTCTGGCCGGAAATGGACGTTGACCCGACAAACCCGTTGGGGCTTGTTCGTAGTGACGCCGTAAAGCGTTAGAATCCCTGATATGCCCTGACCCCTTGGGGGCAGGCGGGCACACTACGAACCGTCAGACTTCGAGGTCCAGGTCTATCGGATGCTCGAAGCGGACCGCGACTCGGCCGGCGCCGTCGTCGGATTGGTCGTGGCGGACCACTATGGCCTTGGCGGTGAAGGCCTGCATGAGGAAGGTGTTTGGGGTGCTGCGGGGGATCGATAGTTTCACGTCGAGGTGCTGGCCCGGTAGGGGCGTGGCCTTGGGCTCGGCCGGCATAAGCAGGCCGCCGTCGGAGATGTTGACTGTCTTACCCGAAGCCAGGTGCCTGCCGGCCTCGTCGACCAGGCGTGCGGGGCACGACAGCCCGTGGCGGGGGTACTGTCTGCGTTCGATGTTTGGCTGTGCCATAGTCCTCACGCCTCATATTTTACCCGGCCGGCCACGATTGTGGCAACGGCACGGGCGGTGAGTTTCCATCCGTCGTAGGGGCAGTTGCGGCTTCGGCTTCGCCACTGGTCCACTTTTACGGTCCAGCGCCGTTTGGGGTCGATTATCGTCACGTCGGCCTCGCACCCGACGGCGAGCGTGCCTAAAGGCCGGCGCAGGACGCGAGCGGGGTTGGCGGTCATCCGGGCGATCAGGGCAGGCCAGTCCATCGCGCCGGAGCCGATAAGCGCCTTGACGTACAAGCCCAGCGCGCACTCCAGCGATATGATGCCGAACGGGGCAAGCGAGAACTCCAGTTCCTTTTCCTCGGCCGAGTGGGGGGCGTGGTCGGTCGCCAGGCAGTCGATGGTGCCGTCGGCGACGCCCGAGCGAAGGGCCTCGACGTCCCTGGCCGAGCGGAGCGGCGGGTTCACCTTGTAGTTGGGGTCGTAGCTCATGCAGGCGGCATCGGTCATCAGCAGGTGGTGCGGCGCGGCCTCGGCCGTAACGGGCAGCCCCTCGGCCTTTGCCTGGCGCAGCAGCTCGACACTGCCGGCGCTGGAGACGTGCTGGACATGGTATCGGCAGCGCGTTCGCTCGACGAGTTCCAGGTCGCGCCGCAGCATGATTTCCTCCCCGGCCGCGGCTAGGCCCGCCAGACCCAGCCTGACGGCGACCGCCCCGGAGTTCATGTGCCCGCCGGCCAGGTCCGGGTCCTGGCAGTGCTGCATCAGCGCGGTGTCGAGCATCCTGGCGTACTGCATGGCCCGCTGCATGATCGACGAACTGGCGACGCCCTCGCCGTCATCGCTGAAGGCTACGGCGCCGGCCTCGGTCATCATCCCCATCTCGGCCAGTTCCTTGCCTTCCCGGCCCTTGGTGATGCAGCCTACCGGCAGCACGCGGGCGAGATTGGCCTGCCTGGCACGCTGGATGATGTAGTTGATTGCCGGCTCGTCGTCCAGCGGCGGGTGCGTG
>CAZSBS010000240.1:0-7594 GCA_964605095.1 uncultured Planctomycetaceae bacterium | reverse complement strand
TCCTTTGCCTTGCGGGCGTCGTCCTCGGTCATCTCGCCGGCTTTTTCCTGGCGGTCGATTTCCTTGTTTCCGTCTCGCCGGGCGTTGCGGACGGTCACGCGGGCGGCCTCGGCCATCTTCTTGAGCTGCCCGGCGATCTGGTTTCGCCGCTCGGTCGAAAGCGGCGGCACGGTCAGGCGGATCAGCTTGCCGTCGGCCATTGGCGTAATGCCGAGCCCGCTGGCGTAGATCGCCTTTTCGACGTCCTTCAGCGACGACGGGTCGAACGGCTTTATGATGATCATTGTAGCGTCGGGCGTGGAAATCGTCGCCAGTTGCCTCAGGTCCGTGGGCGAGCCATAGTACTCCACTTTTATGTGCTCGACAAGCCCGGTCGAGGCCCGCCCGGTCCGTATTCCGCGGAACTCCTTACGGAGGTAATCCACGGCCGTCTCCATCTTCTCTTCAATGTCCAGTAGGACTTCGTCTATCGCCATGGGCGTGCTCCATGCTCGTGTTCAGTAGCCGGTCGCCGGTGAAGACTATAGAGCCACTGTGCGGCTCACCAGTCAATTGGCTACATGCTATCCGCCGCGGCAGCCTGCCGGCTACCAAGTCATCAGCTTGTAATCAAGGTGCCGACATGCCGGCCTGTGAGCACCTTCACCAGATTGCCCGCGTCCATTAGTCGGCATACCACCAGCGGGATCCGGTTGTCCGCGCACAGGGCGAACGCGGCCTGGTCCATGATCGCCAAGCCCTGTTGCAATGCCTGTGCGTAAGTGAGCCGGTCGTGCTTGCGGGCGCCGGGGTTTGTCATCGGGTCGCAGTCGTAGACGCCGTCTACCTTGGTGGCCTTGACCAGAAGGTCGGCGCCTATCTCGCTTGCCCGCAGGGCGGCCGAGGTGTCCGTCGTGAAGAACGGGCTTCCCGTGCCGGCGGCGAACAGGACGACCCGCCCGGCCTCGAGGTGCCGAATGGCGTCGCGGCGGTTCAGCGGCTCGCAGACTGTCGGCATGGGAATGGCGCTCATGACGACAGCCTGCCGGCCTCGGCCCTCTATGGCGTCCCGCAGGGCCAGGGCGTTGATCACGGTGCCCAGCATGCCCATGTAGTCGGCCGTGACGCGAAGGATGTTCGGGTCGCCGGCCAGGTCGCGGGCGCGGAAAATGTTGCCGCCGCCGACGACCAGGCTGACCTGCACCCCCAGTTCCAAAGCCGGCAGCAGTTCCTTGACCGCCGCGTCGACGGCCGATGCCTGGATTCCGCCTCGCCCGGGCTCGCAGAGCGATTCGCCGGATAGCTTCAGCAGCACCCGCTTGTACTTTGGCTGGGCGGTCATATCGTCTCTCATCGTAGAGCACACGGAGGCCCTGGAGAAGAAACAGCAGGAAACAACAAGAAACATCTTTAGAGGGGGATTACATGGATAGAAGCATATATAAGTTTCTTAATCCATGTAATCCCCCTCAAAAGCCGTTGTTTCTTCTTCTGTCTTCTCTCAGCGTTTTCAGCGACCTCTGCGTGAACCATTCTTTTGTTTTATGCGCCGACGGCATATCGGGCGAAGGCCACGACTTTCGCCTTGCCGAGGATATCCTTGACCTTCTTCTTGTCGTCGCGGATGAACAACTGTTCGACCAGGGCTCGGTCGGCAAGGAACTTGCGGATCTTGCCCTCGACCATCTTTTCGGCAATTTGGGCCGGTTTTCTGGAGGCCATTGCCTCTTCGCGGGCGAACCGCCGTTCCTTCTCGACCAGTTCGGCCGGAATGTCGTCGGCACTGATTCCCATGGGGTCGGCGAAGGCGATGTGCATGCACAGGTCGCTGAGGGTCTCGTCGGAGATCTCGCCATCGACGCCGACGACGACGCCGACCTTCTTATTATGGTGGAGGTATGTGCCGATTCGCGGCGCGGCGATCTTGATTCCGCGGGCAAAGCTCATGTTCTCACCGATCTTTGCCAGGGCAGCCTGGACGGCGTCGGTCATGGCGCTGGTGGCGGTGATGGGTCCTGCCGGCTGGAGGGCGGCCTGGTCGACGAGCTTGGCCAGCATGGCCTGGAACTCGTCGTTTCGGGCGCAGAAGTCGGTCTCGCAGCGGGCCTCGACCATTACGGCGGCGTCATCGAGATTCTTGATGCCGATGAGCCCTTCGCTGGTGGCGCGGTCGGCCTTCTTCTCGGCCTTTACGAGGCCCTTTTTGCGAAGGATGTCCTTGGCGGCCTCCATGTCGCCATCGGCCTCCTGGAGGGCCTTCTTGCATTCCATCATGCCCTGGCTGGTCTCCTCACGCAGGGCCTTGACCATTGCGGCGGTTATCTCTGCCATCGTTCATCCTCGGTCGCTAGCGTTTGTTAGCCTTTGTTAGCGTTTGTTAGCGTTACTTGGTGATTTCAAGAAAGCGGCGCGGCGAGTTCTTCTGCCGCGCCGCGGTCTTACACGTTAATGAGGCCGGACTTGAACCGGACTATGCCTGTGCCGTCCCGTTCTCGACGGGCTTCAACTCGGCCGGGGCCGGGGCCGGGGCCGGGGTCGGTGTCTCTGCGGCCTCTGCGGCCTCTGCGGCCTCGGGCTGGTTCTCGTCGGGCGCAGTGGCGACCTTGGCGTCTTCGGCGGCGCGGGCGGTGGTCGGCCTGCGGCTGCGGCGGCGCGTGGCGGCCTCGGCCTCGGACTCGGACTCAGCCTCGGCCTTGCCGCGGGACTGCACGCCCTCGGCGATGGCGTCGGCAAGGGTCCTGATCACCAGGTCGATGGCCCTCATGGCGTCGTCGTTGCCGGGGATCGCGATATCCACCATGTCGGGGTCGCTATCGGTGTCCAGCAGGCAGACGACGGGTATTCCCATCTTCCTGGCCTCGCGGACGGCGATGAGCTCGCGGCGCTGATCGACAACCACCATTGCGCCGGGCAGTTTGATCATGCGGCGAAGGCCGCCGAGGTTTCGGCGGATCTTGCGCATCTCGCGGCGTAGCGACGCGCCTTCCTTCTTGGAGTACTGATCCAGCTTGCCCTCGGCATCGAGCGCCTCGAGCTGCTCCAGCCGGCCAATGCGCTTGCGGATTTCGCGGAAGTTCGTCAGTGTTCCGCCGAGCCAGCGGTCGCTAACCCAGTGCATCTCGATTCGCCCGGCGTTTTCCTCAACCGCTTTGCGAGCCTGCCGCTTGGTGCCGACGAACAGCACGTCCAGGCCGCGCGTGGCCACCTGCGAGAGGAACTTGCGGCCTAGAAGGATGCCGCGAAGTGTCTCCTTGACGTCGATGATGTGAATCAGGTTCCGTTTGCCGAAAATATAGGGCTTCATTTTCGGGTTCCACCGGCTGATGCGGTGCCCGAAATGTATTCCGGCGTCAATCAGTTCTTTTGTCAACTCTGTTGCCAAGCCTGCACCTCCGAAAGGTTGGTGCGGATTCATGCATCCGCACCTGGGCATTGCCTTAGCTTATCCAGGGGTTTCGAAACGCATCAAAACCTACACGGTTCCCAGACAGTCTCTCCGCATAACAGGGCGGATACTAAGTATAGACCTTCTCCGCCAAACCCGCGGAGCGAGGTAGGCTACCTTGTGCAGGGCCATTTGGTCAAGGGCTTTGTATGAAAATTATGCCGATTATGCCCACTGAAGGTCCGGGCCACCCTTGCGGACCTTGCCCAGCACCCAGCATCGCTCGCCCATTCGGGCTAGACGGTCCATGATCGGCTTGGCGAAGGTCGGCGCGACGATCATCACGAAGCCGACGCCCATGTTGAAGACCCGCGACATTTCCAGCGAGTCGACGGGGCCCTTGGCGGCGATGAGGTCGAAGATCGGCGGCGTGCGCCAACTGTTGCGCTTTACCCGCACGGTAAGCCCCTTCGGCAGGACGCGAGGCAGGTTGCCTGGCAGCCCGCCGCCGGTTATGTGAGCAAGGGCCTTGACCACCCGCTTTACGCGGTAGCGGTTGATGATGTCCAGCACCGGCCTGACGTAGATCCGCGTCGGGCGGAGCATCTCCTCGCCGACGGTCCGGCCCTCCAACTCGGGCGGGCGGTCGTTTACGTCGTATCCGGCCTTTTCCAGCAGCGCGCGGCGAGCCAGGCCGTAGCCGTTGGAGTGAAGCCCGTCGGATGCCAGGGCGATGACGAGGTCGCCGGGCTCGGCGTTGGATCCGTCGATGATCCGGTTGCGCTCGACGACGCCGACGGCGAACCCGGCCATGTCGAATTCATCCGGTTTGTAGAATGCCGGCATCTCGGCCGTCTCGCCGCCCAGAAGGGCGCAGTTGGCCTGGAGGCAGCCGTCGGCAACGCCCTTGACGATTTCGGCCATGCGGACGGGATCCAGCTTGCCCACGCCGAGGTAGTCCAGGAAGAACAGCGGCTCAGCCCCGGCGCAGATCAGGTCGTTGACGTTCATGGCCACCAGGTCTATGCCGATCGTGTCGACCTTGCCGACCAGGAAGGCGACCTTGAGCTTGGTTCCCACGCCGTCGGTACAGCCGACCAGTACGGGTTCCTTGTAGTTGCGTTTGAAGAGGTTCTCGTTGTAATCCAGACGGAAGAGCCCGGCGAATCCGCCGTAGAGGTCCATGACGCGCGGGGTGAATGTCCGGCGGACGAGCGGCTTGATCCGCTCGACCATTTCGTCTCCGGCGTCGATGTCCACTCCGGCGTCCCGGTATGTCATTGAACTGGCAGGGTCGGTCATGGGGGGTATCCTACCACGGGCAAAAGTCAATGCAATGAGAACCTTCCGACGCGGGATACTAACGTGGGCGGCCGGCGCGTGTCAAACATGACATTGGCGGCCGGCTCGGGCTTCCGCGGCAAAGACTGATGCCGAAGGCCTCGGCGTGCCGATGAGTTTCCCAGGCGTTTTTTGCGCGCCGGCTGGGCGATTTTGGAACGGTTTTGGATATCTTGGCCGTTTGTCTGTTCATAGGCCCGGATGCGCGAACATTATGGCGTTTGCGAGCGTCTGACTGGTAGGTTGATGGGTGGGCCGGTGTTTGTTTTTGCGCAGTGGACGGGGCGGCGAGAGGATAGGCTGTAGATAATGGCCTTGGCGAGAAGGATAGTCCGATTGACGGCCTGGTGCATGCTGTGGCTCGCCGCCGCGGCGGCGCCGACAGCCCAGGCGGCCGGGACCGGCCTGACGGCCGAGCAGGAACTCGAGCTGCGGATGTTTACCGGCCAGCTCGCGGATGCCTCCCGCGCGGCCAAGACAAAGGTTGAGGCCGCCGAGCTGCTTCTGAGCCGCGGCTATCCCCAGGCGGCGGAGGCACTTCGCAAGTTCCTCGAAGACCCCGCCAATCGGATGGGCCAGACGGCCGTCGCCGAGGCAATCGCCTCGCAGGGAACCGAGCAGCAGATGTTCGTCGAGCCGCTGATGGCGATGCTGACCGGCACCGAGCCATCGGTGCGGCTCCCGGCGGCAAGGGCGCTGGCGGCCTACAAGACCGGCGGCGTTGCCGACAAGCTCCTGGCCATTGCACAGGATGAAAAGGCTGACAAGACGGTTCGGCTGGTGACTATCTCCGCTTTGCAGCGGGTGCTGGACCGCCAGGTCGTCGACGTGCTGATCCAACTTGTGGACAACCATGACCTGGCTATCCGAAACGCCGCGGCCGAGAGCCTGGCAAAGCTCACCAACATTCGCGCCTTTGCCGGCGATCCTAAGAAGTGGAAGAAGTGGTGGTCGCAGAACAAGACCAAGCCCGCCTCGGTGTGGCTGGCGGACCTGGCTGAAAGCCTGGCCCGCGAGAAGGCCCGCCTGGAGGGCGAGAACACCGAGCTTCGAACCCGCCTGGCCGCGGCCATGACGGATTACTACGGCGCTACGCCCGCGGCAATGCAGGACAAGATGCTGATCGGTTTTCTGAAGGACCCTCTGCCCGACGTCAGGCTGGTGGGGGTGCGGCTCACTGACCGCCGCGTCTCGACCAGCGGGGAGGTGCCCGAGGATATCCGGGCTCAGCTTTGCGCGATGCTGGCCGACGACGACTCGCGGATTCGCCGCGCCACGGCACTTCTTGAGGCCAACCTTGGCGATCCCAACGCGGCCGACCTGCTGCTGGGCAGGCTTAAGGTTGAGGAGATCCCCGAGGTCAAGCAGGGGCTACTGACGGCCGTGGGGCAGTTGAAAGACCCCAAGGTTGTCGGACCGATCCTTAAGGAAGTGGATTCGAAAGACGCCCCGGTCGCTGCTGCCGCGGCCGCGGCGCTGGCGCGGGTGGCCCTGGCGGCCC
This sequence comes from uncultured Planctomycetaceae bacterium, assembly GCA_964605095.1. Taxonomy (GTDB): domain Bacteria; phylum Planctomycetota; class Phycisphaerae; order SM23-33; family SM23-33; genus JAUWQU01. The sequence continues at coordinate 1,388 of CAZSBS010000240.1, read as the reverse complement.
CGCTCAAGGGGGCAATTCACGACCTGGCGGTAAAGGTGCTGCTTGCCCGGTACGCCGACAGCAGTTCGCCGTCCATTAACGGCTACGGGCCGGCCCTGCGCGAGGCGCTGCTGACGGCGATGGGCACGATCTCCGACGAGAAGTTCATTGCGGCGCTGCGAAGCGCCCTTGCGGATCCTGCCGCCACGGTCCGCCTGGCGGGCGTAAAGGGATTGGCGCAATTTCGCAAGCCGGAGCTTGCCGACGCGGTGGCGGGCCTGGCCGGCGACGACGACCGCGGCGTTCGCCAGGCAGTCCTTGACGCCCTGGGCCTGGTCGCCGGCGCTCGGGACCTCCAGATGGTCCTGAAACGAACGGACCCCGCGGTCGAGCCTGACGCCACCGTACGGGAAAAGGCCTGGGCCGTCGCCATGGCCATACTCGCCAAGGCCGACACCCAGACCCTTGCCGGAGTCTGCGACGCCCTGGCCGATCGCCAGGACGCCGTCAGCCAGCGGATTACCCTTCGCCAGATGCTCGTCGCGAGCCTTCGGGCATCCAAGAGCAACCTCTGGCCGACAGCGTCGCGGAAACTGGCGGTCGACCTGCTTGCCGCCTCGCGTCCGGCCGAGGCCGCGCCGCTGCTTGGCCAAGCCTACGTCGCCTGCCAGGCCGCCAAGTCGCCCGAGGCCCGAGAGGTCTACCTCGAATGGGTCGAAGCCCTGCTGAAGGCCAACGACCCGTTGATCTTCAAGGCCATGACCGATACGGCCCAGGTGGCCGAGTTCCCCGGCGTGCTGGAAAAGGTCGAAAAGAGGGTCGGCGAGCTCGCGGCTGAAGGGAAGTTTGCCCCGGCCATCCTGCTGGCTGGGGAGGTGCTCCGACAACTTTCCTCGCGCCTGAGCCCAGCCCAGGCCGCGTCGTTCCAGAAGATCCTCGACGACGCCAAGGCCCGTCAGCTTGCGGTAGACCGCGCCCGTGTCGAGCAGCTCGCGGCCCAACTGCAATCCGCCGACGCGACAACCGGCAAGGCTGCCGCGGCCGAACTCAAGGCAATGGGCGACCGGGCAGTCGGACCGCTGGTCGAAGCCCTCCGCACCGTAGTCGCCGGCGCCAAGCCAAACCCCCTGGCCGAGAAGGCCATCATCGACATCCTCGTCCAGATAGCGCCCAAGCTCACCGGCTACGATGTCGCCGAGGCCAAGGCCCTGAAGCTCAAGAGGATCCAGGAGTGGGTTGACGGCCTGAAGGCCGTTGGTAGCCGGTAGCCGGTAGCCAGTGGCCGGGAAAGACGAAAAGCGGAACCCGGAACCTGGAACAGCTACGCCTTAGGCGGCAGGGCGAGCAGTCCCTCACTCCAAGGCCTTGACAGTAAGTTGATTGCCCGGACCAACCGAAACGGCTTTCTT
>CAZSBS010000239.1:0-7603 GCA_964605095.1 uncultured Planctomycetaceae bacterium | reverse complement strand
CGCCTGGCTGACAATGATGTACCCCAGGCTGTTCGTGGCGAGGCAGTTGCTCTCGGAGGACGGTCTTATCCTGGTCAGCATCGACGATCATGAGTTTCCCAATCTTCGACTACTGATGAACACCGTTTTCGGCGAAGAGAGCTTCATGATCGCCTTTATCTGGCATCGTCGCCAGATGGCAGACAGCCGGAATCAGGACAAGGCGTCCACCGACCACGAGTACGTTGTAGCCTATAGAAATTCCAAGGGGGGGTTGGCAGGAAAGGACATCGACCAGTCCAAGTATGCTAACCCGGACAACGACCCTCGCGGGCCGTGGTTCAGTGCAGACGTGACCGGCCTTGCCACAAAGGATCGGCGGCCCAATCTTCATTACGATGTTGTCGATCCAGCAACGGGACAGGTGTACCATCCCTCCCCTACTCGCGGGTGGTCCTGTGCCAAGTCAACGTTCAATAGGTACATGGCGAATGGTCAAATACTCTGGCCGTCCCGACCAGATGGACGGCCACGGCTGAAGAAGTTCTTGAAAGATGTTGGCGATCTTACCACAGGGTTCTCTTCCATGCTGAAGGTTGGTTTCACCACGGAAGGCACCCGTGAGATTCAGAAGCTTTTTGGCGACAAGATCATTCAGTTCCCGAAACCTGTCAGCTTGATTAAGGCTCTTGTGAAGCAATGCGTAGGTGACGGTGAGTTCGTGATGGATTTCTTTGCGGGTTCCGCAACTACAGCTCAGGCAGTTCTCGAACAGAACCGCGAAGATGGGATTGGCCGACGGTACGTTCTTGTGCAACTCCCGGAGCCGCTACAGGAGCCCAAGAAGCTGTCGGGTGATCTGGAGCTCACGACCATTGCCGACATCGGCAAGGAGCGTATCCGCCGCGTGATTAAGAAGCTCAAGGACGAAGCGAAGGGCAAGTTGGACTTGAAGGATCGCGAGGAGCCGGAAGACTTGGGCTTCAAGGCCTTCAAGCTGGCCGAGAGCAATTACCGGCCTTGGAAAGGCGTCGAGGAGAAGGACGGGGAGGCTTTCGCCAGGACGATGGCGATGTTTATCGACCCGCTCCTTCCCGGCTGGAAGCCTGTGAACGTGATCTACGAGGTGGCGCTCAAGGAAGGCTACACCCTGACGTGCAACGTCGAGGAAGTGAAGGGTACGGCCGGCAACGCCGTTTATCGCGTGACCGACGCCGACAAGGGCCAGTCCTTCCTGATCTGCTTGGACCACAAGCTCAAGACTGCCGCAATCAAGGCCCTGGGTCTGAAGAAGGATGACCTGTTCATCTGCCGCGACGTGGCCCTGACGGATGAGCAGGCGGCGAACCTGGCGCTTCAGTGCAAGCTCAAGACGATCTGAACAGGGAGGTATGAATGGATAAGGAAATCATCGTTCGTCTTCACAAGAGTTTCGAGGACATGGTTCAGACGCACTTCGAAACCGGGACGGAATTCTGGTGCGCACGAGACCTTCAGGGCCTGCTGGGCTACACGCAGTGGAAGAACTTCGCCAAGGTCGTCGACAAGGCCATAACAGCTTGTCAAAACGCTGGATATGACCCCAAAGACCATTTTGCCGACATCAGCAAAATGGTCGGCCTCGGTTCCGGGGCAAAGCGAGAAATTCAGGATATCGCCCTGACCCGCTACGCCTGCTACTTGATTGCCCAGAATGGCGACCCGGCCAAAGAGCAGATCGCTTTCGCGCAGACGTACTTCGCCGTCCAGACCCGCAAACAGGAGATCATTGAAAAGCGCCTGGCCGAGGCCGAGCGAATCAGTGCCCGCAAGAGGCTTACCCATTCCGAGAAGGAGCTTTCCGGGATCATCTTCGACCGCCTGCGGGACGGCGAGAGTTTCGGCCGGATTCGCAGCAAGGGCGACACGGCCCTCTTTGGGGGCCGGACCACGCGGGACATGAAGAACAAGCTCAGGGTTCCCAAGGGGCGCGCACTGGCGGACTTCCTGCCGACCATCACGATCAAGGGCAAGGACTTCGCCAACGAGATCACCAATTTCAACACCAAGGAGAACGCGCTAAGCACGGAGTCCGGCATTGCGGCCGAACACGTCAAAAACAATCAGGAGGTGCGCAGGCTGCTGGTGAGCCGTGGCATTGTGCCTGAAGCCCTGCCACCGGCCGAGGATGTGAAGAAGGTCGAGCGACGACTTGTCTCCGAGCAAAGGAAGCTGCCCAAGAAGGCGGAGGGGCTTGAAGGCCCGGGGGAGATCGCACGTTGATGGAATTTCGTTTCGACCCCAATCAGGAGTTTCAGGTCAAGGCCATTGAGGCGGTGGCGGACCTGTTTGACGGGCAGGCGCCGGTATCGGCCCAGGTGCGGTTCAAGGAGGGCACGATCAGCCTGGCCGCCATTGACAACCGGCTGGACCTGGACAACGCGCGGGTGCTCGCAAACCTCCAGGCCGTCCAGAAGCGAAACCGCATTCAGCCGGACGCCAAGCTCGATTTCATCGAGGAGACGATCAACACCAATGGCGGCGAGCGCAAGGTGCGATTCCCCAATTTCTCCGTCGAGATGGAGACCGGCACGGGCAAGACCTACGTTTACATCCGCACGATCCTTGAACTGTTCAAGCGTTACGGGATGCGGAAGTTTATCGTGGTCGTGCCGTCGGTAGCAGTGCGGGAGGGCGTGCTCAAGACGCTCAAGATCACCGAAAAGCACCTCAAGGCGTTTTACGGCAACCCGGTGTACCGGTACTATGTGTACGATTCGGGCAACCTCTCGCAGGTGCGGCAGTTCGCCCAGACCGACAGCGTCGAGGTCATGGTTATGACCATCGACAGCTTCAACAAGGCGTCCAATGTTATCCGCCAATCGCGGGATCAGCTACAGGGCGAGACGCCGATCCATCTGGTTCAAGCGGCCCGGCCGATCCTGATCCTGGACGAGCCTCAGAACATGGAGAGCGAGAAGTCCGTGGCGGCGCTGGCGGCGCTCGATCCCCTGTTCGCCCTGCGATACAGCGCCACGCACCGCGTGCCGTACAACATCGTGTACCGGCTGACGCCGGCCCAGGCGTACCGGCAGGGGCTGGTCAAGAAGGTCGAGGTGGATTCGGTCGTTACGGAGAACGAGGAAAACCGGGCGTACCTCCGCGTCGAGAGTATCCAGAGCAAGAAGAACAAGGTCACGGCCCGGCTGGCGGTCCACAAGCTGATGAAGACCGGGGCGGTCAAGGAAACCGTGATTGCGGTTGGGCCAGGCGCATCGCTGGCCGAGAAGACCGACCGGGTGGATTACGCCGGCTTTGAGATCGACGAGATCAACCCCGGCGGGCAGTTTGTCCGATTCGCCAACAACGTTGAATTGACGGTCGGGCAGGCGCTGGGCGCCGACAAGGGCGAGATATTCGCCGCCCAGATTCGACACACCGTCGAGGAGCACTTCCGCAAACAGGAGCGGCTGCGGGACTCGGGCATCAAGGTGCTGAGCCTGTTCTTCATCGACCGGGTTGCCAACTACGTGGGCGGGGGCATAATCCGGCGGCTGTTCGACACGGCGTTCGACGACCTGAAGGTGCAGTACCCGGCGTGGAAGGCCCTGGACGCCCCGGCCGTGCAGGCGGCATATTTTGCCGAGAAGCGGCACAAGGGCGGCGTGGTGGAGCAAGTCGATTCGGTTTCGGGCCAGACCAAGGAAGACGAGGCCGCCTACGATCTGATTATGCGGGACAAGGAATCCTTGCTGACATTTGCCGACCCGACTGACGGCGAAGAGACGCGTAAGAAGAAGCAGGTGTGCTTCATTTTCTCGCACTCGGCCCTGCGCGAAGGTTGGGACAACCCCAACATCTTCCAGGTCTGCACACTGCGACAGGTCGGCTCGGAGCGGCAGCGCCGCCAGCAGGTCGGCCGGGGCATCCGCCTGGCCGTCAACCAGGCGGGCGACCGCGTGCATGACGAGCACGTGAACATACTGACGGTCGTGGCCAATGAGAGCTTCAGCCGGTTCGTCGATGAGTACCAGAGCGAGATTGCCTTCGAGTACCGAGCGGAGATCGAGGCCAAGTACGGCAAGCCCCTAAGTGAGTTGACAAAGGCCGAGAGGCGGAAGGTGGAGACCGAGTACGGCGAAGGCATCCTGCCGCCACCGCCCCGCAAAGCCGGGGCGAAGAAGGCGAAGCTGCGGAAGCTGGGCACGGCCAGCGAGGCGGCCTTCAGGGAGTTGTGGGGCCGCATCAAGCACAAGACACGCTACGCTGTGCGAATCGACACGGAGAAGCTGTTGGCTGAAGTAGTACCACCTATCGAGCAGGCCGACATTGCCCCGCCGCGAGTGACGATCACCAAGGCGGAGTTCAAGGTCGGCGACGACGGCATCTTCGAGGCCATGCAGATAAGCGCCGCCAAGACGGTAGCGGACCTGGCTGGGCGTTATCCGCTACCTAACCTTGTGGACGTGATGGCCAACCTGATGGAGCACACGACCCCGCCCGTGCGGGTGACACGGCGGACGCTGCTGGAGCTGTTCCGGCGGCTGGGCGTCAAGAAGTCAGCCATCGACAACCCGCACGAATGGGCAACGACGGCCGTACGCATTCTCAAGGAGAAGCTGGCGGACCATCTGGTAAACGGGATTGAGTACGAAAAGACCGGCCAGGAGTACCGGATGGATCTGATCACCGACTCCAAGACGGTCGAGTTGTTCACCGAGTACGTCACCATCGATGAGAGCAAGGACAAGACCCTCTACAACCGCATCCCCTACGACTCAGGAGTTGAGGAGAAGTTCATCCTCGATCTTGAGGCGAGAGCGGATGTTCGGCTGTACGTGAAGTTGCCGTCCTGGTTCACCGTGCCAACGCCGGTCGGCGAGTACAACCCCGACTGGGCCGTGGTCATGGATGGCCCAGAGGCCGATGGCAAGCCGGTCTTGTACCTGGTGGCCGAGACCAAGGGGTCCATAAACATGGATGACCTGCGCCCTGATGAACGGAGGAAGATTCAGTGCGGGGCCGCACACTTCGGCTCCAAGAAGATGAAGAAGGGCGCGCTGGATGGCGTCGATTACATGGTGGTGTCGTCCGCGTCTGAGTTGCGGTAGTTGATAGACAATCACCTTGCCGCGAGGAAACCCGCTCCCGTCCACTTTTCCCATTGCTTCATCGCCGCCTCAAGTTCTTGCGGGACAGGTGGGGTCAGCCCCTAAAATACAAAATAGGGGTTGCCGAGCAGGTATTGGGGACAGGTCTGCCGATTGGCACTCCCGGCTCCCTTTGCCATCGCGCCAATCGGGAGTTTTGGCGCTGCCCTCAGGCCTGCCGCTTCCGCGCGAGATTCATTCGGGCTGCGGCTAAGGCTTTTTTTCGGCCCCTTCATTCAGAGTCATCATCGAATACAGGCTGGTCCGTTGGCTGATCGGGCACCGGGAATGAGATGAAGAACCGCGTGCCCTTGAGCGGCTCTGATTCCAGGCTGATGGCCCCGCCCATCTCCAGCACCAGGCCGTGAACGACGGACAGGCCCAGGCCCGGGTTGGCTTGGTCTCCGCCGGCAAGCAGCCCCTTGGTCGTGAAGAACGGTTCGAAGACCAGCGGCTGATGCTCTTGGCGGATTCCGCAGCCGGTGTCGCCGAAGGCCAGGACTATCCTCTCGTCGGTGCGGTCCAGGTTGATGGTGATGGTTCCGCCCTCGGGCATGGCCTCCTCTGCGTTTGTCAGCAGGTTGCCGAGGATCTGGTGCATCTGGTTGGTCTCGACGGGCACTATCGGCACTGGGTGCAGGTCCAGGTGCAGGCGGATGCGGCGTTCTTCGAGGGGTCGCTCGACGAGGTGGACGAAGGTTAGGACCACTTCGGTAAGGTCTGCCAGGTCCGCGCGGCGCTGGTCGCGTTCGGCGAACGTCAGCAGCGACTGTGTGATCCTGCTGGCTCTGGCGGCGGCCTCGGCCGTCATTCGAAGGGCGCGGTGCATGGCCTGGCGGTCGCCGCTGGTCAGCGCGAAGTCCACGAAGGTAGCCACGCCGCCGAGGATGTTGTTGAAGTGGTGGGCGACCCCGCCGGCAAGGGTGCCCAGCGATGCCATTTTCTCGGCCTGGACCAGCCTTTTGCCGAGTCGCTTGCGTGTGGTCTCATCGACGATCCATGCCGCGACGCCCCGGGTGGCGCCGTCGGGGCCGGGGATCGGCGAGAGCACGACCATCAGGTCGCGCGCCTTGGCGCCTGGCCTGGCGAGTTGGACCTCGAACTCGCTTATCACGCCCCGTTCGGCCGTGCGGGAAAGCAGCCTTGCAAGGAGCTTTCGCCGGGCCTCGGGGACGGTTTCCGCCAGGGGCCGGCCCAGGATCTGTTCGCCGGAGAGCCCCATCAGCCGACTGGCGGCGGCGTTGCAGGTCACGATGCGGAACTGGCGGTCGGTGGCGATGGCAGCCACCGGCGAGTGCTCGTAGAGCAGCCGATAAAGACTATCGTCGCCCTGACTCTTGCCGGCGTCAATGCCAGGCTGCTGCATGGAGCCGTCGTCGCGGCTTGTGCTATCGTCGTCCATTGTGGGTCTTGTTTCTGGAGTTCCCTTCCCGGCCTGGCCGGGCTGTTATCGGATCGGCGCGGCGAGCACCTCCGGCATAAGCACCACCAGCGTCTCGAACTCCACGCCTTCGCGTTTATGCGTGAGGAAGTGATGTCCCACCGTCGATGGGTTCCTGGCGTTGGCGCCCGGCCCGATCAGGAGGAAGCCCTTTGGCGGAACCATCAGTTGGAACGTCAGGTCGCTCAAGCTGTACGTCTCGGGCTGGTTGACCACCCGCGGCCCCAATGATGTTATCTCGAACTTGGTCGTACGGGCCGAGGAACGCACCTGTGGCAGGGCGGTCAGCATCACCTTGGACAGGTCGTCCTCGTCCAGTGTGCATGCGATGGTCAGCAGGTAATCGCCGACGGGGTAGTCCTGCCCGCGCAGGGTCCGGTCGTCGCGGAAGGTGAAGATGGTGGCCTCGTCCTGGTGTTCCTGGAGGATGATCTGGAGCGGGTCGTTCGGCATTGCGGCCATGACGCTTTGGCCAGGCGCCCGCCCGGTCATCCTCTTGAAGACGGTGGCAAGGTCCGGCCAGGCGTCCTTGCGGCCGAGGCCCACGCGAATGCCGTTGCGGCCAAGGCTTACGGAACGGACGGTGCTGATGGGCTCCTCGTCAAGGTAGCTCCATATTTCCTCCGAGCCGCTGGCGGTGCCGACGGGCACCTCGATGGTCGTCATGCGGATCCTGATGATCAGCTTGAACTGGTCTGGCTTTGCCGCCGCGTCGGCAGGGTCGCCCAGGCTGGCGGTGTGCCCGCCGGCGCGAGGCATAGTCGTCGGCGACGGCGGAATCACCGGCGCACCGGAACTGCCGGCGCCAGAGAGTCCGAACCCGCATCCCAGCAGGCCCGCCGCGGACGCCAAGATCAACAACCAGGACAATCGCCTTTTCATATGCCGTGCCGGCTTGGAACTGGCCGTGAATGACAAACCTCCATGCTAACGCATGGCCCAGGGTATGTCAATCAGGCGAGCATAGGTTCTATAGGTCTTATAGGTTCTATGAGTCCTATGGACTTATCCCCACCGCATGCGAAGTGTCCGGTTCCGCTGTTTGTCTTTCCGG
>CAZSBS010000238.1:0-7652 GCA_964605095.1 uncultured Planctomycetaceae bacterium | reverse complement strand
AGAGTGAGCATGGTCTGGTGGGGTTCAATCTGATTGAGGACTACGTTCACCCCACGCGGCATGGACACGAGCTGATTGCCTGGCAGATCTGGGAGGCAATGGAACGGGCGGGATGGTTCAACGGCAAATCACTTGCCCAGAAGACTGTTTTTGATCGCATCCTTGCCCAGCGGCGCCCACAAACGCCGGAGAAGAATTCGGTTTGGTTCTACAATCAGGGCGTTGTGCTGGAGAAGCAGGGCCAAGTGGACGCGGCCATCAAGAGCTATCGCCAAGCAGTCAAATTGTCGCCTAACTACAGCAGCGCCTTGCTGAATCTGGGGAAACTCCTTGCCGAGACCGGCCAGTTCACCGAGGCAGCCGCTCACTGCCAAGAGGCCTTGCGAATCAGGCCAAACCTCGTGGAGGCCCACTTCAACCTCGGTGCCGCCCTTGCGGGCCTGGGGCGCATTGACGAGGCGGTGGCCCAGTACAAGGAAGCCTTGCGAATCAGGCCGAACTTCGCGGAGGCCCACTTCAACCTCGCTGCCGTCCTGGCCAACCGCGGGCAGGTCGACGAGGCCATTGCCCATTACCAAAAGGTCCTCGAAATCAAGCCGGACCACGCCGAGGCCCACAACAACCTCGGTCTGGATCTCGCCGGCCTTGGACAGGGCGACGAGGCCGTCGCCCATTATCGCAAGGCTCTGGAAATAAAGCCCGACTACGCGAACCCACACAACAACCTCGGTCTGGCTCTGGCTGGCCGAGGACAGGTCGATGATGCCGTCGCCCATTATCGCAAGGCCCTGGAAATAAAGCCCGACTTCGCGGAGGCCCACTTCAACCTTGCAAATGCGTTGGCCGGGCGCGGACAGGTCGACGATGCCATTGCCCATTTTCAGAATGCCCTGAAAATCAAGCCCAACTACGCCCAGGCCCACCTCAACCTTGGGGTGGCGTTTGCCGGCCGAGGACGGGGCGACGAGGCCGTTGCCCATTACAAAGAGGCCCTGGTAATCAAGCCCGACTACGCGGACGCCCACTACAACCTCGGCCTGGCTCTGGCCAAACGCGGACGGGTCGACGAGGCCATTGCCCATTATCGCAAGGCCCTGGAAGTCAGGGCCGACTTCGTGGCGGCCCAATTCAACCTCGCAGACGCGCTGGCTGGCCGCGGACAACTGGACGAGGCAGTCGCCCATTTCCGCAAGGCCCTCAGCCTGGTATCCGCCCGGAACGACAAAGCCCTGGCCGACGTCATTCGGGCACGAATCAGGCGCATCGAGTCAGTCGCCCCTGCCGGTAACATGCCGTAACCCCCGAAATCGAACCGCCGGGCTGCGAGGGGTAGGCGATGGGCTGGCAGCGTAACGCGCCGGCCGAGGTGGGATGGCGCACCAACTCCACGGAACCAGGCTAACCCGGCGCTTGCCGCCTGCGCTGTTGCGGTTATCATCGCACTTGCGCATGGGCGGTGTCAAAGCCGCATACCATTGAAACACCACGCCGGGCCGCGAGTGGCCCCGCAAGGAGAGTCGCATGACAAATAACGCGGGAAACGCCGGGGCTGGGCCGTTCGGCCTGCAACTCTACTCGATCCGCCACACCTGCGCTGCCGACACCGGTCAAAACTTCCCCGCCGTGGCTGGCGAGCTGGCACGCATGGGCTACCAGGGCCTCGAGTTCGCCGGCTATTACGGCTGGGGCGCCGCCGACCTGCGGCGAATCCTCGACGACAACGGCCTGGCCTGCTGCGGGGCGCACGTGGACATCGACTTGCTGCTGGGCGACGAGCTGGACAAGTCCGTCGAGTTCCACCGGGCGCTGGGCAACCGATTCCTGATTGTGCCGGTCCTGCCTGCTCACTACCGCGACTCGATAGACTCCTGGAAGCGTACAGCCGGGGTTTTCAACGAGATCGCCGAGCGGCTTCGCCCGCACGGAATGTTCACCGGCTACCACAACCACTATGTGGAGTTCAAGCCCGTCGACGGCGAGATTCCCTGGGAGGTCTTCTTCTCGCGGACCAACGCCGACGTTGTGATGCAGGTAGACGTCGGCAACGCGATCGAGGGCGGCGGGGACCCATTGGCCATGCTCGAGCGTTTCCCCGGGCGGGCGCGGACGATTCACCTCAAGGAGTTCGGCGGGGCGACCGACGCCGTCATCGGCCAGGGCGAGGTGGACTGGAAAAAGCTGCTCGACCTGGCTGGGCGAATCGGCGGAACGCAATGGTACATAGTCGAGCACGAGCGCCAAGCCGACCGCGCCATGGCCGATGTGGAAAAGTGCCTGAGGTACCTCGAGGCAGTAGACAGGGAGTAGTAGATAGTAGTCAGGGACACGGGGAGCCTTCTTCTTATAGCCCCGTTTACGGGGCTTTGCCCCGCGCAGCGGGGTTTAGACCAGGCCTTTCAGGCCTGGGTTATATGAGCGTTATCAATGTTCAGCACGCTTCAGCGCGCTTGTTTGTGGCTTCAGCCTAAAGGCGCACAAACAGAGGTAAGCGTGCTGAAGCACGCTAGGAAACAAAAAGATGGATAGCCTCAACCCAGGCCTGAAAGGCCTGGGCTATTCTCCCGCTATAGCGGGATCGAAGCCCCGTAAACGGGGCTGAGAACAATACCGCTATACACACACTACGCCCCCGGCTTCCGGCGCGCCGGGGCTATCGCCCATTCTGGGCTTTCAAAATCGGTCAGTTTGTGTACCTACACGTCGCAAATCTCTATCGCCTGGCGCAGGCTGGTCATCGGGTCGCGTTTGGGGACGAACTCGTGGGCGACGTAGCCCTCGTAGCCCGTCTTGAGGATCGCCCGCATGATGGCCGGGTAGTACAGCTCCTGGGTCTCGTCGATCTCGTTTCGGCCAGGCACGCCGCCCGTGTGGTAATGGCCGATGTAGTCCTTGTTCTCGGTGATGGTCGCGATTACGTCGCCCTCGTCGATCTGCATGTGATAAATGTCGTAGAGCAGCTTGACCCGCTCCGAGCCGACCTTCTTGCAGACGCCCACGCCCCAGGCCGTGCGGTCGCACATGTAGCCCTTGTGGTTGCGCTTGGAGTTCAGCAGCTCCATGCACAGCGTGACCTTCTTCTGCTCGGCCAGGCCGGCGACCTGCTTGAGGGCCTCGACGCAGTTGTCCTGGCCCTCCTCGTCGGTCAGGCCCGCCCGGCGGTTGCCGGACATGCAGATGACGTTCGGGAAACCCGCCTCGGCCGCCGCCTCGATGCTCTTGCGAATCGCGGCAAGGCATTTCTCGTGATTGGGCTTGTCGTTGAGGCCGGGGCTGATGCCGGAACTGTTGATCATCGTGCAGACCATGCCGTGCTTCTTCAGCACGTCAAAATCCTTGCCCGGACTCAGCAGGTCGATGCCCAGCAGGCCCATGGCCTTGCCCTTTTCGCATAGCTCGTCCAGGGACATCTTGTAGCACCACGCGGAGACCGATTGCTTGATCTTGCCCTTGGGCGTGTAGGCAAGGTCGCCGGGGCCGGGCTTTTCCTTCGGCGCCGCCGGGGCGTCCGCGGCCCCGGCTTGGGACGCGGTCGTCCCCGCCGTTCCCGCCGTCGCGGCCGCGACCGCCAGGCCTCCCGTGGCCGCCAGAATGCATCGCCGGCTGATGCGCCTGCCGACTGTCCCGATTGATTCACTCATTGGGTGCTCCTTTCGTGTGCTCGGTTGTGGCGTCCCGGCCGCTTCCCGGCCAGGATGCCTGCCCGTGTATTCTATGAAACCGCAGGCGGCGGCGTGAGTGTTCGACGATTATTTGCGTCCGCCCAAGCCCCTCGGACAGTTAAGATAAGACCTATGAACCAAGACCTTTTTTTGTTCAGAGGAGCGGCGGCATGAACGAGTTTCCCAGAACTTGCGTTGGCGGCGTGAGCGTATCGCGGCTGATCGTCGGGACCAACTGGTTTTTGGGTTACTCGCACACCTCGGCGGCCAAGGACCGCTTCATCAAGGATTACCAGACGGCGGGGCGGATGGCGGACGTGATGGAGGTCTTCTTCCGCCGCGGCGTGGACACGGTTATGGGCCCAGCCAGCGAGAAGCTCTTCGAGGCGATCAAGATTGCCGAGGACCGCACCGGGCTCGGCGCGATCCGCGTGATAACCCCCAGCTTCAACGTCTTGCCCGGCGGCGAGCCGCAGTCGCAGCCGCAGCGGGTGCTGGACTACTGCCGGGACAATCAGGCGGTCTTCTGCTTCCCGCACCAGTCGGTGACCGACTGCATCCTCGATCGCCTGCACCGCGTGATCCGCGGCATGGACGAGTACTCAGCCATGATCCGCCAGCGCGGCATGATCCCGGGCCTGTCCACCCACGCCCCGGAGGCGGTGGTTATCGCCGATGAGTCCGGCGCGGATGTCGAGAGTTATATCCAACTCTACAACTCGGCGGGGTTCCTCATGCAGCTCGAGGTGGACTGGGTCATGCGGATCATCCATAACGCCAGGAAGCCCGTGATGACGATCAAGCCCCTCGCGGCCGGGGCAATCCTGCCGCCGGTGGGCCTGGCGTTCGTGTGGAACACGCTCCGCGACCAAGACATGGTGACCATCGGCACGACGACGCCGGATGAGGCCGCCGAGTGCATCGACCTGTCGCTGACGCTGCTTGACCGCCGCCTGCCGGCCCACGAGCTCCAGAAGACGCGCAGCAAGCAGGGCGTTCAAAGCCGGTAGCCGGCGCAGCCCTGCGTAGCTTCAGCGAAGCAGGGTAGCCAGTAAAAGAGATATAGGTCTTATAGGACCCATAAGTCCCATAGGCCCATAAGACCTATAGCAAACACGAGACTGAAAGGACCGACATGTACCTGACCGGATTCGCGGATGAGGCAGCCCCCGGCATCGACGGGCAGATCCTCGCCACCAAGGAGCTTGGCTGGCGGAACATCGAGAGCCGCAACATAGACGGCAAGAACATTCACAACATGCCCGACGATGCCTTCGACGTTGCGGCTGGGAAACTCGACGCCGCCGGCGTGGGCATCAACTGCTTCGGCTCGGAGATAGCCAACTGGGGCAAGAAGATCACCGACCCGTTCGAGATCACGCTGGCGGAGGTCAAGCGCGCCATCCCTCGCATGGCCCGGCTGGGCACTAAGATGATCCGCATCATGAGCTACGGCATTCTTCGGGACCGTCCGCCCGGCGATCAGATGGCCGAGGAGCGGTTCCGCCGGCTGCGCGAGATCAAGAAGATGTTCGACGGCGCGGGCATCACGTGCGTCCACGAAAACTGCATGAACTACGGCGGGATGGGCTGGAAGTACACGCTGGAGCTAGTGGAGAACGTTCCCGGCCTCAAGCTGGTCTTCGACACCGCCAACCCGCTGTGCACGCCGGACTACGCCTCTGGCGTACACGAGAAGCTCCAATCGACGTGGGAGTTCTACGAGCACGTCAGGCCGCACATAGCCTACGTGCACATCAAGGACTGCCGGTTCCTGGAGTTCACCACGGGCATATTCAACAAGGCCGAGTTCACCTGGCCGGGCGAGGGCGACGGCGACGTGGTGCGGATCGTCCGCGACCTGCTGGCGAGGGGCTACGACGGCGGCATATCGATGGAGCCCCACCTCAGCGTGGTCTTCCACGAGGCCGGCGGCGAGACCGAGGCCGGCGCTCGCATGAGAACGTACGTTGAATACGGCAGGCGTTTCGAAAAAATCCTCGCCGACTGCGGCGTGGACTCCGCCAAGGTGCGGTGAAGGCGGAGGAGAAGAAGAAAAAGAAGAAAAAGAAGAAAAAGAAGAAGCAGGTTCACGCAGAGGGCGCAGAGAACGGCTAGGAGAAGAAGCGAGAACGTGGTTATGGCACAATCGACAGACGTTGCGGCGAGCGACACGAACGGCGCGCCCCCGCTTGAGGCGGTGACGGACCTGCTGGCCGTGGCCGGGCAACTCCGGGCCAAGTCGGTGGTCATCCCCGGCGGCGACCGCGACGACGACCTTCGCCTGGTGGAGTCGGCCAGGGATCATGGCATAGTCGAGCGCTGCGTGCTTATCGGGGATGGGCCGGAGATTCGTGCCGCGGCCTCCCGCGTGGGCATCGACGTCAGCGAAGCGGACATCGTCGCCACCGACGGGCCCGAGGAGACGGCCCGGCGGACCGTGGAGATCGTCCGCGCCGGCGAGGCGGACATCATCCTCAAGGGCAACATATCGACGCCGATCCTGAATCGCGCCATGCGCGGCATTGCCGTCCGAAAGACCTTCAGCCTGGTTACGATGTTCGACGCCGCCCCCATAGCCAATGGCAGGCCAATGCTGCTGACCGACCCCGGCGTGACCACCTCATGCACCTTCGAGCGGATGGTCCACCTCGTGGAAAACGCCGTCGAGGTCGCCCAGGCCATCATGGGCATCGCCCGCCCGCGAGTCGCGATCCTCTCAGCCAACGAGAAGATCATCGAGTCGCTGCCCTCGACCGCGATGGGCAAGGCCTTGACCGACCGGCACTGGCCCAGCGCGCTGGTCTACGGCCCGCTGTCGTTCGACATGGCCGTCAGCCCCGAGTCGCTCCGGCTCAAGGACGTGGAGTTCAACGGCGTCGCCGCCGAGGTGGCGGGCAAGGCGGACATCCTGGTCTGCCCGGGGCTGGACTCGGCGAACATTCTCTACAAGGTCATCATGGAGATCGTGAAGTACGGCCTGGGGGCGTTCGCTGGCGTGACGGTGGGCGTGATGACCCCTTACCTGATCCTGTCCCGGGCCGACAACGTCGAGACAAAGCTGCTGTCGATAGCCCTTGGCAGCATAGCAAGGGAACGCATGCAGTGGGGCGTGCCCGGAGAGCCCGCCGATGCGGGCGGCGGCAGCTAGCGGAGCGATTCGGAATCGATGAACTTTATGGCACCTGATAAATCCGAAATGCGAATCTCGAAATCCGAAACAAGTTCAAACTACAAAACTCAAAACAAACAAGAACCCACAACGGACACTAAGGTTTTTTACATGTCGTGGGCCGGGCATTGGCGTTTTGAGCATTTGAAATTGGCGATTTGGATTTGTTTCGGATTTCGTGCTTCGGATTTCGGATTTTGGCTCTCACGATAATTCACAATCTATTCGACGCACTGCACTGGTGTAGCGAGGCAATATGAACATGGCAAACGACGAGGACAAGAAACACTGGGTCATCCGTACCGGCATAGCCGATCGGGCCGGGGCGTTGACCAGCATCGCCTCGACATTCAGCAACCGCGGGATTTCCATCGAGACGATCGTGGGTCACGGCACGGCGTTTCCGGGCGCGCCCGGCGGGGCGGTGGTGGTCACGTTCTGGTGCTCCCAGACGGACAAGGACGAGATCGTCCGCGTCGTCAAGCGGCTCAGCAAGGTCCTCACGCTCGCCGAGCACCCCTACGAGTCCGAGAGCCTTCGCAAGAGCGCACTGGTCCGCACCACCCGCCGGTTGGACCCGCCCGACGTGGCTGGGCAGAGGGCGTTCCTGACTTGCGAACTGATGGAGCAGCGGCAAGGCCTGTGGAGCTACTTCCTCGCCGGATCGCCAAGCGAACTCGATCCCATCCTCACCCGCTTCGCCGAGGAAGACATCCTGGCCGACATAGTCTTCTCCGTCATCGGCGCCTGACGCCGGGGGGGGAAGAGGAAGGTCTTAGGTCATAGCTCTTAGGCCTGCCGGCCGCCTTAACGTTGTGCAA
>CAZSBS010000237.1:0-7654 GCA_964605095.1 uncultured Planctomycetaceae bacterium | reverse complement strand
CGATGATGGTATTCATGCGGCCCTGATAGCACGAAAGGCCTCAGATGGCAACCTGTCGTAAGTCCTTATGGCACAGTAGCGACCGAATTACTCGGGGGGACAAGGCCAGCAGCGGGCAGGGGCGGTCAGGCCAGGCGTTTGGTGTAGGTAACCTTGTCGTCGCCAGGGGCGTAGAAGTCGGCCACGCGCGACGCCTCATGGTAGCCAAGACGGAGGTAGAAGTGCCGCGTGGGCTCGTAGTCGGCCCGCCCAGAGGTCTCGACCACGACGAGCCTGCCTCCGCGGCGGACGATCTGGTCCTCGGCGCGGAGCATCAGTGCCCGCCCGATGCCCCGTTTCTGGCAGCGGATGTCCACGGCGAGCCAGTACATGTCGAACGTGCCCTCCGTGCAGGGCGTCGGGCCGAAACAGACCCACCCGACGGCCCGCCCGTCGAGTTCGGCGGTGTAGGACTGGTAGTGTCCGGCCGGCCCCGCGCGCAGCGCATCGTCGAGCACTTCTCGGGCGATGTCCAGTTCGCCGGGGCGGAACACGCCCGTGCCGGCCAGCAGGTCCAGCACCGCCTGGCGGTCGGTCTGCATGGACCAGCGGATCTCGGTCTGCCCGTCGCCGGCAGGGCTGACCGTGGGGGGCTCGGCGAGCCCGGTCGCCGGCGAGGCGCCTAGTCTTGCTTCCGCATTGCGGAGCATCGCCAGGACGAACTGGTCGAAGGGGATCTTCCCGGCCGAGAGGGCGGCGCGGAAGCCCGCATCGGGCGAGATGTCCGGATTGGCGTTGACCTCGATGACGTAGGCTCGGCCTTGTGCGTCCACGCGGCAGTCCACACGGGCGTAGTCCTGGCAGGCGACGGCGTGCCAGGCGTCGCGGGCGTGTCGGCGGATCTCGGCGGCGACCTTTGCCGGCAGAGACGCGGGAATCTTCCGCGGCGTGTTGCGGAACTCGAACGATTCCTCGCGCCACTTGGCGGCGTAGTCCACGATCCGCGGGCGGTCCGGACCGAACGCGGAGAAGTCGATCTCCGCCAGCGGAAGCACCCGCAGCGAGCCGCCTCGCTGAATCAACGAGACGTTGATCTCTCGGCCTGCGATGAACTGCTCGACCAGCGCGGGCTGGTCGAAATCGCGGTGTACGCGGCGGATTGCCCGCTGTAGTTCCGGTCCCGGTCCGGGCACGACGGATGCGGCGTCGATGCCCTCGCTGCCGTCGGCGCGTATGGGCTTGACGATCAGCCGGTCGGGGGGCAGGTCGGCCGGCTTGGCCCCGACGGGCACCACGACGCCAACTGGTGTCGGCACACCGTGGGCCGAAAGCGCCGCCTTGGTCAGCCACTTGTCCATGGAAACCGTCTCGTTGCCGGTGCAGGCCCGCCCGAGCGCCCGGCAGACGGCGGGCACGGCGTTGGCGTCGCGAGCGCCGGCGGGCAGAGTCTCGACAAGGTTGAAGACGATTTGCTCGGGTCCGCCCGCCAGCGCGCCGGGCAGGTCCGCCAGTCGGCGGATACCCGCGCGGCGACTGGGGATGCCCAGTCCGGCAAGCGCCTCAGCCACCGCGAGCGCCTCGTCGAGCACGCCCGCCTCGGACTCTTCCCAGCGGGACGGCCCCTCGCCGGCAGGCGGCGCGGGGTCGTTGTAAAGGATCAGCACGCCGCGGTCTGTGGCGGTCATATCAGCGGTCCCGCCTTGAGGGTGTCGGGAGGGTCAGCCCCTGCCTCGCCGCGGCGGAGGCTACGATCCGGTGCAGCAACTCCGGGTACGTCAGTCCCTGCTGCGTGGCGATCATCGGCAGGTCCGAGTGGGTCGGGTGCAGGCCGGGCAAGGGGTTGATCTCGATGAACGAGGGCAGGCCGGCCGAGTCCAGGCGAATGTCCACCCGCCCGGTGTCGCGGCAATCGAGCACCCGGTAGGCAGCAAGCGCCAGCGCCTCGACGTCGTCGCGGACAGGGCCTGGCTCGACGGGCAGGTAGTCCACGAACTGCTCGCACTTCTCCTTGACCTCGAAGGAGTAGTCCACGTGAGGCGAGTCGGCCCGCATTCGGACTTCCAGCGTGCCGAGCACCTGTGCGTCGGTTCCGCAGCCCAGGATGGCGGTGGTGAACTCCCGGCCTGGGAGGTACTCCTCGACCAGCACGGGCTGGGCGTACTGCTTCAGCAGGCGAAGGCAGGTCCTGCGGAGCTGCTCGGGGGTGTCGATCTTTGATGCGCCGTCCACTCCCTTGCCGGTTCCTTCGGCGTTGGGCTTGGCGAACAGGGGGTAGCTCAGCGTCGTCGCGGCCAGGTCCGCCTCGCGGGCGACCGTGGTTGACCGCGGCGTGGACAGGCCCTCTGCGCGGAGGATCCTCTTGGCGGCCGACTTGTCCAGCGTCACCGCGCAGGCCAATGGGTCGGAGAACACGTACGGCTGGGCGTACATCTCGAGCAAGCAGGGCACCTGCGCCTCGCGGCTTCGCCCGGCCAGGCCTTCGGCGACGGGGAATACCAGGTCCCACCGATCCCCGTTGACGAGCCGTCGGCAAAGCGCCCGCCCGTTGCCGACGCGGTCCACCTCGCAGCCCAATTCGCCCAGTGCGCCCGCGAGCCGGTTGATCGTGTCCAGCGTGTCGAACTCCGCGACCTGGTCAGCGGTGAATCCCTCGGCGAGGTAGTCGTCCCGCAGATCGTACACCAGTCCTATAGTGCGAATCGTCCTGTCCATAAGCTCACTTCTTCTTGCCGGCCGGGAGAGGGCCGATCATGGGTTCCTCGGCGAGTCCCTCGAAGAACGCGGCCACGCCGCGTTTGAGGTTTCGCAGGCTGTAGCCGCCCTCCTGTACGACCAGCGTGGGCATCGCCAGCGCGGCGATCCTGGCGCCCATTCGTTTCATGGCTACGGCGGTCAGGCCGAACGCCCCGGTCGGGTCGCCCCGCATGGTGTCGAGTCCCAGGCAGACCACGAGAAAGACGGGCTTGAACCGCCGGACTTGCGCCGTCGCCGCGTCCAGCGCCTCGAAGTACACCTTCTCGTCGGCGTTTTCCGGCAGCGGATAGTTCCGGTTGAAACCCTTGCCTTCGCCCTCGCCGAGTTCGTCGGCGAAGCCTGAGAAGTACGGGTATGCGTAGTTCGGGTGCCCGTGTATGGAGACCGTCAGCACGTCGCTACGGGTGTAGAAGATGTCCTGAGCGCCGTTACCATGGTGGAAGTCCACGTCGAGCATCGCCACCTTGCCGTGCCGGCTGAGCTGTTGGGCGGCGATGGCGGCGTTGTTGAAGTAGCAGAAGCCTCCGAAGACCCCGCGCTCGGCGTGGTGCCCCGGCGGCCTGCACACGGCGTAGGCAACCCGTCGCCCGGCCAGGACTTCCCCGGCGGCCGTAAGGGCCACGTCCACCGCCGAACGCGCCGCCACATAGGCGTTGCCGTCCAGCGGCGTAAACGTGTCGATGCAGTAGTAGCCCGCTCGCAAGGCGAGGTCCTTCGGGCGGCGTTCGGGGCGGCGGATGGGGAACACGTACGGGTACACCGGGCGTTTCGTGCTGATCTTCGCGCACACGTCGTGAAGGTACGTGACGAACCGCCCGTCGTGTACGGCGCGGATCTGCTCGTCGCCGAAGTGCTTCGGGGCGACCGTCTCGAACAGGTCCAGCTTCGCCAGCGCCTCCTGGATCGCCTCCACCCGGGCGGGGCGTTCCACATAACCCCGGTCCTGGACGTGGTGGAGCTTGTGGTGCGGGGAGACGACCATCGCGAAGGGCTTGGCCAGTCGCCCGCGGCGGACCGGTGCCGACTCTATCGTGCTCCGCGCGTATCGCGGCGGCCGCAGCCGGACGGGGCTGTCGATGACCGACTCGACGACGCGCTCGATGTAGTCCGGGCCGACCAGGTGACTGTACTTCCGCCGAAGAATCAGGCGGATGGCGGCGCGGCACTCTCCACGCCCGAGCGGTTCGGTCCGCCCGAGCCCGTCGAACAGCAAGTAAGGCGCGGCGGACTCGCCAATTGGCGTCTCGAACTCCGTGTTGACGATCGGGCGAGCACCGTATCGTTCGTAAAAGCTGAGCCGCCGACGATTCTCATCGAGCAAAGCGCGGTCCCGAACGACGGCGGGGGCATCCGGCAGGCACTCCATGTACAGCCCGCGGGATTTGATGTCGCGAAGGAACTCCCGCATCGCCTCGTAAAGCGTGCTGCCCAGCCCGCCGCCGCGGATGTCCCGCCTCACGGCCAGGAAGTCCAGCAACGAACTGTCGATCTCCGGAAAGTGCAGGAACAGCGCGAACCCGGTCACCCGCCCGAGCCCGGTCTCACAGACCAGCAGGAACGACTGATACCCCTGCCGGAACGGGTGATCCAGCAGGCCGGGAATCTTCTCGGCGTAGCTCGCCACGTCCTGGAAGTTCTGCCGGAAGATCTCCTGAACCTGCGAGATCGCATCCCGGTCGGCCGGCAGGACCGTGTTGTGAAGTCTGCGAATCCGTATCACTGGGTTAGTTCCGCGGGAGTCTCTTGCAGATCATGCGAGGCCCGCATCGAGCGCCGCTGGTGGCGGCCCGTGGCGGCCGGCTGAATCTTCGTTGCCCGCCCGTTGGCGAGGTCGGACACGGTGGGCATCTCGGCTTGGGCGGGCGGGACGGCGCCTTCCTGCATGCACGGCTCGGGGTAGGCCACCATCATGCCCTCGAAGTTCCGCAGCACGGTGTGCGTCGGGCTTACCGAGATGATGTAGTTGGGCAGCAGGGGGATCTTCCCTCCCCCGTGCGGGGCGTCCACCACGAACGTGGGGATGGCGATTCCGCTGAGCCGCCCGCGAAGGTATTCCATGATCGACAGGCCCTTGGACAGCGGGGTGCGGAAGTGCTCCACGCCCCGAACCAGATCGCACTGGTACAGGTAGTACGGGCGAACGCGGTTGCGAACCAGCCCACGGAATAGCTCTTCCAGGACCTCGGCGCGGTCGTTGACGCCGCGCAGAAGCACCGACTGGTTGCCCATAGGCACGCCGGCGTCCACAAGCCTGCGGCAGGCCGCTGCGGACTCCGCCGTCAGCTCCGCCGGGTGATTGAAGTGCGTGTTGACGTACAGCGGGTGGTACTTGCGCAGCATCGCCACCAACTCGTCGGTCACCCGCATCGGCAGAACCACCGGCACCCGCGTGCCGATCCGCACCACCTCCACCGAACTGACCGAACGCAAAGCCGACAGGACCTGCTCGAGCTGCTCGGTGGCCATCGTGAACGGGTCGCCGCCCGACACGATCACGTCATGCACCTCGGGGTGCTCGGTCAGGTAAGCCACCACCTGCCTGAGCCGGGCCGCCGATATCACCGACTCGCGGTGCCCGGCCATCCGCTTGCGCGTGCAGTGCCGGCAGTAGGACGCGCACGTCGTCGTCGAGATCAGCAGCGCGCGGTCCGTGTACCGGTGCACCAGACCCGGAACGGGCATGTCCTCGTCCTCCTCCAGCGGGTCGTCGTGCAGGGCGGGGTAGTTCACCAACTCCTGGAGCTGCGGCACGGACATCGCGAAGACCGGGTCGCCGGAATCAAACCGCCGTATCAGCGAGGCGTAATAGGGCGTGATGGCCAGAGGGAACCGCCCCGCCGCCGTCGACACGCCCGCCAGGTTGGCCGTCGGCGGGGACAGGTTCGACAACTGGCGAGCTGTGCGAATGCGGTTGCGCATCTGCCAGCGCCAGTCCTGCCATAGTTCCTCGCTCACGGGAAACGCACAACTCGAGCCCGCCGGATCCCCCGTTTCGTTGGAAACATCCTCCTGTCCGCCGGTAAGCGGTGGAGGCTTGTCGTCAGAGGCTTCCTGCTCTTCACAAACTTGCGTGACTTTCGTTCTCATCTCAAAGCTCCCAATATCTTATTGGTTCCCGCGGGGGTCGACTGGACCCCCGCCATTGGCGAAGAAGTTGTCAACATCGCCGAGCAGGCAGCCACGAAGGCGCTGCGCAGCGAGCCGAAGCTCGCCTCGATTTCCCGCTCGGTCAGGCCGATCATTGCAAACGAAAGATAACCCGACACGAAACCAGCCAGCCCGCAGGCGACCCGCCGGACCCGCCCCATGTCCGCCGGAAGCGGCATGAACGGCGTCACCTGCGCCTCCACCTCGCGAAGGTATTCCAGGAACGGCTGCTCCAGACCCTCGGGGTCCTCCCGCTCCAGCTTCAACAAAAGCCGGCCCTGGAACAACATCACGAACTCTTCGCGGTGATGCATGAAAAACGTCGTGTGCGCCTGCAGCATACCCGCCAGCACCTCCGGCAGGCCCTGCCGGGCAGCCACCGACTTGCGAATCTCCTGCATCAGCCGCTGGACAGACTCGGCGATCAAGGTGACGACGATGTCTTCCTTGCTCGCGAAGTGCCGGTAGAATGTGCCTTTACCGAGATCAGCCCGCTCGGTAACGTCCTCAATAGTGGTCGCCTCGACGCCCTTCTCGCCGAAGGCCGTCAGCGCCGCCTGGAGCAGACGGGTCCGCGTTCGCTGAGAGCGTTTCTGCATGCGGTTCTGCTCTGTTGCGTGTGCGCCAGTATTGGGGCTCTGAGTCATATTGTGACTATATAGTCGCACATGACCTATTAGTCAATAGAGAATTATTGGTCAGGAGCGACTTTTTTTGCTCCTGGCCCCGAGCCTGATGTGACTTGCCCCAATGGGTAGGGTTCCTCGAACCCGACACCCCCAGCTGAAGTGGTCCAGCGTTTTTCGGCCCGTCCAAATCCCGAACAGACTTGAGGGATTGACCGCACAGAATAACGCGGTAAGCTATGGCCTCAGTGACACTAACGAAGTCCTGGAGGCCTGCCCTTGCCAGACCAAGCTTTGCCAGACATCCCCGTGCCTTTCGGATGGCCAAAGAACGTCAAATCAGCCGTTCTGCACGTCGTCTCTCTGGCTCATTACGCTATCACCTGCGCCCGCGGCTGGGCGGCCAACAGCATTAACGCCCGTGTTCGGCTCTCCAGCGACAACAACCGACTCAACCAGGACAACCAACTGCTCCGCGAGGAAATCCGAATTAAGGACGCTCGCATCGCCAAGCTCGAACCGCGACGACGACCACATTACCCCGCCACTGAACGCATGGCCATCCTGGAACTAAAGGCCGCTCGCGGCTGGTCACTCGCCCAAGCTGCTAAAGCCTTCCTCGTCGAGGATGACACGATTGGCACCTGGCTGAAACGAATCGATGAAGACGGATCTTCCGCTCTGGCGCAACTCCGGGAGCCGGTCAACAAGTTCCCGGATTTCGTCCGCTACATTGTCCAGCGCCTTAAGACTGTGTGCCCAACACTCGGCAAAGTCAAGATCGCCCAGATCCTGGCCCGCGCCGGCCTGCACCTCGGTATCACCACCGTCGGCCGCATGCTCAAGGCCAAAGACAAGAAAGCGCCGCCCAGCAAGCCTGATTCCACCGTAACAGCAGAAGACTCCAAACCGTCCGAGCGAGTCGTCACCGCCAAGCGTCCCAACCACGTATGGCACGTCGACCTGACGGCTGTTCCTCTTGGCGGCTTCTGGGTGCCCTGGCTTCCCTTTGCCTTGCCACAACGCTGGCCGTTCTGTTGGTGGCTGGCCGTGGCCGTCGATCACTTCTCACGGCGAGTCATGGGTGTAGCCGTCTTCCGCAAGCCGCCCGACTGCCAACAGGTCGTTGCCTTCCTTGCCAAGACCAT
>CAZSBS010000236.1:0-7706 GCA_964605095.1 uncultured Planctomycetaceae bacterium | reverse complement strand
CGCGCCTTTTATCCCACCTACGGTCTGTCGGAGGCGACGCTGATGGTCAGCGGCCCGAGGCGCGGCAGCGGCGCGACCGTCGGCGCCTTCCACGAGTCAGCGCTGAGCGAGAACCGTGTCGGGCCCGTGCCCGAAGATGCGCGGCAGGCTCGCCGCCTGGTGGCCTGCGGATCGCCCGTCGACGCTCTGCGAGTGGTGATTGTCGACCCGCAAACCCTGGCGGAGGCCGCCCCCGACAGCGTCGGTGAAATCTGGGTTGCCGGGGCATCGGTCGGTCTGGGGTACTGGCATAAGCCCGACCAGACACGTAGTTCCTTTAAGGCCCGCCTGAGCGACACGGGGGAAGGTCCGTTCCTGCGGACCGGCGACCTGGGGTTCCTGCGCGAGGGCCAGCTCTACATCACCGGCCGACGGGACGACCTGATCATCGTCCGCGGCCTGAACCGTTATCCGCAGGATATCGAGGCCACGGCCCGCGGCAGCCACCTGCTGCTGGAAGCAGGTTACGGAGCCGCTTTCGTCGCGAACGACCACGGGCACCGGCGCCTCGTTCTGGTGCAGGAGGCCACGCGCAAAGGAGAGGTTGATTTCGCGCCGGTGCTGGACGCGGTTCGCGGGGCGGTGCTCAATGAGCATGGCTTGGCACTGGACGTGGTTGTGCTGGTGCGATGCGGCACGATTCCCAAGACATCCAGCGGCAAGATCCAACGCCATGCCTGCCGTGCGGCGCTGCTGGCCGGCGAACTCAAGGCCCTTGCCGAATACCGCGGCCTGCCGGCCGACTGTGCCGACCTCTGCACCGCCGTCCGCCCCGGCGCCGAAGATGCGGGGGCCTCCCCTGCGCATCCCGCGCCGCACTCATCGCACGCCGCCGCTCTTGCCGCCGTCCTCCAGCATGCCCGCGCCTTGGCCGGCGCGGCCTTGCCCAACCTGCCGCCGGACACGCCCCTGACAGCCCTGGGCCTGGATTCGCTGCAGCGTCTGGAGCTCGCGGCCGCGCTGGAGAAGACCTTCGCCGGACACCTGCCCGACACGGTGTTCAACCAGGCACAGACGCTGGATGATCTGGCCCAGGCTGTGCAGATGCATTTGACAGATGGTCCCAGGCCCAAAGTCCCCACCGGCCAGGTCCCGCCCGAACACTACGACATTGCCCAGTTCCCCGAATATGGCGAACTGAAGCGTCAGGAACGCATGCTGCGGGTGGTGGCCGGCGACAACCCGTATTTCCGCGTCGACCAGGGCGGCGCCGGAAGCGCTGCATGCATCGAGAGGCGCCAGATCGTCAACTTCAGCGTTTACGACTACGTTGGCCTTGCACACGATCCGGAGGTTGCCGCCGCCGCAAAGGCCGCGATCAACCGCTATGGCACCAGCGCCGGTGCCAGCCGGCTGGTATCCGGCGAGAAGCAGGTGCATCGTGATCTGGAGCAGGCCCTGGCCGCGTTCCTGGGCACCCCGGCCGCGATCGTGTTCGTCTCCGGCCATGCCACCAACGTCACCACCATCGGCCACCTGCTGGGGCCGAGCGATCTGATCCTCCACGACAGCCTGGCGCACAACTCGATCATCCAAGGTGCGGCGCTTTCCGGCGCCACCCGTCGCGCCTTTGCCCACAACGACTGGCAGGCGCTGGACGCGCTGTTGTCGGACGTACGCCACAGTTATCGCCGCGTGCTGATCGCCATCGAGGGCGTATACAGCATGGATGGCGACTTTCCCGAACTTCCACGTTTCGTGGAACTCAAGAAGAAGCACAAGACGCTGTTGCTGGTCGATGAGGCGCACTCGCTGGGAACCATGGGGGCCTCCGGCCGGGGCATCGGCGAGCACTGGGGCGTGGAGCCTGCGGACGTCGATCTGTGGATGGGCACGCTCTCTAAGTCGCTGGCCAGTTGCGGCGGGTACATCGCCGGCTCGGCCGAACTGGTCGAGTACCTCAAGTACACCGCCCCGGGGTTCGTTTACAGCGTCGGCATGTCCCCGCCCAACGCGGCGGCGGCCTTGGCCGCGCTGACAGTCCTGCAACGCGAGCCGCAGCGCGTCGCCCGGCTGCGCGAATTGGCGGCGTTGTTCCTGAATATGGCCCGGGAGCACGGCCTGGACACCGGTTCGGCCGGCGGCACGCCCGTGGTCCCGGTGATCGTCGGCAGTTCGGTCAAGAGCCTGCGTCTGGCGCGTGCCTTGTTCGACCGCGGCATTAACGTCCACCCGATTATGCACCCCGCCGTGGCCGAGGACTCCGCCCGACTTCGATTCTTCATCACCACCAATCACAGCCAGGAACAAATCCGCGCGGCGGTCCTGGCCATGGCCGACGAACTGGCCAGGCTGTAGCCGCGCCGCATACTCAGATCGGGCATCGGTGCGTGGGACCGAGGTGAACAGGCACCGGTCTGATGGGCGTGGCCTGGGAAGGATGTCACATGAAGAAGGCCATGTGGTGGTTCGCCATCCTCGGGGTACTGGCCGCGGCGGGCTGTGCCCAGGACAAGACTCGGCTGCCGTTGACCATCGAGCAGAGCAAGGCCGCGCCGGACGATGCCCTGGCAGGAACTCGTCCGCTGTTCATCATCGAGCGGAGCAAGAATGCCAACGTCGTGCACTACAACGCCCGGCTCACCGCCGACGGCATACTGGATCCCAATGAACCGGTGATCGCCTACTATGTCATGCTCGCCGAGGATGGCCGCCGTAAGGAACTCAATTGGATCGAGAAGAAGTTGGCCTACGGTTTCGACATCAAACCGGACCCGTCGGTAAGCGGGTACAGAATGACCATGGTGGCCGCCCCCCAGCGTCCGATCACCGTGAAGTTGGAGGGCAGCGACGTCCGTGCCGAGTTGGTCATAGATGGCCGGCCGGCGGTTCTCGAGAGGATGTACATCAAGGCCTCCGACGGGCTGGTCCGGCCCCAAGTCCACTATATCGAACTGTACGGAAAAGATGTGCTGACGGGGGAGAAGCGGTTCGAAAAGGTCATGCCCAAGTAGCCCCTGCCGGACCAGCCAACGAACCCGTATACCGGAGGTAACTCGGTCAGAGCCATCCTGCCTGGCGATACCACTGGGCCGTTTCGCGCAGGCGCTGGGCCAAGCCGGCTGCGGGGGACCAACCCAGATGCGTTCGTGCCTTGACGGATGAGCACGTCCACGACCCGGCCAGGGCCTCGGCGACCTTGTCTCCGTTCACCCAACCGGGACGCTGCCGGATTCGCCCCATCGCGTCACCGCAGAGCCCGGCCAGTCGCATGAGAGGCCGGGGAATGTGCAACACGGTTGCACACTTTCTTTCCAATGCCGTGGCCATTGCCCGTCCGAGTTCGGCATACGTCGGATCGTCCTGGGCCGCCACAAAGTAGACGCCCTGGCCGGGCGCTGCGCCGCGGTGCAGACGCTCGCCTTTCTCGGCCACGAGGAGCAGGCCCTCGACCAGATCGGCCACGTGGATCAGCGAGAAGCGATGCTCGCCCCGGCCGGGCACGACATGAATGCCACGGCGCGCGATTGGCCGGAACATCTCAAGCATACCCCTGTCGCCGGGGCCAAAGACCATCGGCGGGCGCACAATGCTGATAGGAACCTTCACGGCATACCTGGCCGCAGCCTGTTCTCCGGCCAGTTTACTGCGACCATAGGCTGAAACGGGCATTGGTGGATCGTCTTCCACGCGAGGCCGGTCGGCATCGCACGGCCCCGCGGCAGCCAGCGAGGATACCACGACCAATACCGGCGGGTCGGCGCAGTCGGCGCAGGCGCCCGCGACGGACTCGACGCCGCCCGCGTTCACGCGAACGAAATCGTCTACCCGCAGCGCCTTGACCAGCCCGGCCAAGTGGAGCACGATGCCGGCCCGCGACACTTCCAGTGCCCGTCCCATGCCGGTCCGATCGGTCACGTCGCCAGTGATCAGTTGGACGCCGGCGGAGCGAAGATCGTCGACGCGTGAGGTGGCGCGGACCAGGCATGACACCCGCCAGCCACGCTCGATCAGCAGCCGCACCAGGTGCCGCCCGATAAAACCACTGGCTCCGGTGACCAGCACAGGTTGTGGAGCAATGGCATTCATTTCGCACTTTCGCCGGGCGGCTCTTGGTCGCAAACCTGCATTCTTGTAGGGATTATACGCGTTTCTCCATCAAGGATCAACGCGCACGGGCGGACGGTATGGGTCGGCGGCACTGGCACAACGATTGGGCGAAAGTCTCACGGAACCGGCCAGGACAGGGGGGCAGTTCCCGAATTGGGCTTGCCGCAATGCGGAAACCAGTGATAATCGGGCGGAGACACTCTACGACGGTCGCGGGACGACAATCATATGAGAAAACCTGCCTCGAATGGAGCGCTCATGGCCGGCGTCGAGATCGTTGTTGTGGAGGTAGGATCGCAGCTCAAAGACTTCATCGACCTGCCCTGGAAGATATGCGCCGAGTACCCCAGGTGGGTTCCGCCCCTTAAGAAGGAGGTTCGACGGCTGCTGGACCCCCGCAGGCACCCTTTCTGGGCGTCCGCCGAGCGAAGGCTCTTTCTGGCCCGGCGTGGCCGCCAGACGGTGGGAAGGATCGCGGGCATCATCGACCGGCGGTATAACGATCTCCACGATGAGAAAATGGGCATCTGGGGCTTCTTCGAATGCGCTGACGATCCGGAGGTCGCGGCGGCCTTGTTTTCTGCCGTGGAGACTTGGGTTCGGCAGAAGGGGATGGCCTTCGTGAGGGGGCCGCTCAACCCGTCCACCAATTACGAGGTGGGGCTGCTCATAGAGGGCTTCGATTATCCGCCGGCGTTGATGATGACCTACAACCCGCCGTACTACCCACGGTTGGTCGAATCGTGCGGTTTCACCAAAGAGAAGGATCTGGTGGCCTTCCTGATCGATGGCGATTACCGGCTTCCCGAGTGGATGGATCGCCTGGCTGAACGGATAGCCCGGAAGAAAGGCATCTCCATCCGTCGGTTCAGTTCCAAGGACGAAAACGCCGAGTTCGCCCGGATCAAGGAGGTCTACAACGACTCCTGGTCCGGCAACTGGGGCTTCGTCCCGCTGAGCGATGACGAGATGCGTGACATTCAGAAGAACGTAATGACCTTCGCGGATCCGGACCTGGCTTTCTTCATTTACTATGAGGATGACCCCGCGGCGGTCTGCGTGATATTCCCCGACATCAACCCGTTGCTCAGGCGATTCAACGGGCACATCGGCCTGCTTGGCCTGCTGAAATGGATCCTGTACCGGCGGGAGATCACGGGATTGCGATGCTTGATCTTCGGGATCAAGGACAAATACCGGCAAATGGGGCTCTCCCTATTGGCCGTCCGCCAAATTTATGAGGTTGTGCGACAAAAAGGGGAATATCGCTCCCTGGAGCTGGGCTGGACCCTGGAGGATAACGAGGCCGTCAACACGCTGCTCGAGGAGGGGGGCGCACGACCATACAAGAAATATCGCATCTTCAGAAAGCCCTTGTGATTCCACGACTTCGGCCTCATTGCGTTCTGGGTGGAGTTTCTCTTGCCGTGGGCGTATAATCCTTACCGTAAGGCTTATCTGTGGGCTCTGTTCGAATCCGGCAGACCGCCGAGGCGCTGTTTGGCAGCAATGGTGTCGATCGTGAGATTCGTGAATCTGTTAGCTTTACGTTCTGTCCAAGACGGCCTCCGTTGGAAGCCGGATGGATGCCAATAACCAGGTGAACGCATGACGTTGAAGCGGAGGTCCGGGCGTGTCGGCTGAGGATCAGGTTCCCATTATCGCTTTCGTCTGGACGCCTGGGGAGATAGGCCAGCCTGTAACCCGGATGGCTCAGCGCACCGGGAGCGGAGCCGTCTTCGATCTTTCCGCCATGGGGGCCCAAGCCCTGCATTCCTTCCTGCAAGAGGCGGACCCTGCCGGCCAGGTCAGCGATACCAAGATATCCGCCACCGCCCTGATGAATCCATCTCTGTCACGGCTTCTGAAGGAAACGGGGGTTCGGAACATCTGGGTGGAATGCAAGTCCCCGTTTCCCCCCGGGCATCCTTCCGCCATCCTCCAGCGACTCACGGCCTTGTCTGAAGAATACCGATGCTTCCCAATCATCGGGGACGTTGATCTCCTGGCAGCGATGGTGAAAGATGGCTCAGGGATCGGTCGCATCGTTCTGAAAGGATGCGAGGCTTCAGGATTCGTGAGCGGCGAGACGACCTTGGTTCTCTATTCAGCGGCCAGGGAAATGCTCCGCGCTGCCGCGACGCCTCCGGACATTTTCATCTGGGGCGGAATATGGACTCCTGAGGCGGCGGCGGCATTGCTGTCCACAGGGGCCGCTGGCATCGTCTTTGAGAGTGTCCACTGGCTGACTGACCTGGTGGCCATCGATGATCTCCAGCGCCGGCAGCTTGCCAATCTCCGCGTGGATTCCACCGCCCTGGTTGGTTTGGACCTGCAAGTTCCTTGTCGCCTTTTCAACAAGGGCAACTCGCTGGCGTTCAAGGAGATCAAGGCGCTCGAGGACTCGCTGTGCGCTGCGGAGGTCACGGACGAGAGCCGTCGTTCCTTCGTCAGCCAGGTGCAAGCCAGGGCCCTTGGGCCCCTGGAGAGCCATTTCACACAGGGCGAGGTCATCCCTCTGGGTGTGGAGGCCGCCTTTGCGGCGTCGTTTACCGAGCGTTTTGGGACCTCCGCGGAGACGGCCGTGAAAGCCTTTATGGGGGAAATTCGAAGTTTATGCCGCTCGGCTGAGGCAAAGAAGGATTGCTTTCTGGACAGCCCCATCGCCGGAGAGATGGGGATCAAGTACCCCTTCATCCAGGGCGCCATGTCCTGTATCACAGATGTTCCCGAGTTTGCCTTGCGAGTTGCCGACGCCGGCGGATTGCCCACCATCGCTCTGGGCCTGATGGACGCTGAGGCCCGTGACCGGCGGCTGGGACGCTTGCCGGAGATCATGGGCGGGCGCCCGTATGCGGTGAATATCGTGTCTTTGGCGGAGAACCCGTTCCGGGAGACGCACTTGGCCTGGATAAAGCGGCACCGGCCCCGCTTCGTCTGGATCGCCGGAGGGGACCTTTCCCCCATAAGAGAATTGCTGGAATGCGGCATAGGGGTCGCGTACATCGCCCCGGATGGAGCCATGCTCGCACTCGCCCTGGAAGCGGGGGTTCGGTATGTGGTCTGCGAGGGGTACGAGGCAGGCGGCCACGTGGGGCAGCATAGCACACTCACATTGGCGCAAATGGTGCTGGACCTCAAACGGCGCAGGCCATCGCTGTTTCAGGACTGTCGCGTGATCCTTGCCGGGGGGATCTTCAATCGAGAAACCGCATTCATGGCCGCCCTGCTCGGCGCGGACGCCATCCAGATGGGCACGGCCTACCTGGCCACCCACGAGATCGTCGAAACCGGCGCCCTGACGGCGCTCTATCGACGGATGATCGTGGAATCGCCGCCAGGGGGAACAGTCGTTTCAGGTCAAAGTACTGGCCTTCGGGTGCGGTCGTTGAAGACCCCGAGAGTGGCCGCCGTCTTATCTCTGGAGAGGCAGTTCGCGGCTGGCCTCCAGGATGAGCGATCCTTCCGGACGAGAATGGAAGAGATGGCCGCGGGGAGCCTGTTCGCCGCGGCCCGCGGCGCGGACAGGCCAAGCGGGATGCCTCTCGATGAGCAGGCCTGCCTGGAACGCGGGCAATTCATGAGCGGCGCCTGCGCCGGCCTTATCAGCAAAGTCC